>NZ_JAPIVK010000001.1 GCF_026183675.1 Microbulbifer halophilus
CGCCAGTCACGGCGCTACGCGCCATGCCTGGCGCACATAAAAAAAAGGCCCCGCAATGCGGGGCCTGAATCAGCGATGATGAGAGAAAACGGGAAGTCACGCAGTAATAACTGTTGCCATAACCCCGTGATGGATTCCCGGAATGTGGACCTTTCGACCCACACCCAGGTTACTGCAACCGCCATGCCAACTTTGCAGATGCAGTAAAATGGGGGCCTGCCGGCCTCGGGCGACTGCGGGAGCGAGACGTGTGAACCAACAGGGCTCGAGAAAGCCTGCTCCTGCACCAATATCAGGCAGAAAGTCATGAATGAGAGGATGATCTGACAGTGACCAACTACAGGAAACCGGTCTCAATCTACACTCGGGGTGCGTGCCTTGCACCGGTGGATCGGTTAGCATCTATCGTTCAGTGGGTGCCAAAGACCAACCGGCCGCCCACCCGCTGTAGCGCACAAGAAAGGTTGTACTATGAAATCAGTTAACGAAACCCGGGAGCCGGCCACCGCGCCGCGCATCTGGGTTACCACCGTCCTCTTTGCCAGCACCGCGTTGGCGGCAGTGACCCTGGTGCCGCTGTACGGCGTACTGGTGGGCTTCCACTGGTACCAGTGGCTGGCCTTCGCCGTCATCGGCGCCCTGTGCGGCTTCTCCATCACTGCCGGTTACCACCGTCTCTGGTCCCACCGCACCTACGAGGCCCACTGGTCCCTGCGCCTGCTGTTCGCCCTCTTCGGCGCCGCCGCGCTGCAGAACAGCATCCTCGTCTGGTGTTCCGGACACCGCCGCCACCACCGACATGTGGACGACAACGACCAGGACCCCTACTCCGCCCGGCGCGGCTTCTGGTTTTCACATATCGGCTGGATGCTGCGCGACTACCCCAGCGGCAGGGAGGACTTCAGCAACGCCCGGGACCTGCAGCGCGACAGGATCGTCATGTGGCAGCACAACCACTATGTCCCCATCACCCTGGCCATGAACCTGGGCCTGCCGCTGCTGCTGGGCCTGCTCACCGGCGACGTGATCGGCATGCTGTTGCTGGCGGGCGTGCTGCGTATCGTGGTGAACCACCACACCACCTTCTTTATCAACTCCCTCGCCCATATCTGGGGCCGCCGCCCCTACACGGACGAAAACACGGCACGGGACAATGACCTGCTGGCATTTTTCACCTTCGGCGAGGGCTACCACAACTACCACCACATCTTCCAGACCGATTACCGCAACGGTATCCGCTGGTACCAGTGGGACCCGACCAAGTGGCTGATCAGGACCGCCAGCTGGCTCGGCCTGGCGCGCAACCTGAAGACGGTACCCACGATGCGCATCCAGCGCGCCATGCTCACCATGCAATTCAAGCGCGCCGAGCAGAAGCTGCAGGAATCCAATCACAGGGAGAGCTGGCGCGAACTGCTGGAAAAGGAAGCCCAGGATTTTTCCGCGGCACTGAACGAGTGGAAGGAATTGCAGTCCCGCCGCTACGAGAACGCCCGCGAGCGCCTGCTGGCGAAGTGGGAGAGCGCCGCCATCCGTACGCGCGTCAAGGAGCTGGAATACAGCCTGAAGATGCAGCGCAAGCGCCTGCAGATCATGATGGAACAGTTCCACCTCTGCCCGGCCACTGCGACCTGATCCATTCGATTTGATTCGATCGTTGGGGCGAACCTTTGTGTTCGCCCTTTTTCGTTGGCCTTTCCCACTTTGTATCATTAGGTGATTCAGTGGCGGCGCTGGTACCGGTGGCTATTTGCCAGACACGCGGTGAATACGTCCATGTACGCTCTAATCGACATCCCTGTCTCATAAGGTCTGGCAAATAGCCGCCGGTACCAGCGCCTTCGCATCAGCATTGGATTTCTATCTGGCTATTTGAACAGATCAAAAAGAAGCTTGAAGCCGACGCGAAGGTCCCGAAACCCTTCCCCGGCAGCAGGACCGGCTTTGAGTTGCCTTACTAGCACCGGCAAAGCAGGCCCCCAAGGGACGCCCCAACAAATCACAGCGCCAGGCTGATATCCGCAAAGAAACTCCGCGGCTCGCCGATAAAATAGCGGTCCCCACCGCCCAGGCTCGAGTAATCCGCCCGCTCGGCATAATCCACATCCGCCAGGTTGTGAACCCGCAAACCGACTTCCAGCTTTTCCGAAAGCCGCTGGCGCAGGCGCAGGTTCAGCAGGTCGTGGCCGTCGTAGCGGTGGTCGTTTTCGATATCCGTGTAATAGGCACCCATACGCCGCCACTGCAGCTCCGCCGTGGTGGCGTCTCCAGGGGACCACTGCAGGTTCAGCGTGTGCATACGCCGCGGCGCCGTGTCGATATCGTTGCCGCGGGTTTCGATCAGCTCGGAAGAGCCCGGCGCGCTGACGTCGTTGGTATAGCGGTGGCGGGCCAGGGTGCCGGCCAGTGCCAGGCGCCAGCGGTCGGCCAGCTGCCAGCCGACATCGTATTCCAGCCCGTAGTGCCGGGTCTCGCCCTCGCTCAGGTTCAGGCGTTCCGAGGACTGGAAAATCACATCCGCCTTTTCCATATAGAAAGCGGTGAAACTGAACCGGAGCTGCTGCAATGTGCCGCGCAAGCCCAGCTCCAGGCTGTCGATGGACTCGGAATCCAGATCGGCTTCCATCTGGCCGTTCTGCAGCCGGTAGAGTTCCGTCACCTGGGGCGCGCGGAAACCGCGCGCCAGCCGGACAACACCGCTGAGGCGATCACTGAAATGGTGCAGCAGGCTCGCATCGGCGGACAGGTTGGCAAAATCGTCGCGGCGATCCGCCGGCCGCGTGTAGCGGCAGCCCTCGGCGCCGGTGTAGCTACTGATGCAGATGGAGCCATCCTCGGCGGTATCGCCGCTGATCATGCGGTTGTCGTAGTCGTAGCGGAGATATTCGTAGCGGGCGCCGGCAGACAGCTGCGTGGCCCCGGACAGCGCGAATTCCGCGCTGGAAAATGCGGCCGCCACTGCCGCAGTCACGTCGTAATCGTAGTGTCGCCCCGCGGGAAACGACGAGAAGCCACCCTCCTGGCTCTGCTCCAGCCAGCCGTCGGTCAGTTCCAGGTCGACCCCGCTGGTGACGGACAGGTTTTCCGAGGCGGATGTAAAATAGGCACTCTTGATACCCACACCGCGCTGGCCGTTTTCCTCCAGCGGCGTCCCCGGCAGGAAGTGCATCAGGAACTGCATCTCAGTGGCGCGTGCGTAAGGGGTCAGCAGCCAGCGGTTGCCGCTGTCGGTCTCGCCCTCGATACGGGTCTGGACACGCGCCGAGCGGCTGTCGCGGAAGGCTTCCGGATTGGGGTTCTCGCGCTTGCGCGACGTGTCTTTGTAGGCACCCTTACCGGACACATAGCCGGCGGTTTCCTGGTTCAGGTTGCTCAGGTTCAGCAGTGTGCGAGCGCTCACCGCCCCGCCGTCAAAATCGTGGCGCAGGGTCAGTTTCTGCTGGTCGAACCCCGAATCGCGCTTGTAACCACCGTCGCTGGCGCCGTTGAAACCGATCCGGTAGCCGTGCCGGCCGGCGACCCGGCTGCCGCTGGCCTTGAAGCGCCGGTAATCGTTGGCGCCGGCCTCCAGCGACAGGCGACTGTCCCCCCCGGCCGGCGCCTCGCTGATCAGGTTGATCACGCCGTGCTGCGCATCCGATCCGTAGAGCACCGACGCGGGGCCGCGCAGCACCTCGATACGGCCCGCCTGCTCGCTGTTGAGATCGAACAACTGGTTGACGTTGCAGAAGCCGGTGCCCCGCACCGGCACGCCGTCTTCCGCAATCGCGAAGGACCCGCAACTGCCGGCGCCGGTAAGGACCGGCGAGCGCAGCGCCGTCAGATGCTCCTGGCCGTTGCCGCGGCTGATCCAGACACCCGGCGCGCGCGCCAGCGCCTCGCTGATATGCACTGCGCTCACCCGCCGCAACTCGTCGGAGGAGATGACGGCGAGGCTCTCCGCCAGCGAAGTCAGGGATCGCTGATCCCGCGAGGCGGTTACCGAAAGGGTTTCCAGGTCTGTGGCCGCATCTGCGACAGGCACGGCCGACACCAGGGCGAGCAGCAGCCCGGCGCCGGTTTTCTGGTGGAAGTGGTTCATGGGGCAACCCGAATTATCTGGCGTTATCGATAGAGGCGACTCCGGAAGCAGAGGGTATGCGTTTCGCCCGCGGGAGAAAACCGTCGGTCGGTTTTTGCCACCCGGGTTTCGGGGGCGCGATTTACCGTCCGGGGTGTCCCGGCAACGGGAGTTATCGGAGAGTGCGCGAAGCCGCGAACTGGCGCATGGAGTAGCTCACCCGCTCTTCCACATTCTTTTCCAGCTGTTCCAGGTCGAACCGCTCGATATGCTGCAGCCGGCCGGCCAGGCCCACACCGTTGGCAACCTGGATCGCCAGTCCCGGCCGCGCGTTGGCCTCCAGCAGCAGCGGGCCGCGCCGGCGGTCGAGGACGATATCGCAGCCGAGATAGCCGAGACCGGTCATCTCGTAACAGCTCGCCGCCAGTCGCACCAGGTCGCGCCAGCCGGGCACCTGCAGTTTGCCGAAGGGCATCTCCGTATCCGGGTGCCGGTTGATGCGCAGGCCGCGCTGTACCGCGTGGCAGCTCCTACCGGTGGCGAGATCGATACCCACACCGACGGCGCCCTGGTGCAGGTTGGCCTTGCCGTCGGAATCGTGGGTGGAACAGCGCAACATGGCCATTACCGGGAAACCGCGGAAGACGATCACGCGGATATCCGGCACGCCCTCGAAGGAATAGTTGTCGAACACCGGATCGAAATCCACCAGCGCCTCGACCATCACCCGGTCCGGCTTGCCGCCCAGGCTGTAGAGACCGCTGGTGATATTGCTGACGTGGCGCAGGATATCCTGGGCCGTCACTTCCGCACCGGAGGGTTTGCGGTATTTGTCGCCATCGCGGCCTACCACCACCAGAATGCCCTTGCCGCCGGAGCCCCGCGCCGGTTTGACCACGAACTGCCACAGCGGCTCGATCACTTTCAGTACCTGCGAGCGGCTGGGCTGGGTCTCGAAGGCGGCGATCAGTTCCGGGGTGGGGATGCCACTGCGTTTGGCGGCGCGCTTGGTACTGAGCTTGTCGTCGACGATCGGGTATTTGTCGCGATCGTTGTAGCGCGCGATGTAGTTGATGTTGCGCGCGTTCATACCCAGCACGCCCATGCGGTGGAGTGCCATCGGCGATACCAGGCCACCGCGCAGCTTGGCCAGGAACTGGGGCAGGGAAAAAGCGCCCATCTATTTCACCAACTGCCGGAAACGCATCAGTTCGGCGAGGCGGTAACCGGTGTAGTTGCCGATCACCAGGATCAGCCCCAGCAGTACCAGCAGCAGCTCGGGGAAATTGAAGGTCCAGTGTTCGACATAGTGGTTGGTCATCACCCACCAGGCCAGCACCGCCACCAACAGGCTGCCGCCCGCCTGCACCACCACCTCGTAGGGACCGTCCTCCTCCCAGACGATGGACATGCGTTCGATGGTCCAGGCGAGAATGATCATGGGGAAGAAAGTCACCGTCAGCGCCTGTTCGATTCCCAGCTTGTAGCTGACCACACTGATGGCGCCCATCAGTATCACCACCGTGACCACCACGGCGGCAATCCTCGACACCAGTAACAGGTTGAGACGACTGAGGTAGAAGCGCACCCAGAGGCCGAGAATCAGTATCAGCACGAAAATCGACAGGCCGGTAAACAGGCGGGTTTCGATAAAGGCGATCGCCAGCAGCACCGGCATGAAGGTGCCGGAAGTGCGCAGGCCGACGAAGACCCGCAGCAACACCACCACCAGCGCGCCCACCGGCACCAGCAGGATCAGTTTGAAAATGCTCTGCTGCTCGATCGGCAGGCTGTAGATGGAAAAGTCCACCAGCGCTTCCTTTTCCCTGCTGGTACTGAGCATGGAAACTTCCCGCGCGGGCACGTCGTTGGAGATCACCGAGAAGGTTACGCGGGAATTGCGACCACCCTCCACGTCCAGCAGGCTCTTGCCCCCGCGCTGCCAGATAAAGAAATTTTCCGGTACACCGGGGGAGCCGCTGTGGGGTTCGAATACCACCCAGCGCTTGCCGTCGTAGACCTCCAGCAAGTCCTCCGGGTCCAGTCGGCGGCGGTCGTCCTCGAGATAGAGGCCGCGGATGCGGTGGGCGGGAATATCGGCAACCGCCAGTACCAACAGCGCCACATCCACCAGCGAGCGGTCTTTGTAGTAGCCGAAGATCAGGTTGCGGTCCTGGTTGCGCGGATCCCCCAGCGCGGTAAGCAACTGGGTTGTCAGTGTCTCCACATCCGCAGAGCGTTCGCGGGCCGTGTCCACCAGGGAGTAGATGGCCTGCCGCACCGCCTCCTGCTCGCGCGCACCCAGGAAGGGTTTCTCCACCCCGGTACTCAGGTCCAGCGGCTGCTCCAGCGGTGCGCCGGGAGTCTGGTGCACGTCGAGCTGGTAGAAGAGAGACTGGGGGCCAGTGGCGGAGCGCCGCGACCAGACAGCACGATGCTCGTCATCTTCGCTGATGACATTGAAACCGTAGCCGGAGGAGCTGAAACTCTCGTTCAGCACCTGCATGTTGCGCTGCTCCCGCGGCAGTGTCAGCGCCGCCTTGACCGGATCACCGTCGGCGGTAAAGCGCACCTTGGCCTCGATGGTCCAGACGGTGCGATACTCACCCGGCAAAAGCGGGAATCCAAGGTCGCGGTTTTTGTAGATGGTCAGCCCCGCGCCCATCAGAGCGAGCAGCGCAGCCAGAATATAGACCTGAGCGCGTGGCGACATTCGCCAATCCCCATCGTGAGCGGAGCGCCGGGATCACCGGCGCTCCTTCTTATTCGGTTATTTGCTTAAGGGCGGCCTGGGCTGGCCCTGGACATTGCGGCGGCTCACGTCCACCACCGCTGCGTCCTTGAGAAAGTTGCGCCCTACCAGCAGCGGATAGTCGAGGCTGCTGCGATCAGTCAGGTTCACCTCGACCATATGGGTGACTTGGCCCATAGTCAGGCTCATATCCACCACCGGGCGGCGCTGGCTTTCGAAACCCGGGCGCGCCACGCGCACGTAGCGCTTCACCGGCAACTCGATGGTAACCGGTTCGCTATTGTCGTTGGGCGCGGCGAGCTTGAAACGTATCCACTCCTTGCCGTCGCGCTCGAAAGGCTGCAGCTCTTTCGCGCTGAGTGAGGAAGTGGGGGCGCCGGAATCGATCAGCGAATCGAGAATCAGGCCGCCGGGCTCAATGGAGACGGACTCCACCGAGCCGAGTACCAGCTTGTCTTTCGCCACCGGCACTTCGACCACCGTCTCGAATCTCCGTTCGATCACCCGCTCGACGACTTTGACTTCGGGTTCCTGGCAGACGACTTCTTCGGGCTGCGGGCACTGCTGCCCCTCGCCAACGGCTTCCGGTTGCCCGCTCACCGGGGGCGATTCGACGGGCTCCGGCGCCCCGCTCCGGGAGCTCATGAACGGCAGCGACTCGCAACCGGCCAGCAGGCTAGCCAACAACAACCATGAAATGGGAGAGATCCGCATTTTCCTGTTTACTACCTTAAGGCCTTTCAGGCCATCCCTGTGCGACAAGGCTTTCCATGCTTGTTCTATGCCGGAGAGTCCCGCCTCCGTTTCGCGCAAAGGGCGGATAGTACCGCATCCGCCGGGCAGCTGAACAGCGACTGATCATCACTATAGGCAGCGCCGGACCGGGCGGACGGGGGGCAGCCGCGGCGCGGAGCGGAAGCTTCCCGAGCGCGGTAGACAGTGAACCCTCACTGACACACTCAAGTTTCGGAGTTGGAGACACCTGCCAATGGCGCCCCGCACCGACTCCCGAAACTGGCGTGACAGAGGCGCCCTGCGCTGTGCCGTTCAGCCCTGCTGCAGGCGTGTATCGATGGCTTCCAGCAGCTCGATCAAGGCCCCGGCGCCCCCGGTCTCCTTGAAGAATTCCTCCGCGATCGGCGCAATACCACATTGCTGCGGCAGCGGCTGTTCCGTCCGCACCAGCTGTCCCATGCGGGGGATGAAAACGAACTGCAGCCATTCCGGCAGGGTCAGCGTATCCACACAGAAGGGTTCGGTGCTGGCCAGCGCCTCCGGCGACGGCGGCTCCGAGCGCCACAGGTCCATGCGGCGCAGCTCCGCTTCCAGCTGCAACAGTTGATCGGCGATATCGGAATAAATGGCTTTCATGTATTCGTTGGCGGTCCGTAATTGGTGATTGATGGTCGGTAAGTGCCGTGGGATGCGCCACGCGCACCGAGTCCCCACTACACAATATCCCGCACAAACGGCGGCAGCGAGTCGAGAATGGCGCGGCCGTAGCGGCGCGTGACGACGCGGCGGTCCAGCAGTGTGATGGTGCCGGTGTCGCCCTCGGTGCGCAGCAGTCGGCCGCAGGCCTGGACCAGTTTCAGCGCCGCGTCCGGCACGGTGATCTGCATGAACGGATTGCCGCCCCGGGCCTCGATCCACTCCGCCAGCGCCGCCTCGATGGGGTCGTCCGGCACCGCAAAGGGCAGCTTGGCGATCACCACATGGCGGCAGTATTCCCCGGGCAGGTCCAGGCCCTCGGCGAAGCTGGCGAGTCCGAAAAGCACACTCCTGCCGCCACCGTCGACCGTCTCGCGGTGATTCTCCAGCAACTGCTGGCGGGAGCGCTGGCCCTGCATCAGGATGCGGTTGCGGAAAACGCCCGGCAGCGCCTCGTAGACGGTTTCCATCTGCCGGCGAGAGGCGAACAGCACCAGTGCACCGCCCTTTTCGTCCAGCAGTTCCGGCAGCGTGTCTATCACCGCGTCGGTATGGGCGTCGGCATTGCCGGCATCCACGGCCGCGGCCGGCACCTGCAACTTCGCGCGGGAGAAATCGAACGGGCTGGGTACCACCTGGTAGCTGGCGTTGTCCGGCGTGCCGGCGCGCATTTTCAGGCGGTCGAACTTGCCCAGCGCGGTCAGCGTGGCGGAGGTCAGCACGGCGCCGTAGCAGCGCTGCCAGAGGCCGTATTCCAGCGTTTTGCCGGCCAGGATGGGGGAGCTGCAGACCTCGAAATCGGTCGAGCCGCCCCAGTCGACCAGCGTGACCCAGCGCGCCTGGGGCAGCGCGCCCTCGGCATCCGGCCTGGCGTAGTTGGCCCAGAGCTGCAGGTTGGCCTCGGCGCGGCCGTACCAGCTGCCCAGCTGCGGATACCAGCGTTCCAGATCCACTGCCGGCACCGGGCTGTGCGGGTCTTCCAGCAGTTTCTGCGCCGCCTGCAGCATCTTGTTCAGCAGCATCTCCAGTTCGTCGAAATCCTCGCGCAGTTTCTCCGCCAGCTGCATGACCGGCTCCGGCACCACGCCGCCTTCAAAACGGTGGCGGGCACTGCCGGGGCGGCCGCGCTCGTTCTCGAAGTCGCAGTGTTCCTCGATCAGTGGCCACATCTGCTCCAGCGCCTGTTTGGCGGAGGTGAGCACCGCCGGCAGCTCTTCGCCGCAGCGATCGATCTCGGCGCCGTCGCCGATCTCGCCCAGCATCTGCCCCAGGTTCTTCTGCGCCTGGTCCAGCCAGCCGGTGGAGGCGCCCACGCGGCTGTGGTGGGAGAAGTGGTTCAGTGCCTTGTCCGGCAGGTGGTGGGCCTCGTCGAGCACATAGATGGTCTCCTCCGGCGGCGGCAGTATGGCGCCACCGCCCAGGGCCAGGTCCGCCAGCAACAGGTCGTGGTTGGCGACGATGACTTCGGTCTTGCCCAGGTTTTCGCGGGCGCGGAAGAAACTGCAGTTGGTGACGTGGGGGCAGCGGCGGCCGCTGCACTGGCGGTGGTCGGTGGTGACGCGGCTCCAGTCCTCCACCTCGATGGTCTCGGGCCAGTTGTCGCGGTCGCCGTCCCAGTCGCCGGTGGCCAGTTTGTCGGCCATGTCGCGGTAGAGCCTGGGGTCGACTTCGTCCACCTGCGGCGGCTCGTCGCCGTAGAGGCCCAGGGAGAAGCCGGCGCCGCTGTCGCTGAAGCTGGACAGCAACTGGTCCAGCTTGGACAGACACAGGTAGCGGCCGCGCCCCTTGGCCAGGCTGAAATCGAACTTCAGGCCGCTGTGGCGCGCCACTTCCGGCAGGTCCTTGTTGATGATCTGTTCCTGCAGCGCCACGGTGGCAGTGGACACCACCAGTTTCTTGTCCTGCGCCTGCGCCAGGGGAATCGCGGCCAGCAGGTAGGCCACCGTCTTGCCGGTGCCTGTGCCCGCCTCCACCACGCAGATATGCTCGCCGCTACCTTTGGCCGCGTCCCGCTCGCCACTGCCGTCCTGGACGATACCGCCCAGGCTGCGTGCGATGGCCGCCACCATCAGCTTCTGTCCATAGCGGGCCTTGAGGTCACGGCCGGCGAGGAACTGGCTGTAGGCGGACTGGATGGTTTTTTTCTGTCGATCTTCTAGCACGGAGTGGTCAGCGATTGGTCATGAGTGGTTGGCGACTGGAGGCCGGCATTATCCACTAACCACCCGCCACTCACCACCACTCACTCGTAGGCGAGCTTGGAGACCACCGGGTTGGCATAGGCCCGGATCGCCTTGTCGCGCCAGCGCTCGTCGATCTCGGCCATGCGCTGTTTGAACTGTCGCCGGGTCTCCGCGTGTTCGTCCGGGTGCCAGGGTCTGGCCGGGTAGCCGACCGACAGCGGCGGGGCCTCGCCGTAGAGCATCTGGTAGGCGACCAGGTTGGTGGGATGCAGCACATAGTTGCCGATCACCTGGCGGTCGATCTCCTCGGCCAGGGTGCCGACATCGTTGAAATCCCCCTCGATGGGCATGCCGAAGGCGGTGTGGATATGGCCCTTGTAGCCGGTGATGCCCTTGGCGATGGAGCCCAGGTCCTCGTGCTCGCTCTTGCGGTACTCTTCCTTGTGCTCGGTGATGTACAGCTCCTTTGCCTTCTGCGCATCGCAGGGGTCCCACTCGTAGGAGATGGACAGGGGCACTATGTGCAGCTTGCGCCAGAACTCGGCGAAAGGGGTCTGCTTGTCCTTGGTCATGGCGAACATCGCCGCCAGTGCCGGGTTGGTGCGATCCAGGCCGTCCTTTGCGCGGCCGGAGCGCTGCGCTATCCACACGTGTTCGTTGTCGTTGACCACCGAGTGGTAGATGTAGTTGGACAGCTGGGTGGCCGCCGCCAGCTTCTCGCGGCGACTGCCGACCTGGCGCTTGACCACGAAGCTCTTGTTCAGCTTCATGATATCGGTGGCAAACGGTTTGGTAAGCAGGTTGTCGCCGATGGCGATACGGGAAGTCTCGTGCCCCTCCCTGAACATGGCGAGAATCGCCAGCGCCGGGTCCATGGCGATATCCCGGTGGTTGCCGACAAACAGGCAGGCGCGGTCCCGCGGCAACCTGTCCAGCCCGGAGATACTCAGGCCCGCACTGGTACGGTTGACCGCCATCTGCAGATATTTGGCAATCACTTCCTGCACGCCGCGAATATCCTTCGCCTTGCGGAACTCGAAGCGCACGAACTGGCGCACCAGCCAGGCGATGGGCCCCTCCAGCTTCGCCAGTTTGGGCACCAGCAGGTGCGCCGCCGCATGGGACATTTCCGGATCGGCAATCACACGGTCCAACACCGCCCGCGCCTCGTCGTCGCGATAGGGACGGATATCCTCGAACTGGGCCGGATCCAACTCACTCGCTCTCATGAAATCACTACCTGCCAACCGCGCAGCGTGCGGGGCTCTCTTCTTTTTCTGGACAAGTTACCGCCCGGCGCCGATGCCGGGCCGGCGCAGAACATACCGGAAGCGCCGACCGCTGGCCAGTGGTTGGTGGCGAGTGACCCGTGGGCCGCCAGTCACCCCTTCCCCCCGAATTGGACTTCCCCGGCCTCTGCCGGGAGAATACCCCGCCTGACGAGACAACAACGATAACGAGCCCGGCCCTGCCGCCGGGCATGCAGTAGATCCGGAGTGCACCTTGAGCCAGAACAGTTCCCCCGCCAAACCCCATAAGCCGAGCCTCGCGGACGCCCTGGTGCCCCTGGGCATCCTGATCGGCCTCCTGTCACTCTCCGTGTATTTCTACGGCGCCGATTCCTCCTACGGTCCCAACCAGATCGCCCTGCTGCTATGCGCCGGCGTGGCCGCACTGATGGGCATGAAGAACGGCCACAGCTGGAACGATATGGAAGGCGGCATGTTGCACGGCATCGGGCTGGTATTCGGCGCCATCCTGATCCTGCTGGCAGTGGGCGCGCTGATCGGTAGCTGGATTCTGGCCGGCACCGTGCCGTCCATGATCTACTACGGCGTGCAGATACTGTCGCCGCAGTGGTTCTACGCCGCCAGCTGCATCATCTGTGCGATTGTCGGTCTCAGCATCGGTTCCAGCTGGACCACCGCCGGCACCCTGGGTGTGGCGCTGATGGGTATCGCCGGCGCCTTGGACCTGTCCCCGGCCATCACCGCCGGTGCGGTGATCTCCGGTGCCTACTTCGGCGACAAGATGTCGCCGCTGTCCGACACCACCAACGTGGCCGCGGCGGTGACCTCCAACGATCTCTTCCTGCATATCCGCCATATGCTGTGGACCACCGTCCCGGCGTTCGTCATCGCGCTGGTGGTCTTCTCGATCATCGGCCTCACGGCGGACACCGGCAACGCCTCGGCAGAGGATATCCAGCTACTGCTGGGCGCGCTGCAGGAGGAATTCAATATCTCCATCGTCAGCCTGCTGCCGCTGGCACTGCTGCTGTTCATGGCCTGGCGCAAGATTCCCGCCTACCCGACGCTGATCATCGGCGCGCTGGTGGGCTGCCTGATCGCCCTCGTCTTCGAGCCGGAAACCGCGCGCCGCCTGGGCGGCGGCGACGGCTTTCTGGCCGCCGTCAAAGGCGCCTGGTACAGCCTGTTCGACGGCTACGAATCCACCTCCAGCAACGAGAATGTGGCCGCGCTGCTGTCCAAGGGCGGCATGAGCAGCATGCTCAACACCATCTGGCTGATCATTTCCGCCATGGCCTTCGGCGGCGCCATGGAGCGCGCCGGCTTCCTGCAGGAAATCGTCGACTGGACCATATCCCGGGTGAAGACTGCCGGCGGCCTGATTACCTCCACCGTGTTCACCTGCTTCGGCATGAACGCCGCCGCCGGCGACCAGTACATGGCGATCATCATCCCCGGACGCATGCTCCGCGAGGCCTTCGCCGACAAGGGCCTGCACGGCCTCAACCTGTCGCGCACCCTCGAGGACTCCGGCACCATCACCTCGGTGCTGATTCCGTGGAATACCTGCGGCGCCTACATGAGCGCGACGCTGGGCATCGCCACCTTCAGCTACGCGCCCTTCGCCCTGTTCAACCTGATCTGCCCGCTGCTGGCAATCGCCTACGGCTGGTTCCATTTCAAGCAGATGCCGCTGGCTTCGGCTGCCGCCGCGGCGCGTTGAGGAGAGCGTGGGTACAAAGGCACCCCACCTTGGGACAGCACAAGCCGGAGCGGGGTGCCCCTTTCTGGGACACGGCTAGGCGCCCCCGCCGTGTATACGTCCCTGTAGACTTGTCTGCGAGATCCCTCTCGCAGACAAAACGGCAGGACCGCCGTTTTGGACGCCGAAGGCGCCCGAAGGGCGAGGACCAGGGATGGCCCGAGTCACAGTCCCGGAAAGGCGCATCCCGCTCCGGCTGTCTTTACGAAACCACATAAGCTATGAGTGAAAACAACACCCTGAGCGCCCTGATTAAAGAGGCGCAATTCAAACTGCGCTGGTTCGACTTGGGCCGGCGCCTGCAGCCGGTCTCCCAAGCGACCGCGGAAGCCTTCGAGGCCGGGCAGATTCCCTGGCCCCACCCCTACCTGCAACACGCCTGGACCGGTCTGCTGCTGTGGCCCGAAGAGGGCGGCGAACCGGTGGTCTGGTTCCTGCGTCTGCCGCTGGACGAGCGGGGCAAACTGCAACTGCCGGCGCGCGACGGCCTGCTGCGCCTGTTGTTGCAGAAGCTGGATAAATCTGGTCCGTCGGAATCCGCCTCGCAGTTGCACGCGGCACTGGAGGAGAGCGGCCTGCAGTTTTCACCGGCGCCGGAGCGTCGGGCCAGCTTCCACGCCCGCGCCGCGCTGCTGCTGAAACGCCCGCCCAGCGCCCACTACGAGGCGACACTCGCCTATTGCCGCGAACCGCAATCGCACCGCTGGGAGCAGCTCGGCATCCAAGGCATCGCGGATCTGGCGGCGCGCTGGGAACCGGAGAAAAACCTGTTGCTGAGGCGGCTCGGGGAGCTGGCGCCACCGGTCTTCGCCGGTCTCTGCCAGTGCTTGGAAAACGAGGCCATCGACCACCAGTTGGTGGAAAAAATCATCCGTCGCGCCCGTGCCGCCCTCGCTGAAGATCCGGCAGACTACACGCTTGTCGCCGCTGCGGTACGGGGAATGTCAAACTCACCGGCGGCCGGATTGCGGCGGGACTTTCTGCTCGATCTGCTGAGCAGCACAGCGGCGGCCAGCGCCAACACGGAAGTGATTACAGCCATCGGCAGCCGCTGCCCGCAGGACCTGGAACACGGCGAAATCGCCGCACCCTGGCTGGCGGCGCTGTCGGAACACCAGCGGCAGGAGACCTTCAATCTACTCCTGGCCGACCTGATGTACCTGCCGCCGGCGCGCGCCTCCCTGCTCGCGGCCCTGCGCGACCCCTCGCGCCCCGAGGCGCTGGCAAGGGCTTTCGGTATTTTCCTGCACGGCCCGGACCCCGCCCACTGACAGATTCCGCCGCCACCGGTTGAAGCGGCGAGCGCGCCCCGAAAAAGGGCGCGCTCCACATTTCCATACAGCCGGGAACAGCTACCCTTCCCAAAAATTTTTCCGCAAATAGCCCGGTGGCGAAGCGGATACCCGCTCGCAAAAAAATCTGACACGCAAAACCACAAAAGCCGGCACTGAAGAATATTCTTATCTTTTCCCGGAAAAATCTCCCAGACGTCCTGCAATGGACTACCGGCGAATTTGGCGGAAAATTCTTTAAATATAGGTATTTTGGAGCGACAAACTGGCACAAAAATTATCCAGAATTACCCCTTGGCGGCTATTTAAACCCTGTGCCTATTACACTCCATTGGGCGGTATCTTTGTAGAAAATCTTTTTACAAAGCAGACCAAACAGGTGACGTTTTATTGGCTATGCTAATGGCTAACATCAACGGAAAGGAGTTAGGGGATGAATTTCACTCCAGCCAAGTACTTACTCGGAATTATCAGTGCACTGGTTCTGGCAGGTTGCTGTGCAGCGCCACCTCAGCCGGCTTCCTGCCCTCCGGGCTCTGAGCAGATTCCGCTCTCAATGGCCTGCCCCGCAGACGCGGATTGCTGGATGGCTTCCGACAATACGCGCTGCATGAAAGTGGTCAAGTAACACCGCTGTCAGGCAAGGTTGGCAATGCCGCTTTTCGAAGCGGCATTTGCTTTCCGCGCTCTGCGACCGTCCGCAACAGCTCTCCACGCCCCACCTACCCTCTCGATATCGCCCCGCAGCAGGTGCTGGTCTGCACCGAAACCCTGGCCAGAAAAGACCTTTCCCGATAGCATTGGCGGCCCCGACCGCTGCACACACCGCCCTGCAGCGAAACCCGTTTCGCAATAGCAATAATTCACAACGCCATGACAACAGCCTCTCCGGCACTCAGCCGCTCCGCCGCCATCGCCCAACTGCAGTCCCATCGCGAACAGCACAAGTGGTCGCTGCGCGATCTCTTCGCCACCGCGCCGGACAGGGCACAAGTATTCAGCGCGGAGGCCGCGGGCATCTACCTGGACTACAGCAAGAACCACCTGCGCGAGGACACCCTGGCCCTGCTGCTGGAGCATGCGGAACAGATCGAACTGCCACAGCAGATCGCGGCCCTGTTCGCCGGTACCAATATCAACAACACCGAACACCGCCCCGCCCTGCACACGGCCCTGCGTTTCCAGGGCAAACCGGAAACGGAACACGAGCGTGCAGTAGCTGATTGCCGCGCGCAGATGCGTCGCTTTACCGACAAGGTGCACAGCGGCGAATGGCGCGGTTTCTCCGGCCAGCGGATAAAACATATCGTCAATATCGGTATTGGTGGCTCCGACCTGGGACCGCGCATGGTAGTCGAGGCTCTGCATCCCTGGCATGTGGAGGGATTGTCGGTGCACTTTGTGGCCAATATCGACGGTGCCGACCTGAGCGATACCCTGTCGCAACTGCCGGCGGAAAACACCCTGTTTATCGTCGCCTCCAAATCCTTCTCGACCCTGGAGACCCGCCAGAATGCGCTGTCCGCGCGCCGGTGGATACTGGATGCCGGCTGCGCCGAGGGCGAACTGGAGAAACACTTCGTGGCCGTAAGCAGCAATATCGTCGCCGCACAGGATTTCGGTATTGCCGCGGAAAACATTTTCCCGATGTGGAACTGGGTCGGCGGGCGCTATTCTCTCTGGTCCGCCATCGGCCTGCCCATCGCCCTGGCCTGCGGCTTCGATACCTTCGAGGAACTGCTGGCCGGAGCCAACCGCATGGACCGTCACTTCGCCGCCGCACCACTGGCGGAAAACCTGCCGGTGCTGCAGGCGCTGATCCAGTTCTGGTACCGCCAGTGCTGGGACGCCGGCAGCCAGGTAACCCTGCCCTACGCCCAGCGCCTGGCCAAGTTTCCCGCCTGGCTGCAGCAGCTCGATATGGAGAGCCTGGGCAAGGGCGTGGACCGCGAGGGCCAGTCCCTGCACTACCCCAGCGGCGCCGTCATCTGGGGGACCGAGGGCAGCAACGGCCAGCACTCGTTTCACCAGTTGCTGCACCAGGGCACGGATACGATTCCGGCGGACTTTATCGCCATCAGGGAGCCCACTTCGGAACTGGAAGAGCAGCACGAATGGCTATTGGCTTGCTGTATCAGCCAGAGCCAGGCGCTGCTGCGCGGCAAGAGCCTGCACGAGGCGCACGAGGAACTGGAACAGCAGGGCTACACCCACCGCGAGGCCCACGCGTTGGCGCCGCACAAGGCCGTGCCGGGCAACAGGCCCAGCAATACGCTGATCCTGGAAAAACTGGACCCCGGCCACCTGGGTGCCCTGCTGGCGCTGTACGAACACAAGGTGTTCGTACACGGCTGCCTGCTGGGTATCAACCCCTTCGACCAGTGGGGCGTGGAACTGGGCAAGCTGCTGGGGGCGCAGGTGCACGACACCATCGGTGACAAGATCCCCGAAGACTGGGATGGTTCGACCCGCGAACTGTGCCGGCGCCTGCTGCGGTAAAGGTACCAATGCCGCCACTGTCGCGGCTCCATTCAGAAAAAACGGAACCGCGCCGACTGTCCGTCGGTTAACGGGCGGCGACCGCCTCTTCGCCGCCCTCGCCGGTTCCGCGGTGCGGGGCTTCCGGTCGTATTAACAGCGCAACAATCAGCACAGCGGACATGGATGCGGATGCCCATAAGGCCTCAACAGGGATCGCCTCCCAAGCCCCGAAAAAAGCCAACAGCGCATAGAGCGGCACAACAGCGCCCAACCAGGCCAGGTATTCCCAGCGACCGGCCTCCCGCCTGCGCCAACGCCAACCTCCGGCCAAGAACAGCCGACACCAGAGCAACGCCTTTCTCCCCGGGCTGCGGAGATTCCACCAGTACACGCCGAGACTGAACGGAACCAGGAACACGAGGGAAATACTGCACAGTATCAGCAAGTATCTGGGTTCCGGTCGCGGCACGAGCTCCGTACTGTTCCCCAACAGTTGTTCCGCCAGGTAACCGACGCGCACGGCTCTATTGGACAACACCACTACGCCCCGCTTCTGTTCGGGCACAAAACCGACAAAGCTGCGGAATCCCCCGGTGCCACCGTTATGCCAGACAAGTGTTTCTCCCTGCCAGTCATCCACCATCCACGCCAAAGGCACACTGTTTTTTTCATCACCGTCGATACAGAACTTCCACAGCGGGCAGGACTCCGTCATCTGCAGCTCCAGCAACCTGGCGAGGCTCTCGACAGAGGCGGACAGATCGCCCGCCGGTGCATAGGCGCCCATTTCCCATAAGGAGGTGTCCAACCCGTTCCGCCGATGCCCATGGAGCAGGCGCTCCTCAACGGATTCATCGTCGAGATGGATATCCGTGAGGCCCCGCGGCAACAGTACCCTTTCCTGCAGCAGGGGCCAGTAGTCCTCCCCGGCCCGCTCGGCGAGCAATTGGCCCAGCAACGCCACTCCCAGATTGGAGTAGGCAAAATCGCCGCGGCCACTGATCTTCACCGACTCCAGAGCTCCGTACAAATCCTCCCGATGCAGACCGGAATAGGGATTAGTCCTGTGGAGGATAATATGCAGTAACGATGCAGGGTCGGAAGGCAGGCGCGGCAGGCCGGAAGTGTGCTGCGAGAGTTCCAGCAGGGTGATGGAGCTGACCGGTTCCGGCAATTGCCGCGTCGGCACTATTTCTCCCACCGTCGTATCCAGGGTCACCTCCCCCCGTCCCACCATATCCGCCAGCAGCAGGGAGGTGAATATCTTGGTGACCGAGCCTATTTCAAACAGGCTGTCACCCTCGGGCAGGGGCTCGCCCGTATCCGCGTAGCGGTACAATTGCCGCTGCGGTCCATCGGCCTCCAGATCTATCACCATCGTCACCATCGATGTCCCCGGAGCAAGCTCTTGCACATGCTCGCGCAGCAGGGCCTCCGGATTCTCCCGAGGTTCGGCCGCACCGAACAGAGGGAGCAAAGCCAACAACAATCCAAACAGAAATCCCGGTATTCGACGCATAGTATCCGTCCTCGCAACGAAATGAATTGAAAATCAGCCCCCGGTGGCGGCAGCCAGAATGGTCAGCAGCGGCACCACGCGTTCGCCGGGCACACCGTAGACGCCGCGCCGCTGTGGCTGAATCCAGCCACCGCTCTCAAGCACCTTGAGGTGGTGGTACAACTGGCCGCGGGTGCCGAGTTGCGGCAGGGCAGCCAGGGAGGCGATATCCGAATGCCCCTCCAGCACACTGTGCAATATCGCCAGGCGCACCGGATGGCCCAGTGCTTCCAGTGGCGCCGCCGCTTCGCTCCAGTCCGCCGCCAGGCGCTGTTCGACAGCCTCCCCCCACTGCCACTCGTAGTGCCTGCCATCGGGCAGGTCCACGGTGCCGCCGAAGGCGACTGCACCCGGTGTCTCCACCCGTTTCCGCAGCGCTGCCAACAGCCAGAAGCGGGGATCGCCCCCGTCCGCTGACAGGCCATCCTCTCCTTCCGACCTGTTACCACCGGCCTCAAGCAACGCTACCCGGTGCTGCAAAGCCTGTAATTCCAACCAAATTGATTTTTCATCCATACTTTGTACGTTATTTCGTATTTTTATAGGTGTCAAGAGGCCTGCCGGCCATATGGCATCTATCGGGGAAATGAAGTGGGGAGAGGAAGCTAGTGGTTCATGCGGTAAATTCGGTGACTCTAGCTCACAGCCACAGGTTCCAGGGCAAGGCGAAAAAGCGCAGGACTAGCAGCGCTAATTCAAGCTTTTTCAACGCAGCACTGGGGCCTGTGGCGAAGAGATAGTGTTACTGAATTTACCGCATGGACCGCTAGTGGGCTGTACGCAAAATCCGGCAACTGATCACTTCGCCACGGCCCTCAGGGCCGCGTTGAAAACGATCGTCAAAGCCGTTTTCAAGCCGCGTCAGGCAGGCTGTCTTTCAACACAACAACCTGCCAGGCCAGAGAACAGACGGATCGGGCTGTGCCGGCAGTGGCCTGTTGGAGTGGCACAGGTCAGACACACCCCGGCACCGCCACTGAACCGTCAGGATTTACCTGACGCCATTTTTTCCATTATCGGCTGGATCAGGTCCATCGGCAGCGGGAAGACGATGGTGGAATTCTTCTCGCCGGCGATATCGATCAGTGTCTGCATATAGCGCAGGGTGATGGCGTTGGAATTCTGCGACAACTCGTTGGCGGCCTCGGTGAGCTTCTTCGCCGCCTGGGCCTCGCCGTCGGCGTGGATCACCTTGGCGCGCCGGGAGCGCTCCGCCTCCGCCTGTTTGGCGATGGCGCGGATCATGCTCTCGTCCAGGTCCACATGCTTGATCTCGACGTTAGTGACCTTTACGCCCCAGGCGTCGGTCTGTTCGTCGAGTATTTTCTGGATATCGACATTGAGCTTGTCGCGCTCCGACAGCATTTCGTCCAGCTCGTGCTTGCCCAGCACCGAACGCAACGTGGTCTGGGAAAGCTGGCTGACTGCCTCGTGGTAGTTTTCCACATTGATGATCGCCGACTGCGGATCGATGACCCGGAAATAGACGACGGCATTGACCTTGACCGATACGTTATCCTGGCTGATCACATCCTGGGTGGGCACATCCATCACCACGGTGCGCAGGTCCACCCGCTCCATGGTCTGGATCACCGGAATGATGATGATCAGACCCGGTCCCTTGACCGACTGGAAGCGACCGAGGAAAAACACCACTGCGCGCTCGTATTCGCGCAGGATGCGAATCGCGTACATGACCAGCAGCACCAGTGCCGCGAGCAGCAATCCCATAAAGTAGCTGAACATAAGGTTCTCCCTTTCTAGTTGTTCTCATCTTCCACAGGCGACTGTGGGAGCCCGGCTGCAGGCAAAATCGCGGGCAGAGCCCGCTCCGGCATCACCCACTGGTTGTTGGAGTTAACTCAGGCCAATCTACGCCTGCTACCCGGAGTCACTGGAAGGCTCAACCTTCAGGCGCAGGCCGTGCTGTTCCGTCACTGTTACCCGGTCGCCCGGCGCCACCGACACATCGCAGGTGGCGCGCCAGATTTCGCCGCCCACGTGCACCAGTACTACATCGCCCTGTATCTCGCTGACGGTCGCGCTGCGGCCCACCAGTGCCTGGTCAGCCGGTATCCGCGGCTGGCGCACGCTCTTGCCCACGGCCAGCAGAATACCCAGTACCGCCAGACCGCTGACACCGGCGATGGCACCGATCAATCCGCGGGATACCTGCATACCGGGCACATCGGTGTCGATCAGCATCACCGAGCCGATCACCAGCGCGATGACACCGCCGATCCCCAGGGCGCCGAAACTGGGCATAAACAGTTCCGCCACTATCAACAGGGCGCCCACTATGATCAGCGCCAGGCCGGCGTAGTTGATCGGCAGCACCTGCAGCGCGTAGAAAGCCAGCAACAGGCAGATGACACCGACAATGCCGGGCACCATGGCGCCGGGGTTGTACCCTTCGAAGATGAGCCCATAGATACCGATCAGCAACAGGATATAGGCGATCTGCGGATTGGTGATCAGGGCGAGGATCTCGTTGCGCCAGTCCGGTTCGTAGGTCTGTACCGGCAGTTCGGCGATGCGCTCATCGACGGTCGCCTCGCCGGTATCCAGCACCACTTCGCGGCCGGCGACCTGCTCCAGCAGGTCCTCGCGGTTGTCGGCGACGATATCGATCACATTCTGTTCCAGCGCCTCGCCGGCGGTCAGCGTGGCCGCCTCGCGCACCGCTTTTTCCGCCCAGTCGGCATTGCGGCCGTGGCGGTTGGCAAGGCCGCGGATAAAGGCCACGGCGTCGTTGGTGACCTTGCGTTCCATGGCGGTGCCCGGTTTCGACGCGTCGTCCTTCTCTTCCCCGCTTTCTTTCTCTTTCCCCTCTGCGGGCTTTTCCTCCGATTCACCGCCCCCCTGCTGCGGTTGCTCGCCGGGTGGCTGCTGCCCCGGCACGCCGCCCATCTGCACCGGCGTGGCGGCACCCAGGGTGGTAGACGGCGTCATGGCGGCGATCTGGCTGGCGTAGAGGATGTAGGTGCCGGCGCTGGCGGCGCGGGCACCGGCGGGGTTTACATAGGTGGTGACGGGGATATCGGAAGCGAGGATATGCTTGATGATATCGCGGGTGGCGGCATCCAGGCCGCCGGGGGTGTCCATCCGGATCAGGAACAGCTCCGCACCATCTCCCTGAGCCTCTTCCATGGCGCGCACCAAGTAGTCGGTGGTAGCGGGACCGATGGGCCCCTCGATGGAAAACTCGGCCACATGGGGCCGCTGGGCCGGCTGGGCAAACGCCAGGGAAAACAGCGCGGCCAACAGCAGGGCCGCCGCAAGTCGCCAGCGGCTCGGGCGTACCTCATCTGAAATCCGGTTCAGCATGGCTCCAGTCCTGGAAGCGGAAATGGCAGTTACTGGAGACTAACAGAAAATACCGCAGGGGGCGCAAGAATGGGACCGGGCATGGTGATCGGCAGCGGGCCTGCAGCCCGCAAGCCGAGCTGGAGCTCCCGGCTACACCGGATTGCGGCGGCTGTACCAGCGCACCTCGTGGGAGTACTGATCCACCTTGCGCTCCACTCCCAGCAACAGCGCGAACAGGGCCATGCGCACCAGCAGGCCGTTATCGGTCTGGCGAAAGATGGCGAGACTGGGGTGTTCGTTCAGGTCGGTGTCCAGCTCGTTGGCCTCGGCGCGGGAGTCCCGCGGCAGCGGGTGCATGATCACCGTGTTGGGCTGGGCGTGGCGGGTGAAGATCTCGCGGTTCAGGCGGAAGCGACCGCGGTAGAGATTGGCCTCCTCCTGGGAGGCGAAGCGCTCCTCCTGGATGCGGGTGGAGTAGACGATATCCACATCCGAGATCGACTGCTCCAGCTTGTCGGAGACACTCACCCGGTGGCCCGCCTCGCGCAGCTGCTCTGTCACGGCCTCGGGCATCGCCAGCTCCGGCGGTGACACCAGCACTATCTGCACCCGTTCGAAGAGGCACAGGAGCTTGCACAGCGAGTGCACGGTGCGGCCGTATCTCAGGTCGCCGATCATGGCGATGCGGAAATCGTCCAGGGCGCGACCATGTGCCTCCAGCTCCCTGCGGATGGTGTAGAGGTCCAGCAACGCCTGGGTGGGGTGTTCGTTGGCACCGTCTCCGCCGTTGACCACCGGCACCCGGCTGGCGGCGGCGAATTCGGCCACGGAGCCGGCCTGCGGGTGGCGCATACAGATGACGTCGCTGTAGCCGGACAGGACCCGCGCCGTGTCGTACAGGGATTCTCCCTTGGCCATGGCGCTGGCGGTGATGCCCACTGTCTCGCGCACGGTGCCGCCCAGCAGGTCGAAGGCGGAACCGAAGCTCAGCCGCGTGCGGGTGCTGGGTTCGAGAAACATATTGCCGAGGATGGCCCCCTCCAGCACGCGGGTGACTTTTTCCCGCCGCGCGTAGGGGGTCATGGTGTCCGCCACATCGAAGATACGCTCGATATCGCCGCGCTCGAACTGGCTGACGGAAAGGATATTGGCTCCGATAAAGTCCATTGCTGCTCCGTTGAGTGCGCCTTGTGGGCGCGTGTCTTTACCGGGGGCGTATTCTACTCGGGTGGTGACGGGGAGGACAGCGTGGTGGGGCCACCGCGCGCCCTCTCCCCCGGCCCCACTGATTCGCGCCGTCCATGGCGCTCACCCGCTGCGCGGACGCCTTCGGCGTCCAAATTTGCTCCCGGCAAATTTGTCCCGGTGGGAGAGGGGAGCTATGTAAGAAACGCAGGGGACAGATTAATCCATAGAGCTCGTACGGAGCCCGGATCCAGTTCCCTCTCCCACCGGGAGAGGGCTGCCCATCGAGGCCCCGACGTCAGGCCAACAGACTGTCGCCCCAGGCCTCCAACTGATCGAGCAGCGCCACCTTGTCCGGATATTCCTCGCGCAACTCGGCGATCTGTTCGAAATACGGCTCCAGGGTAATACTGGCACCGGCAGACGGATCGGTCAGGCGGCAATAGCGCCACTCCTGCCAGCGCTGCTGTTCGTCGGCGGACAGGGTCTCGGGGAAATTGCGGGCGCGCAGGCGGAACAGCAGTTCCGGCAGGCGTTTATCGGCAAAGGGCACCTCGCCGGCCAACGCCTTCGGGCCGCGCTCGGCCAGTGTCCGGTGCAGCCCGCGGCAGAGATCCCGGTCGGCGTCGTTGAGGAAGCCGTCGTAGAGGCTCGCCTCCACGTCCCGGGGCGGGAATGCGTTGTCCAGGTAAACCCGGTGCAGCTTGTCGGTCAGGTCCAGCGGCTGCAGCCGCTGCCAGTTGGCCTCGCAGGCGGCCTTGTCGATGCCCAGCTCGGCCGCGCGCTGGTCGTCGAGCATATTGGCCGGCACCAGCACCGGGCACTTGTTCAGGTGGATCAGCTTCAGCCCCGCCGGCAGCTCGCCCTCCCCCAGTTGGTCGCGGGCGGTGTAGAGGCGCTCGCGCAGGGCATCGGCGTCCAGGTCGAGTACCGACTGCGGGTCCATCGCCAGGTTGATCGCGATCACCGCATTGCGGTTGAACGGGTGGCTGGCCAGGGGCATGACATAGGTCAGGTGGCCCTGTGACGCCGGCACCTTGCCGGAAATATGCAACAGCGGTTTGCGATTGCGGAGGTCGATCAGCTTGCCCGCCTCCCGCTTGCGCCTCAGGCGGTAGACGTAATCGTAGAGTTTCGGCTGCCGGCTGCGCACCAGCTTTGCCACATCGATGGTGGCGCGCACATCCGACAGGGCGTCGTGGGCGCCCTCGTGGGCGATACCGTTGGCGGCGGTCAGGTCCTCCAGGCGGAAAGAAGGCGCACCGCCCTCTTTCTCCGGCCAGTGGATACCCTGCGGGCGCAGCGCGTAGGTCAGGCGCACCATGTCGATGATATCCCAGCGGCTGTTGCCGGAGCGCCATTCCCGCTCGTAGGGATCCAGCAGGTTGCGGTAGAGGGTGTGGCGGGTCACCTCGTCGTCGAAGCGCAGGCTGTTGTAGCCGACCCCGCAGGTACCCGGCGCGCCCAGTTCGGCGAGAATCCGGCGGATAAACTCGATTTCCGGCACGCCTTCCGCCTGTGCTTTCTGCGGACTGATACCGGTGACCAGGCTGGCCATCGGCTGAGGCAGGCAGTCGGCCGGCGGTCGGCAGTAGAGCATCAGCGGCTCGCCGACGATATTCAGGTCCTCGTCGGTGCGGATGCCGGCGAACTGCGACGGTTTGTCGGCAGCGGGGTTGGTGCCCCAGGTTTCGTAGTCGTGCCAGTAGAGGGTATTTGCGCTCAAACCTGTCTCCTTTGTCTGGGCCCATCATATCATCGGGGCCGAGGCGTCTCAGCCGGGATCAACGGTGCGCACGGCGCAGCCTACCCAACTGGACAAATCCACCGTCGCGGCGGACCATTGCCGAACACCCCCACAGAAGGAAAAACGACATGGCAGTCAACCCCGTTCCCGACGGCTACCACAGCGTCACCCCCTACCTGTGCATCAACGGCGCCGCGGGCGCGATCGAGTTTTATCAGCGCGCCTTTGGGGCCGAGGAGCTCTTCCGCTTCCCGATGCCGGACGGCAGTATCGGCCACGCGGAGATACAGATCGGCGACACCCGCATCTCGCTGGCGGACGATCACCCCGAGGGCGGCCTGCTGAGCCCACAGGGCAGCTCATCCGTGGGCCTGCTGCTCTATGTGGAGGACGTGGACTCGGTCTTCGCCCGGGCCGTGGAGGCCGGGGCCACCGTCAGGCGGCCGCTGAAAGACCAGTTCTACGGCGATCGCATGGGCACCCTGGAGGATCCCTTCGGCCATGTCTGGTTCCTCGCCACCCATATCGAGGATGTCCCGGAAGACGAACTGCAAAAGCGCGCCGCCGAACTCTCCTGACTCCCCGACCACGGACTGTTCATCGACAGCCGCCGAAAACCGGGCGGCCGGTTGCAAAGCCGGCCGCTCCCATTAAAATCCCGCGTTTCCCCACGGATCACAACAGCAGTCCCTCCTATGAATATTCGCCAGCTCCTCTCCGACAAATTCCAGGCCGCGATGCTCGCCGCCGGTATTCCCGAAGACTGCGGCCCCATCGTGGCCCCGGCCAAGAAGGCCGGTTTCGGTGACTACCAGGCCAACGGCGCCATGGGCGCGGCCAAGCGCATGGGCACCAACCCGCGCGAGCTGGCAGCGAAGATCCTGGAGCAACTGGACGGGGGCGAAATGATCGAGAAGGTCGAAGTCGCCGGCCCTGGCTTCATGAATATCCACCTGAACGGGTCCTGGCTGGCCGGGCAACTGGCTGCGGCAGAGAAAGACGAGCGACTGAACATCGCCCCGGTGGAGAAACCCCAGACCATCGTGATCGACTACTCGCACCCCAACCTGGCCAAGGAGATGCACGTCGGCCACCTGCGCTCCACCATCATCGGCGATGCCCTGGCGCGCCTGCTGGAGTTCCGGGGCCATAAGGTGATCCGCCAGAACCATATGGGCGACTGGGGCACCCAGTTCGGCATGCTGCTGGCGCACCTGTCGGACAAGCTGGAGAACAACGATGCGGGCGCCGCCAGCGACCAAAAAGCCAGAGTCGCTCTCGCCGACCTCGAAATCTTCTACCGCGAAGCCAAGGTGCGCTTCGATGAGGAACAGGGATTCGACGACCGCGCGCGCGAATACGTGGTGAAACTGCAGGGCGGCGACCCGGAGTGTCTGAAACTCTGGCAGCAGTTTATCGATATCTCCATCAGCCACAGCGAAGAGATCTACGACAAGCTCAACGTCACCCTGCAGCGCGGCGACGTCTACGGCGAGAGCGAGTACAACGACGACCTGCCGGTGCTGGTGAAAGAGCTGCTGGACCGCGGCATTGCCGTGGAAGACCAGGGCGCCGTGGTGGTGTTCCTGGAGGAAATGGCGGACAAGGAGGGGAACCCCAGCCCGATGATCATCCGGAAGCGCGGCGGCGGCTACCTCTACTCCACCACCGACCTGGCCGCAATCCGCTACCGCGCCAACCAGCTGAATGCCGACCGCATCCTCTACGTGGTGGACGCGCGACAGTCCCTGCACCTGCAGCAGGCCTTCACCGCCTCGCGCAAGGCCGGTTTCCTGTCGGAATCCGTGAGCCTCGAACACTGCGCCTTCGGCACCATGATGGGCGACGACGGCAAACCCTTCAAAACCCGCAGCGGCGGCACGGTAAAACTGTCGGCGCTGCTGGACGAGGCCATCGAGCGCGCACAGAAACTGGTGGCGGACAAAAACCCGGAACTGAGCGCCGACGAGTGCGCCCAGATCGGCCGCGCGGTGGGTATCGGCGCGGTGAAATACGCCGACCTGAGCAAGACCCGCACCAACGACTATGTATTCAACTGGGATGCGATGCTCAGCTTCGAGGGCAACACCGCCCCCTACCTGCAGTATGCCTACACCCGCGTGCGCAGCATCTTCCGCCGCGCCGGCGCAGAGCCCGAGGAACTCACCGGCGAAATCCGGCTGGACACGGCCGAGGAGCGCGCCCTGGCGATCAGGCTCTGCCAGTTTGGCGAAATCCTGGAACAGGTGGAGAAAGACACCTTCCCGCACGCACTCTGCGGCTACCTTTACGACCTGGCCAGCGGCTATATGGCCTTTTACGAGGCCTGCCCGGTGTTGAAGGAGGGCGTCAGCGAGGAGCTGCGCAGCAGTCGCTTGCAGCTGTGCGATCTGGTAGCACGTACCATCGCCACCGGCCTGGGCCTGCTGGGTATCGAGGTACTGGAGAAGATGTAACCCGGGAGCGCGGAGCTCCAGGCCTATGGTGCGCACAGCGCACCCTGCAACCCGGACTTGCAACTCAAGTTTCGGAGTTGGAGGGGCGCCTCAGGCAATTTCCACCGGCGGTGAAAACGCAGGCGGGAGACTGGCCACCCACGACTCCAGCCCGGAAAGTTCGCGCCCGCGGGAGACGTCCCCGGCCAGGGCCCGGCCGAGCAGCTGCCGGGCGCTGGCGAGCTGTCCGTCCCGCATGATCCACAATTCCGAATACCAGGCCAGGGGGGTGCACTCTTCCTGTGGCGCGTCGACCACAGCCTTTTGTGTCAGGGCCGGGATGCCGGCCTTTTCCAGTAGGTTACAGAGATGACTCACTAACAGTTGGTCACTGGCGATAAAGATCCTTTGCGCCATGGTGAAAATTTTCCGCAATCCTTGCCAAACAGCATTTCGATTATCCTTGTTCTTCCGTCCCTCAGCGCCCGAAAACACTGCGGGTATTGGTAAAAATAGTCCAGCGGCGCCAATAGCGCGACGCCGACTCCCTGGTTGGGGTCTCGATTGGCGTCAGGCGCGCTGATCGGCGCCGGCGACCACTTCCAGTTTTTTCATTTCCCCGCTGCCCGGGCTCGCCTGCTCAATGCCCGGAAGCTCCACCGAGTACAACTGATAGTTGTTCTTGCCGCGGAACTTGGCGTGGTACATGGCGACATCGGCCTTCTGCAATACCGCTTCCAGGGTCTTGCCGTGCTCGGGAATGGCGACGATGCCGATACTCAGCGTCACCCGTACCAGCTCATCGCCGATACGCACCGGCTCGGCGACGATACTCAGCATTTTCTCCGCCAGTGCCCGGTAGGTGCCATCACCCGACAGCGAGCGCACAAACACACAGAACTCGTCGCCCCCCAGGCGCGCGACGATGTCGCCGAATCGCATCACGCTCACCAGCCGCTGGGCCACCACCCGGAGCAGGTCATCGCCGCCCTGGTGGCCGAGGGAATCATTGACCTGCTTGAAATCATCCAGGTCGACAAAGAACAGGTAGCCGACACCGTTATCGCAATCGCCGCCGTGTAGATACTTTTTCAGTTCCTCGACGATATTGTGGCGGTTGGCCAGCCCGGTGAGCGTGTCGTACATGGCGATGCGTTCCAGCTCCGCGGTGTTCTGGGAAACGATTTCCTTCATCACTTCCAGCTGGTCACAGACCGCCAGGCCGGTGGAGTCGAGCACGTCGATCTCGTCGTAGTGGGAAAGGCGTTTGGACACGGGGTGGATCAGGCTTCGCGCGGCATCGAACTTGCCATCGCTGAGCAGCGGCAGGGCCTCGGCCAGGCGGCGCAGCCGGAAGATCGGCCGCCACAGCATACCGGTGATGGCACTGATAAAAATCAGGGCACCCAGTACCGAAAACAGCAGCAGCAGTTTGAGCGAATCGCCGATATGACCCACCTGATCGGACAGGTCTTCGACGATCACGAACCGGGCACCATCCCCATCCATACGGCTGACCGGAATCGACTTGATATCGAAATGCCTGTTTTCGAACAGGTGACTTTCCGAATAACGTGAATCGGGAATCCGCGGCTGCTCTGCGGCGACCTGGCGCAGCAGCGGCATCAACATCTCCCGGGAAGTCAGGGCGATCACTTCCCGCTGCCAGTTCTCCAGGTAATCGCTGTTGTGAAAGAAGGGGGTATCGCGGGAGGCGGAAAGGATGCCGATATCGGAACCGGTAATCTCTCGGAAACTGGCCAGCTCATCTGCCAGCGAGCGATCCACCTGCAGTACATAGTCGGTGTTGTCATCGCCGATCACCGGCACTGCCAGGCTCTGCACACAGATACGGTTGCAACGTACCCTCTCCAGCGGCTGCCCGCTGATAACCACTTCGCGGACCTGCTCCGGTGTCAGGCGGCGGGTGGACTCCCCCCAGTGAATCGGCGGCTCGCGATCATCGATATACAGTTTGAGGGATTCCAGCCCCCAACTAATCTGCAGGTACTCCCACTGGCGATCGAACAGCTGCCGCAGGATCGAGGGATTGGCCGAGCTGCCGTTGTGCCACAGCACGATCAGGTCGGTGAGCTGGATCAGGTCCTCGCGGGACTGGTTCAGCAGGCCGGAAATCTGGTACTGATAGGTCTGGTAGCGATTGTTGCGGTTCTTCTCCAGCAGGGACTGCAGGCTACCGTTGCCCAGCAAGATAAAGAACAGGCAAATCGCCACTATCAACAGCAGCGAAAAGATACTCGCTTTGACCCTCAAGCTGTGTAACTGCATTTCCCTTTGCAACTCCTTTTTCCCCGGCGCCCGGACGCTTTGGTCCGGGAAAATCCTTCTGCGCAGAGGCTGGTCCGTTCGCCCGATCTTTCTATTGGCTGACAGCAACTGGGTACAACCGCCTGTTCCGCGGGCGCTCGCTCAGGCAGCCGGTGACACCGGACGGTCGCTGGCCACGACAGACATCTGCAACTCGCCCCCCGGCTCGGCCGGAGCCAACGGCGAACAGCGACAATGTCAGTATCGGGGAGACTGGACAGGCGCTACACAATCCCGCCCCCTTCCGGTGTTATCCCTTATTTCCTGGAGCGCGGACACCGCTCGCCCGCGGAGGCGCACTGGAACATTTCCCGCTGTCGCTAATCGTCCACCACAGCGGGCCCGCAGGCGATCGGCGCTACCAGTATGGTTGAAAGCCCCATATGGGCCAGCAGACGGGCCCAAATTGACTAGAATAAAATTGCGCCAGATATCACAAAACAGGATTTCCTTCACAATTCCTGACAGGAAATAGCACAATTCCCGCTAAAAACCGGTCAATTGCCGATAGAGCTTGCTGTTGCTAAGATGCGCGCCGGTCGGGGCCCATGGTCCCGCGCTCGCCAATGGCACCGCGAGCAACAGAGCCCGCCACCCCTCAGGCCGGGCGCCGGCGGCCGGTGTGATACCCGCATTCCTGGTACCACACGAGATCCGGCTATTTTTAACCGCGGATGCATTTCCTCCCTGCGATAACAGGAACGAAGTTTATGACCCAGCCATCTCTTCAGCAGTTGGAACAACACGACGCTTTCATTCATCGCCATATCGGTCCGGACAAGGCCCAGGTCGAGGCGATGCTGACCCGGCTCGGGGTATCCAGCGTCGACGAGCTGATCGAGAAGACCGTGCCCGCCGCCATCCGCAAGAACGATGCGCTGGATCTCGCCGATGCCGTCAACGAAGAAGAGGCGCTGGCAGAACTGAAATCCCTGGCTGCACAGAACACAATTTACCGCACATTCATCGGCATGGGCTACCACGATACGATTACACCCAATGTCATCCTGCGCAATGTGCTGGAAAACCCGGGCTGGTACACCGCCTACACCCCCTACCAACCGGAAATCGCCCAGGGCCGACTGGAAGGCCTGCTGAACTTCCAGCAGATGATCATGGACCTGACCGGCATGGAACTGGCCAACGCCTCCATGCTGGACGAGGCCACTGCCGCTGCAGAAGCCATGGCCATGTGCAAACGCCAGGCGAAGCGCAACAAATCCGGCGTCTTCTTCGTGGATGCGGACAGCCACCCGCAGACCATCGCCGTGGTAAAGACCCGCGCCGAACACTTCGGTTTTGAAATCGTCGTCGGCGATCCGGAAAAAGACCTCCCCGCGGAACTCTTCGGCGCCCTGCTGCAGTATCCCGGCTCCACCGGCGCAGTGCGCGACCTCACCGACATCATCGACCGGGTACACGAGGCCAAGGGCCTGGTGACCGTGGCCGCGGACCTGATGAGCCTGGTGGCGCTGAAGGCGCCGGGCGAAATGGGGGCGGACGTGGTGATCGGCTGCAACCAGCGCTTCGGTATTCCCATGGGTTACGGCGGTCCCCACGCCGGCTTCTTCGCTTTCCGCGAGGCCTACAAGCGCTCCGCGCCGGGCCGCATTATCGGCGTCTCCGTGGACAGCAAGGGCAGGCGCGCACTGCGCATGGCGATGCAGACCCGCGAGCAGCATATCCGCCGCGAAAAGGCCAACTCCAACATCTGTACTTCGCAGGTACTGCTGGCGGTAATGAGCGCCTTTTACGCCTGTTACCACGGCCCGGACGGACTCAGGACCATCGCCGCGCGCATCCAGCGCCTGGCGGACATCCTCGCCACCGGCCTGCAGAAGAAGGGCCTTGCCCTGACCCACGACAACTGGTTCGACACCCTGACCGTCGCCACCGCCGGCAAGCGGGACGAAATCTACCAGCGCGCGCTGGATGCGGAGATCAACCTGCGCAAAGTGGGCGACGACGCCCTGGGTGTGAGCCTGCACGAAACCGCCTCCCTGCAGGATGTTTCCGACATCCTGGATTCCTTCCTGGGCGCGGCGCACGGCCTCGACCTGGCGGCACTGGACAGCGAGATCGCCGCCAAGGGCCCCCAGGGCCTGCCCAAATCCCTGCTGCGCGAGAGCGAGTTCCTGACCCATCCGGTGTTCAACAGCTACCACTCCGAAACGGAAATGCTGCGCTATCTGAAGACGCTGGAGTCGAAGGATATCGCACTGAACCACTCGATGATTCCGCTGGGCTCCTGCACCATGAAGCTGAACGCCACCGCGGAAATGATCCCGGTCACCTGGCCGGAATTCGGCAAGCTGCACCCGTTTGCCCCCGCCGACCAGGCCCGCGGCTACACGGAAATGTTCGAACAACTGCAGCGGATGCTGGCCGCCTGCACCGGCTACGACGCCGTGAGCCTGCAGCCGAATGCCGGCTCCCAGGGCGAATACGCCGGCCTGGTGGCGATCAAGAAGTACTTCGAAGCCAGGGGCGAGACCCAGCGCGATATCTGCCTGATCCCCGCCTCCGCCCACGGCACCAACCCCGCCTCGGCGATGATGGTGAGCATGAAAGTGGTGGTGGTCGCCTGTGACAAGAGCGGCAACGTCGACACCGACGACCTGAAAGCCAAGATCGAAGAGCACGGCGACCGCATCGCCGCGCTGATGGTCACCTACCCCTCCACCCACGGCGTATTCGAGGAAGGGATTCGCGAGATCTGCGACCTGGTGCATGACGCCGGCGGCCAGGTGTACATCGACGGCGCCAACATGAACGCCCTGATCGGTGTGGCCGCACCGGGCCAGTTCGGCGGCGACGTCTCGCACCTGAACCTGCACAAGACCTTCTGCATTCCCCACGGCGGCGGCGGCCCGGGCATGGGTCCCATCGCCGTGGGGGAACACCTGAAGCCCTATCTGGCCGGGCACCCGGTAACCGGGGTACCGGAAACCGATACTGCCAACGGCACCATCTCCGCAGCGCCGTGGGGCTCCGCCAGCATCCTGCCAATCAGCTGGATGTATATCCGCATGATGGGCAGACAGGGCATGAAGAAGGCCACGGAAATGGCGATCCTGAACGCCAACTATGTGGCCAGGTGCCTGAGCGAGGACTATTCACTGCTGTACACCGGCAGCGACGGTTTCATCGCCCACGAGTGCCTGGTGGACCTGCGCCCGCTGAAGGAGGCCAGCGGCATCACCGAGGAGGATATCGCCAAGCGCCTGATGGACTTCGGCTTCCACGCCCCCACCATGTCCTTCCCGGTGGCCGGCACCCTGATGATCGAGCCCACCGAGAGTGAATCCAAGGAAGAACTGGACCGCTTTATCGAGGCCATGGCGATCATCCGCAAGGAGGTGGAAGACGTGGCGGGCGGCAGGTACAGCGTCGAGGACAACCCCCTGCACAATGCACCGCACACGCTGGAAGATGTGATGGCGGAGCAGTGGCCCCACAGCTACTCCCGCGACGTGGCCGCCCGGCCGGCGGCCTGGCTGAAAGAGCACAAGGTGTGGCCCGCATCCAACCGCGTCGACAATGTCTACGGCGACCGCAACCTGATCTGCTCCTGCCCGCCGATCGAGAGTTATATGGAGTGATGTGTGGTTGGTGGTGAGTGGTCAGTGAGCTGGCGACCATCGCACTCTGAAGATGGCAAAAGGCCGGGACAATTCCCGGCCTTTTCGTTTAACAGGCAGAGATCCGGCTTCGCCAACCACTCAAATAGCCAGCGATGCCCGCCGCCGGCGGCGCGCCTGGGTGATCCAGAGGGCGAACATCAACAGTGCCACGCTGATCACAAATATCGACAATCCCAGGTATTCACCGCTCATCGCGCCGGCAAAAGTGGCTTCCTGAATATTGCCCGTGTGCCGGTAGTTGGCTGCAGCCATACCGGTGTAGTGCATGCCGCAGACCGCCATCCCCATGATCAGTGCACTGCCAAACATCTGCCGCTGGCCGCGCATATGGAAGGCCAGCCACAGCGCCGCACAGGAAGCGAGCACACCGATGACCACCGAAATCATCAGGATATTCAGGTCGTAATAGACTTCCGCCGGCATCAGCATGGCCGCCATACCGGTGTAGTGCATTCCCGCTACACCACATCCCATGAAAATCCCCGCCGGCAGTAACTTGTCGACACTGAAAACACCGGAGCCGGCAATGGCCAGGCCGATGGAGCAGGACGCAATGGCGATCAGCGCCGACACCAGGGTGATGAAGGTATCGTAGGCCACCGGCATCGGCATTTCGTAGGCGAGCATGGCGATAAAGTGCATCGCCCAGATCGCACCCCCGCCCATAGCCGTACCGGCCGCCAGAATGGCGTTGCGTTTTTCCCTGCCCGGCCGGGCCTGTGGAATCGCAATGGCCAGTTGCAGAGAGGTGAAAGACCCCAGTACCGATATCAGGTACGACAGAACCACCAGGATCATATTGTATTGAGCGGTCATCGTCGTGCTCCTCTCGATTTGGCTTTCCTGCCATTTTTCCTGGTGGGCCGTGCGCAAAGTCTTATAAAAGCTCGCTGCGTCAAAGCGCCCAGCCCCGCGTTGAGAAAGGTCGAAATAGAACCACTATTCCAGTGCTTTCTCGCCTTGCTCCGGACGCTTTGGCTGTGCCCCTTTGTTACACAAATTCACGCACGGCCCACTAGTTGACTATCTCAAAAACGCAATCTTCAGCTCCCTCGCTGCGGCAATAGATCTCGCGCACGGTAACCTGCCCCCCGACACCGGACTCATCCAATACTCCCCGCAGGAATCCACTGAAGAAATCGCCGGCACGACAGTGGCTGCCGGGCATACACAGAGGGTTGTTTTTTATGCGAAGGGAATTTTCTTTCAGGTCGGTGGACAACAGGTTGCGCAGGGCCGGCAGCGCAATCTGTTTCAACGCGCTGGGCAAATCCAGGCGCCCACCCAGGGCGTAGTCCCTTTTGTAAACCCAGGAGCCCACCCGGCGTCCAGCAAACTCCATACTGGCGGCTTTCTGGCCATCGGGCAGCTTTTCGCGCAGGCCCAAAAGCCGGGGAAAAATCCGTGGGTATTCCCTCGCCAACCCCGGTAGCTCCGCTTCCACCTGCCCCACGGCCGGACCGCTGCTGCCACCTGCCGGCAGGTTGCTTGCCACCCGGGGAGGGCGCCTGGCCGAAGCGGGCCCGGCCACCGACCGGGACGGCTGTGTGGAGTGGGGTGAAACCTGGTGCTCGGACTCGAAACTGAGCACCATCGGATGGGTCCCCAGTCGCTCCTCAAGCTCCAGTAGACGTTCCTCGCGTCCACTGACACGCAACCAGAGTTGAATACCGGTTTCCAGTGTCGACATCCGCTGGCGCAGCAATGTGAAGCCGCTCTGGATGATGACATTTCCCAATCCCCGCAGCAGTCCCTCGCGGCGGTCGGAAAGAACTGTGAATTCGACTTCCATTGTTATCCTTCTGGCAAGTTGGTTTTGTAGTTATCGTTTTTAAACTCCCAGTAACCTCAGCGTATCCATACAGGAGACAAACAATAGTTTCCCGCTCCCTGAACACTGCCCGGCGGCACTTGTGCCTGCCTCCCCTCACTTCAATAGATAGCACCAATTTTTAGGCACACAAGATATTGGCGCCAATAACTTCATTATAAATTCTTTTTGCGAGTGCAATCACATACAAAGACTCATTTAAAAAGTCAGTTTGGACGCTATTGGGATATTCGACTTACAACCAGAAAGGGCATGAGAGCCTGCTGTAAGTCTTCCAGGACCCGATACCTGTGCCGGGAAAGGCTCCGGATTCGCCCGGTTTCAGTTAAACAATCAGAAGGGGCTGGCGAAAAATAGCGGGTCGGTTCGGCGGGGAAAAACTGGGGGCGGGAAAAATGGCAGCGGCGCGAACACCAAATCGCGCCGCCCGAGGGTTACGACCCGCCGCTGCGGCTTGCCCCTTCGCGACACTCGCCGCGCACTTCACCACTCACCGGCGAGACGGTTCGCTCGATCTCGAAGTAGCCTTCCCGGCAGAAACCGGTCTCCATCAGTTTCTGTTTCATCGAGCGATCAAACTGCAGCCGACCGGCGTCCGCGGAAGGTCCCGGACGGCCACCGCCCCGTGCTGTGCCGCGCGATACCCGGCCGCGATTGCCCCCCGCATCGGTATAGGGCGCCGGTATATCCCGCCGCTGCATTTCCAGGGAATAGGTAAACCGCTTGGCGCCGTTGGCCGCAATCTCGGTGTGGAAGGATTCCTTCAGGCCGGGAATCGGCAGGGGCTGGTTGCCGCCGCACGATGCCAGTATAAACGGGAATACCGAAACCATCAGTCGGCCGCCCGGCCGGATGACCGGCTTCATTGTTGCTGTCAAAGCTGCACCTCCAGAATCAGATTACTGCGCCGGCCGACTGCCAGCGAAAAATAGTTACTTGAAAACCACCGTCTTGTTGCCGTGGATAAAAACCCGCTCCTGCAGGATCAATTGCAGCGCGCGGGTGAGCACCAGCTTTTCCACATCGCGCCCGGCATCCGCCATGGCATCGGCGGAATAGGCGTGGTCCACGTGAATCACGTCCTGCTCGATGATCGGTCCCTCGTCCAGGTCGTCGGTGACAAAATGCGCAGTGGCACCAATGATCTTGACCCCGCGGTCGTACGCCTGCCGGTACGGGCTGGCACCGATAAAGGCGGGCAGAAACGAGTGGTGGATATTGACAATATGCCCGCGGTAACGATCCACGAACGCCGGCGTCAGCACGCGCATATATTTGGCCAGCACCAGGTAGTCCGGCGCGTAGCTGTCCACCAGCTGCATCACCTGCTCCTCGTGCCGCTCCCGCTCCAGCCCCTCGGCGGGCAGGCAGTGAAAGGGAATGTGGAACTTCTCCACCAGCGCGCCCAGATCCGGATGGTTGCCGATCACCGCGGCGATCTCCACATCCAGCGCACCGGCATAGCACTTCATCAGGATATCGCCGAGGCAGTGGGGCTCTCGGGTGACCATCAGCACCAGCCGTTTGCGACCGCTGGTCATCAGCCGGCGCTCGGCGCCGTCGGGCAGCGCCATATCCAGGTCTTCCAGCAGGGTGGTCTCGTTGAAATTCCCCTCCAGCGCCGTGCGCATGAAGAAGCGGCCCCGCTCCCGGTCCACGAACTCGTCGTTCTTGGTGATATTGAGCTGGTGCTTGTAGCAGATGTTGGTAATCTTGGCGATCAAACCCTTGGCATCAGGGCAGTCGGTCAGCAGTATCTTCTTTTCCATGGTCGAAAATCAGGCCAAATGTCCGGGGTTCAGACTATACACTATGGGGTTAATTCACTTCACACTCTGTCTAACCATCTGATCAGGGGAACCATGGACAAGAAACTCTTCGCCGAACATATCGCGCTGCTGCGCAGCCGCTACGACGCCATTCTGGACCAGTGCGGCTTCGACACACTGAACGTCTACAGCGGCCGCCCCAAGGTCCAGTTCCTCGACGACAACAACTACCCCTTCAAGGTCAACCCCCAGTTCAAGGCGCTGGTGCCGGTCACCGACAACCCCCACAGCTGGGTCATCTATCGCCGCGGGCAGAAGCCCAAACTGCTGTTCTACCGCCCGGTGGACTTCTGGCACTATGTGCCGCCGGCACCGCAGACCTTCTGGAGCGACGAGTACGAGATAGAGCTGCTGAGCAAGCCGGACGAGGCGAAACCGTTTCTCCATGCCGACAATGCCGCCTTTATCGGCGAGACCGACGGCCTGGAAGACTGGCCCCTCGGCGAAACCAACCCGGAGCAACTGATCAGCCGCCTGCACTGGGCCCGCGCCTACAAGACCCCCTACGAGATGGCCTGCCTGCGCGACGCCAACCGCATCGCCGTGGGCGCCCACAGAGCTGCTGAGGACGCCTTCCGCAGCGGCGCCAGCGAATTCGAGATCAACCTGGCCTACCTGAAAGCCGCCGGCCAGGGGGAAAACCGCATGCCCTACGGCAATATCGTCGGCCTCAACGATCACGGCTCGATCCTCCACTACACCCACCTGTCGGACAAGCGCATCCCGGAAGCGCAACTGAGGAGCTTCCTGATCGACGCCGGTGCCGATAGCCACGGCTACTGCGCCGATATCACCCGCAGCTACGCCTATCGCGACGGCGAATTCGCGGACCTGGTGGCAGCAATGGATATCATGCAGCAACAGTTGGTCGGGCAGATGAAAGTCGACCTGCCCTACCCGGACCTGCACCGCGACTGTCACCTGAAAGTGGCGGATATCCTGAAACGCTTCGACCTGATCAAATCCTCACCGGAGAGCGCGGTGGAATCCGGCCTCACCGGCACTTTCATGCCCCACGGCCTGGGCCACTTCCTGGGCCTGCAGGTACACGACGTGGGCGGCCACCAGAGCGGGCCCGAAGGCGGCACCAACCCGCCGCCGGCGGACTCCCCCTTCCTGCGCACCACCCGCACCATCGAGGCGGAGCAGGTGTTCACCGTCGAGCCCGGGCTCTACTTCATCGATAGCCTGCTGGGGGACCTGAAGGATTCCGGGCTGGCGGGCGAGGTGCACTGGGACAAGGTGGAAGAGCTCCGCCCCTTCGGCGGTGTGCGTATCGAGGACAATGTGATCGTGCATGCAGATCGGGTGGAGAATATGACGCGGGATTGTTACGCGGAGTCGTAGCGGAACCCGCGACTCGCAATGAGCCGGCCGCCCCTGCAGACCGGGTTTTCCGGCCCGGGAACTCCGCAGGAGCGGTCCGGCCGGGAGTGGCCGGTGACCTCCATCAATGCCAACGCCGCAGCCTGTGCCCCCAGGCGGCGTAAAACAGGATAAACAGGTAGCAGGGCAAGGCAATCCAATAGCCGGCTACTGTCTCTCCACTAACCTCGGCAATCTTGCCGAACAGCAACGGAATCAATGCCCCGCCGGCGATTCCCATAATCAGCAACGCGGAACCCTGGGCGGTGAACCGGCCCAGCCCATGCAGGGCCAATGGCCAGATGGTCGGCCAAACCAGCGCGTGCGCCAACCCCATCAGGGCGACGAACGTCAGGCTATCCGGTAGCGTCGGGACACCGGACCAACCCCACAGCACACTGGCGATGCCGTGGCTCTCCACTGAGGCAAAAAGCACACCGATAACACAGAGCCCACCGGCAACCGCCGATGCGAGCAGTGCTCGCGACTGGCTGACAAAGCGCGGAATGGCGACGATCCCCACCAGGTACCCCACCACCATGAAGGCCATGGTGTAGGCCGTCAGCGAGGCAAAATTGGCTACACCCAAGCGCTCGCCGTAGAGACCGATGGTATCGCCGGCAATCACCTCCACGCCCATATAGGCGAACAGCGCCAGCGCCCCCAGCACCACCTGCGGAAACTGCCAGATACCGGATCCGGGTTCGCTGCCCCCGGAATTGCCGTCCTCGATCTCCGGCAGCGGCGAGAGCTTCACCAGCAAAACCAGCAGCGCCAGGAGGATGGCCATGTAGAGGTAGGGCGCAATCAACCGGTCCGCCACCCCCTCGAGCCTGGCCACGCGCTCGACCTCCGACAGCTGGGCAATGACCTCCGAGTTGAGATCGGTCAGACCCGACAGCACCAGCGCGGAAAAAACGAGCGGCGCCAGTACGCCGGCACTCTTGTTGATAATGCCCATTATCGCGATACGGGTAGCCGCGCTCTCCGCCGGCCCGACCTTGACCACATAGGGATTGGAGGCGGTCTGCAGAATGGTCAGTCCCGTCCCAAGCCCGAACAATGCCAGCAGGAACACCGGGTAGCTGCCGATCTGTGCCGCGGGGATAAACACCAGTGCCGCCACTGCCATTATGCCGAGCCCGATCGCCATGCCATCGCGATAACCGGTACGGCGCAGGATAAAGGACATGGGCAACGCCATCACCGTATAGGCGATATAAAAGACGAAGGTTACCAGCAGCGCCTGAAAGTCGTTCAGGTCGCAGAGAATTTTCAAGAATGGAATCAGCGAGCCGTTCAGCCAGGTGACAAAACCGAAGATAAAAAACAACACGCCGATAATGGCCATCGGCACCAGGCTGTTGCCCGATTCGCCGGGGATATTTTCACGAATAGTGGTAGTTCCCATTGCGACACCCGCATAGAGTTATTTTGATTAAAAAAGGCCGCCGGGCTGGCGGCCAAGGTGCGAGATGGACGAGTTTCGTAGGGTGCGCCGTGCGCACCGATGCCACTGGCTTCCGAGCCAACACCGACCGGTGCGCGCGGCGCACCCTAGGTGTGAAGCCCTATCACTGAAAGTGCCTCTAGAAGTTCGCACTGACACCGAGGTTGAACAGTCGTCCATAGCGCGCCAGGTGGCTGACCTGGTCCGGGCGCTCGATATAGCCCCAATTGCGCTCGTTGGTAATATTGTTCACGCTCAGGCTCACATTGATGTTTTCGGTCCAGTCGTAATCGGCACTGAAATCGTACTGGCCGTAGTCCGCATCCCAGCTGGGGCCACCCCAGGCCTCGGGATTGGTCATCACCTTGCCGCGCCAGTTGTAAGCCAGCCGCGCCTGGAAGGCATCGTCCTCGTAGTAGAGCACCGCGTTGTAGGAGTTCTTCGGCATGCCCTGGAATGGCAGCCCGGCCTCGCGGCGTTCGCGGTCCTCGTATTCGCTGCCCACATAGGTGTAGTTCAGCTGTACACCCAGACCGCCAAACGGCTCTGGCAATATACCGCCGAAAGACTGCTGGTAGGTCAGCTCGGCACCGCGGATCTCGGCGCCCTTGTCGCCGTTGATCGCGCTGTAGACGGCGAAGTTGCGACCGTCGATGGTGCGACTGCCGTTGCGGCCGGATTCGATAAAGGATTCGATATCCTTCAGGAACAGGGTGCCGGTCAGGGCGCCGTAATCGGAGAAATACCACTCCAGTCCGGTATCCCACTGGTCGGCGCGCATTGGCTCCAGCCCCGGGTTGGAGGTATAGAGCTCGAATTCACGCAGGTTCATATAGCTGTAGGCCGTCAGCGAGTCGATACCCGGCCGGGTGATTACCTTGGCGGCGCTGAAACGATAGATGAGATCGTCGCGCAGACTCCACTTGAAGTTCAGGCTCGGCAACACGTCGGTATAGGAATCTTCGAAATCCATCCGGTACTGGTAGTCGGACTCGTCGCCGACATACTGCAGTTCCCCGGGTTCATCCGACGCCTCGAAACGCACGGCATCCGGATCCAGGGAGAAACCGGAGCTGTTGACCGTGGTCTCGATCGCGCGCAGCCCCAGGTTCAGAGTGAAGGGCCGCGCCCAGAGTTCGCTCTGCAGGTCGGCCTGCACATAGGCCGCCAGCGTAGTCTCGCCCACGGAAAAGGAATCGTTGGGGCGGAACTGCGCCTTGACCAGGTCCTCTGTCGCCTCCGGGCTGATCGACTGGTAGAAAGCGTACAGCTTGTCGTAGTCGAAACTGGCCCAGGGCGCCGGGTGCGAGCCGGCCTCGCCATCGAGGAAATTGTCGAAGCGCGGTGCCACCAGCACGTCGGCGGGCAGGCGGAACAGATCGAAGCCGGCGATATTTTCCGACGCGGACATATCCGGGTCGTATTCCGGGTAGTTCTCGAACAGGGCGCCGGCATTGCTGAAGATGGACGGGTTCACGGAGGAGTAGGAATCCCGCTCCTTGGTCTGGTCGCCGTAATTGATACCGAATGCCACCGACGACACGATCGAATCCAGCGGCACCCAGTCGCCGTCGAACTTGAATTCGCTCACCTCGTCCCGGATTTCATCACCGGAGTTGTAGCTGTAGTGGGCACCGAACGGCGATGTGTGGGAGAGCGCCGGCTTCATGGTGATATCCGGCAGTAGGTTACCGCCGGACTGGTCGATGCTGATCTCGTCAACGAAACCGCGTGCGACGATATAGCGATTGTCGCCATTGTTGGTGTTTTCGGATGCCGAGTGGGAGACATCTACGGCCAGAGTCAGGTTGTCGCGGATATGCCAGGCCACATTGTTGCCGACCTGGAAGGTCTCGGTCTTGCGCGGGCGCGAGGTATTCAGTAGCTCGGCCATGGCCCCGTCGCCCAGGGTCAGCGCATTGACCAGCCCATCGCCGTCGAAGCCCAGGTCGGTGACATTGGGAATGCCCGGCGTCCAGCTTTCATCGTAGGTCACAAACGAAATTTCGTACTGCTCCCCGTTGGTGTCGTAGGCGGAGTAGAGGCTGTCGAAATTGACCTCGATATCATCCCGCGGCCGCCACTGCAGCGCCAGGCTGGCGCCGGCGCGCTCTCGGGTGTCCTGCCAGTTGGTGTAGCGCACATAACCGGGAATGATGGAGCCGTATTCGCTGTCTACTGCCGGATCGAATTCACCGTCGCCGTCGACATCCTGGCGCACGGTGATCCAGTCCTCTTCGTCCAGGTTATAGAATCCCTCGCCCTGGTAGGCGTCGGTGCGCAAGGTGCGCTCGGAGTAGACCCCCGTCAGCAGTGCGCCGAAGGTGCCGTCGGCAAAGGTATTACTGACCAGGAAGGAGGCCTGCGGATTCATGTCCTCGGTGCGGTCCTCGTAGATCCCCTTCACGGAACCGGACACCTTCAGGCCGGAGAAATCCAGTGGCCGGCGGGTGCGGATATTGATCACCGAGCCGATACCGCCCTCCTGGGTTTTCGCCACCGGCGACTTGTAGACCTCGACTCCCTTCAACAGCTCGGCGGCGATCAGGTCGTAGTTGAAGTCGCGGCTACTGTGTTCCGAGGCCATGCGGCGACCGTTGATGGTGGTCACGTTGTAGTCGCCACCGAGGCCGCGCACCGTGATATTCTGCCCCTCGCCCGCATTGCGTGTAATGGTGACACCGCTCATGCGCTGCAGCGCCTCGGCGATATTCTGGTCCGGGAACTTGCCGATATCCTCGGCCATTATCGCGTCCACTACATTGACCGAGTTTTTCTTGATATCCAGCGACGATTTGATACTGCTGCGGATACCCGTCACCTGGACTTCCTCGACGGTACCGGCGTCTGCCACCGCCTCGCCGGAATCCTCCTGTGCAAAACCCTGTGCGCTGTAAAGCAGCGAACAGACAGCCAGGCTCAGGTACTTTTTCTTATAGTATTGCATCGGTTTCCCCTTCTGATTTTTTATCAGTTTTATCGATTCGGGTACCTCAGGTTTGTGCGACCACCCTCTAGAGAGCTCCCTTGAGAGTCCGCTTGAGACCTGTACGGAAGTCGGCTTCTGTGCAGGTCTCAAACAGGTTCTAAGAAACGATCCCCAGCGGTTCGGCTGTCCGCCAGCGGCCGCGGGTGAAATCCGGAAAGTCCACGCTGTTGCCGCGGTCGCTGACCGACATCTCAGACAACGGCGTCACCACTGACCAGGCCGCCGCGTCGTAGACATCCTGATCCAGTGGCTCGCCATTGCGCAGGCAATACACCAGGCGCCAGAACATCAGGAAGTCCATGCCGCCGTGTCCGCCATTCGCCACGGCCTCGCGGCCCATGCGCTTCCACAGCGGGTGGTCGTACTTGCCATACCAGTGGTCCATGTCGCGATCCCACTCGTGGAAGCTCTTGCGGCCCCCCTCTTCCAGTGCGATGCGGCTGGGAAAGCCGGCGAAGACACCATTGGTGCCCTGAATCAGGTTGTGGCGGCTGTAGGGTCTGGGCGTGGTGGTGTCGTGCTGGACCATGATGGTCCGCCCCTTTTTGGTCTTGATCAGGCTGGTGTTGATATCGCCGGCGATATAGTTGAGTTCGTTGCGCTGGTGGTCAGCTGGGAATTCCCGCCCGGCGTAGGCAGCTCGGCCCAGGGCCGGGCTGCTCATGGAATTCATGTAATCAAAGCGGTCGCCCCGGTTGATATTCAGATACTGGGCGACGGGGCCGAGGCCGTGGGTGGGGTAGAGGTTGGCGTTGCGCTTCGCGTGCCACTCGGTGCGCCAGGAGCCGGTCTTGTGCTCCATCTCCTTCATCTGCCAGCGTAGTTCGTGGATATAGGCCGCCTCGCCGTGCAGCAGCTCGCCGAACAGCCCCTGGCGCACCATATTGAGCACCATCAACTCGTCGCGGCCGTAGCAGACGTTCTCCAGCATCATGCAGTTTTTCTGCGTGCGCTCGGCGGTATCCACCAGCTGCCAGCACTCCTCGACGGTGGTGGCCACGGGCACCTCCACCAGCGCATGCTTGCCGCTCTGCATCGTCTCTACGGCCATGGGCGCATGCCAGCGCCAGGGGGTGGAGATGACCACTATGTCGATATCGTCGCGCTCGAGCATGTCGCGGTATGCGTAGTCGCCCTTACCGTAGGCGTCCGGCCGCGGCAGGCCCTTCTCCGCCACCAGGTTGACGGAGCGATCCAACACCTCTTTATGGGTATCGCAGATCGCCTTGATTTCGACGCCATCGATATGACAGAAGTGCTTGACCGAACCGCTGCCCCGCTGGCCCACGCCGATAAAGCCGACCCGGACCCTGTCCATGGCCGGCACCGCCAGGCCCATCACGGATTTGTTGCCGGAGGCGGGCGCCGCGTTGCCGCGCGGGGCACAGCCGTAGGCCGCGGTGGCCGCCGCTGCGGCGAGGCCGGCGCGCAGGAAGTTTCGACGATTGATCGATTTCATTATTGTCACCTTGCTGTCCAGAAACCGGGGTATCCGTTGCCACCGGACAATAACCAAGGGCATCAGAACGATCAACAACAAAATGCTTCAAAAGCTTTCGATTTAAATCGCACCAGAACACAAACAAAACCAAATTAAATGTATAAATTATTGTTTTTAATGTAAAAACAACAAACGAAAGACTTCGAAAAGAAATTCTCATTGAAAGATAACGAAACCTTCGTAGAATAGGTGGAAAAGAAATGCCACAGACGGACAAGACGGCGATGAACACCATCGAAAGGCGGCACGACATAGTCCAGAACACCCTGAACGAGGGCCGGGTACTGGTCCCGGAGCTGGTGGAGAAGTACGGCGTCTCCGCGGTAACCATCCGCGGCGATCTGAACCAGCTGCACAAGAAAGGGCTGGTGGTGCGCACTCGCGGCGGCGCCGTCGCCAACAACCGCATCACCGAGGAGCTGTCGGTGCAGGAGAAGCACTCGGAGCACCTGGAGATCAAGCGCAAACTGGCCAACGCCGCCGTGGCGGAGATCCGCGAGCGGGAGTCGATCATTCTCGACTCCGGCACCACCACCGCGGAAATCGCCAGGCAACTGCACGGCTTCCGCCGCCTGGTAGTGATGACCAACGGCCTCAACGTGGCCCAGAACCTGGTGGGGGCGGAGGGCGTGGAGCTGCTCACCACCGGCGGCACCCTGCGCAAGAAATCCCTGTCGTTCTACGGCCGCCAGGCGGAGGACGCCCTGCAGCGCTACCACTTCGAGAAGGTGATACTGGGCGTGGACGGCTTCGACTTTCACGCCGGCATCACCACCCACTTCGAATACGAGGCCATCCTCAATCGGCTGATGTGCAGCGTCGCGCGAGAGGTGATCGCGGTCACCGACTCTTCCAAGTTCAACCGCTCCGGCGTGCATCGGATCTGCGGCTTCGAGGGCCTCCACACACTGATCACCGACGACGGTATCCCGGACAGCTTTGCCCGCGCGCTGGAAGAGGAAGGAGTGCGCCTAGTAATCGCCAACTGACCGCAGTCATTTCTTTCACCGGGCGGCCGCGGCCGCCCGACATTCACTCGAACCAAGGGAATTACCGTGCTGACACTGCAACAGCTGATCGCCGCCAACCGGCGGGGGGAGCCCCGCGGCATCTACGCCATCTGCTCCGCCCACACGCTGGTACTGGAGGCGGCGATGGAACAGGCCGCGGCGGACCGCACGCCGCTGCTGATCGAGGCCACCGCCAACCAGGTCAACCAGTTCGGCGGCTACACCGGCATGACGCCGGCCGACTTCCAGGACCATGTAATGACCCTGGCCGCGCGCAGCGGCCTGCCCGCCGAGCGGGTGCTGCTCGGCGGCGATCACCTGGGCCCGGTGTGCTGGCAAAAGGAAACGACGGAACAGGCGATGGCGAAAGCGCGCGAACTGATCGCGGCCTATGTCGCGGCGGGCTTCGGCAAGATCCACCTGGACTGCAGCATGCCCTGCGCCGACGACACACTGCCGCTGGCGGACGAACTGATCGCCGCCCGCGCCGCCGACCTCTGCCGGGTGGCGGAAGAGACTGCGCGTCGGGAATTCGGCCGCAGCGACATCGTCTATATCGTCGGCACCGAGGTGCCGCCGCCAGGCGGCGCCAGGGAGGCGATCGACGAACTGGAAGTCACCGACCCTGCCCTGGCGCGGGCGACACTGGAAAAACACCGCGCCGCCTTCCTGGAGCAGGGGCTGGACGCGGCCTGGCAGCGGGTCATCGGCCTAGTGGTGCAGCCGGGTGTCGAGTTCGACCACACATCGATCGTCGACTACCACCCGGAAAAGGCCGAACAACTGAAAGCGCTGATTCCACAGGTGGACAATATCGCCTTCGAGGCCCACTCCACCGACTACCAGAACCAGCACAGCTACAACCAGCTGGTGCGCGATCACTTCGCCATCCTCAAGGTCGGCCCGCAACTGACCTTCGCCCTGCGCGAGGCGCTGTTCGCCCTCAGCTATATCGAGGAGCAACTGCCCGCTATGGAAACCCGCTCCGGGCTGCGCCAAGTGTGCGAACAGCAGATGCTGGCGCGGCCGGAATACTGGCAGTCCTTCTACACCGTGGACGAGGAGCTGCAGCCTCTCTACCGCCGCTTCAGCTACAGCGACCGCATCCGCTACTACTGGCCGGATGAGAAGGTCCGGGAGGCCACGGAGCAACTGCTCACAAACCTGCAGACACACACGATTCCGCTGCCGCTGATCAGCCAGTTCTTCCCCGAGGAGTACCGCGAGATCCGCAACGGCGAACTCGCCAACAACGCCACCGCCCTGGTCAGGGCCAGAATCAGGAAAGTCACCGCGTCCTACGCCCAGGCCTGCTGGAAGCAGTAGAGGTTTATTCATGTCATCCACCCTCGCTATCGATCCCGAACAACTGCGCGAGCGCAACGGCTACTGGACCGCGCGGGAGATCGCCCAACAGCCGCAGACCTGGCGGCGGGTCGCGGACCTGGTGGACAACCAACGCGCCGACCTGGAGGCCTGGCTGGCGCCGCTGCTGGCACAGCCGCGGCTGCGCATTGTGCTCACCGGCGCCGGCACCTCCGCCTATGTCGGCGAAACCCTGGCCCCCTACCTGAGCCGCAAACTGGCACGGCCGGTGGAGGCCATCAGTACCACCGACCTGATGGGCAACCCGGACCAGTACCTGCTGCCGGACTACCCCACGCTACTGGTGTCCTACGCCCGCTCCGGCAACAGTCCGGAGAGCGTCGGCGCCTACCAACTGGCGGACCAGCTGGTAGACAACTGTTACCACATGGTGGTCAGCTGCAATCCGGACGGTGAACTGGCGGAGCGCGCCGCGGGCCGCGACAACAGCTATTCGCTGCTGATGCCAGAGGAAACACTGGACCGGAGCTTCGCCATGACCAGCAGTTTTACCGCGATGATGCTGGCCACGCTGACGCTGTTCAGCCCCGATACCCGGCAACTGGAAAAAACCATCGCCGCCGGCAGCGACCTGCTGGAGACACAACAGCAAACCCTGCGCGAGCGGGCACAACTGGACTTCCACCGCATCGCCTTTCTCGGCAGCGGCGGCCTCAAGGGCATCGCCACCGAGTCCGCGCTGAAAATGCTCGAGCTGACCGCCGGCCAGATCGACTGCCACGCGGAGAGCCCGCTGGGATTCCGCCACGGCCCCAAATCCATGGTGGACGAGCGCACCCTGGTAATGCTGTTCGCCAGCGGCGACGACTACACCGGCCGCTACGACGACGATCTCTACCGGGAGCTGCAGCGGGACGGCACCAGCCCGTGGATCTTCTCCGCGACGGACCTGTTCGACACGGCAGGCCTCGACGACGCCTGGTTGTCTTTCCCCTATATCCTCTGCGCGCAGCTGCTGGCCTTCTACAAGTGCCTGGCCCTCGACATCACCCCGGACAATCCCTGCCCCAGCGGTGAGGTCAACCGGGTGGTGCAGGGTGTGACCATTCACCCTTTCACGCCGGAGGCCGCGCAGTGATTTACGGCCTGGATATCGGCGGCACCAAGATCGAGTTTGCGCGCTTCAACCAAAAGCTGCGCAAACTCGACAGCCGGCGCGTCGACACCCCCACCGGCGATTTCCGGGCCTTTATCGACACGCTGGTGGAGCTGGTCGAGAGCGCCGATCGCCAACACGGCACTGCCGCGCCGCTGGGCGTGGGTATGCCGGGGCTGGTGGACCGTGACGGCCGCTCCCTGTCCGCCAATGTGCCCTGCGCCAGCGGCCGCAACGTGGCCCGCGCGCTGGGAGAACGGCTGCGGCGGCCGGTGGCGATTGAGAACGACTGCCGCCTGTTCGCGCTGTCCGAGGCCCGCGGCGGCGCCGGCAATGACCACCGCCATGTGTATGGCGCCGTGCTCGGCACCGGCGCCGCCGGCGGTTTGGTGGTGGACGGTGAGCTCTACCGCAGCCGCCAGGGCATCGCCGGCGAGTACGGCCACCAGCAACTACCGGCGCGGCTGCAGCAGAAATACGAGCTGCCGCTGCTGCCCTGCGGCTGTGGCCTCAGCGGCTGTATGGAGAGCTATATCGCCGGCCCCGGACTGGTATCGCTGCACCGGCATTTTGCCGCGCAGTCGCTGACGGTGCCGCAACTGGTGCAGCGCTGGCGTGCCGGCGAGGCCGCAGCGGCACACACCATGGAAGTTTTCCTCGACCTGCTCGGCGCCGCCTTCGCCAACCTGGCGATGGCCTGCGATCCGGACATCATCGTGCTCGGCGGCGGCCTGTCCCATATCGAAGAACTCTATACGCGGCTGCCGGCCACGATAGAACAACACCTTTTTTCCGGCTTCCGCGCTCCCGCCCTGGCACCGCCGAAATTCGGCGACGCCAGCGGCGCGCGCGGCGCCGCCCTGCTTGTACAGAGCCATGAATCAGAACAACTACTGCCTGAAAGCGAAACAGATCCTGGCTGAAGAACGGGATTACAAATACCACTACCTGCAGATCCGCGACGGCAAGATCGCCGCGATAGCCGCGCAGCCCGATCCGGAACTGCCGCTGATCGATCTCGGCGAGGCAACGCTGATCCCCGGCCTGATCGACCTGCATATCCACGGCCGCGAGGGTTGCGATGTGATGGACGCGCGCATGGATTCCATGGCCACCATCTCCCGCTCCCTGGCCGCGCACGGCGTAACCGGATTTCTCGCCACCACGGTCACCAGTTCCTGGAAGGAAACCCTGGCCGCGATGGACACCCTCGGCCGCGCCGCGCAGATGCGAATGCCCGGCGCCCGGGTGCTGGGCGGTTACAGCGAGGGGCTGTTTTTTACCAACGAGCACAAGGGCGCCCACAACGAGCGCTATTTTCTCGCCCCCACCCGCGATCGCATCGACCAACTAATTGCAGCCTCCCACGGCCAGCTGAAGGTGCTGGCGCTGGCGCCAGAGATAGAAGGCGCACGGGAAATTATCGGCTACCTGCGGCAACAGGGCCTGCGGGTCATGCTCGGTCACACGGACGCCAACTACGACCAGACCAGCGCCGCCCTGCACGCCGGCGCCTGCGGCGGCGTGCACGTTTTCAACGGTATGCGCGGCATCCACCACCGGGAACCGGGCTGTACCGGCGCGGTGCTGATGGACGACGCCAATGTGGAAGTGATTGCCGACGGCGTACACCTGCACCCGGCGATACTGCAGATGATCTGCAAGCTGAAAGAGCGGGAGCAAATTACGCTGATCAGCGACTGTATCAACGCCGGCGGCCTCGCCAACGGGCGCTACACGCTGGGGAAGATGGAAGTCGCACTGGAAAACGGTATCGCCAGGACCGACAGCGGTTCGCTGGCGGGCAGCACCCTGACGCTGGAAAGGGCCGCCGCCAACCTGCACAAACTGGCCGGCATCGACTTCCGCGACGCGGTGCATATGGCCAGCCTGTCGCCGGCGCAGTTTCTCGGCATCGACCACCACACCGGCTCCATCGCCACCGGCAAGGATGCGGATATTGCCGTGCTCGACGACGACGGGCAAGTGCGGGCGACGCTGCATCGCGGCGAATGGATTTACGACAACCCGACCGAAACCAACATGTAGGAGCGGCCCCTACGGATTCCACTGATCGCGCCACAGGCGCAACCAATCGCCTCCGTTTACCATTTTCCGGCAAAAGACTGCATGCTTACCTTGCCATTCTAATAACAAGGGAAACACCATGAAGCACAATATCTCCGCCGCCTTGGCCGCGGCCCTGCTCACACTCAGCGGCAGTCTCCACGCCGACACCCTCGAGTACGTCTTCTACGACAAGGAAGGCGTCGCCGGCGGCGAAATCGTCGAACGCAACGGAACGGAAGTCTCAGGCCAATTGAAACTGGGCTGGAACAACCGCCGCCTGAAACTGGAGGAATCCTTCCACGTCGACGCGCAGCAAATGCCTCAGAAGCTGCAGATTTCCGGTATCAGTCCCTTCGGCGCACCGGTAGAGGAGCAATTTTCGATCGAGGGCAAAACCGCGTCCTGGTCCGGCAGCGACGAACAGGGCAGCGCCGAAATATCCAGCCCCCACTTCTATGTACCCAAGAACCAGACCCTGGCGCTCAGCGCACAGCTAGTCAGGGCGCTGCTCGCCGACGACGACCAGCACGTAGATCTGCTACCCCAGGGCAGCGCCAGCCTGCACCAGTTGGACGAACTCACCCTGGAGCAGGGCGATAAAAAACAGACCGTCTACCTCTACGGCGTCAGCGGCCTGTCACTGACACCGGAACTGGCCTGGTACGACGCCGACGGCGACCTGTTCGCCTCCGACAGCGGTGGCTGGTTTGCGATACTGCGCAAAGGCTGGGACAAGTCCCACCTGGAAGAGCTCAAGCAGCGCCAAGTGCGCGCCGCCGATGCCTACCTGCAGAAGCTGGCCACCAAACACACCCACAAATCCGCCGCGCCGATACTGCTCGAGCATGTGGACCTGGTGGATGTAGAAGCGGGCCAACTGCTGCCGAACCGCCACCTGCTGATCCAGGGTGGCAAGATCCGCCGCATCAGCAAAACGCCGATCGAGGCCAAAAAAAACGCTACGGTTATCGATGCAAAAGGCAAGACGCTGATCCCCGGCCTCTGGGATATGCACGGCCACCTGAGCCTGCAGGACGGCGCGCTGAATATGGCTGCCGGCGTGATCAATGTGCGCGATATCGGCAACACCCACGAAAATATCATGCGGGTCAGCGAGCAGTTCGCCTCCGACAAGGTAATCGGTGGCAAGGTCTACCGCGCCGGCTTTATGGACCGGGAAAGCGAGAACGCCATGCGCCTGGGCAAGACCGCCACCAGCCTGGAACACGCCAGGGAGATCGTCGACTGGTACGCGGAGCGCGGCTACGGGCAGATCAAGACCTACAGCTCCATGGAACCGGAGTGGATAGCACCGCTGGCCGAGCATATCCACAGCAGGGGGATGCGCCTTTCAGGACACATACCGGCATTCATGACCGCGGAACAGGCAGTGGATGCCGGCTTCGACGAGATCCAGCATATCAATATGCTGTTCCTGAACTTTATGGGGGCCATCGACACGCGCAAGAAGCTGCGCTTTACCGAAGTCGGCGAACACGCCCACGAACTGGACCTGGACAGCCCGGAAGTGGCGGCCTTTCTCGACAAGCTGGCCGCCAAGGGCACGGTCGTGGACGCCACCCTGACGATTTTCCGCTCCATGCTGCAGCGCCGCGCCGGCCAGTTAGACCCGGAATACACCGGTATCGCCGACCACCTGCCGGTGAACCTGCGCCGCCGGTTTGTCGGCGCCGAGCTGGATATCCAGCCGCAACACCGGGACGACTACCACCATTCCACCGCGGCACTGCTGCAGATGGTGCGCAAACTGCACGAACACAAGGTGCGCATGGTGGCCGGCACCGACGGCCTGGCCGGCTTCACCCTGCTGCGCGAACTGGAACTCTATTCCGAATCGGGCATCCCCAACGCCGACGTGCTGCGCACCGCGACACTGGAACCGGCGCGGGTGGTGGGTGCCGCCAAGCGGACCGGCAGCATCGACCTGGGCAAGGATGCGGACCTGGTACTGCTCGACGGCAATCCGCTGGAGGATATCCGCGCGCTGCGCAACACGGCGCTGGTGATCGAGGGGCAGAACCTCTACAAGCCGGACGAACTCTACGAGGCGCTGGGCATAGAGCCGTTTTACGAGTCGCTGGCGTTTGACCTGGGTAAAGGGTCCGTGATCGCCACCAAGTAAGCGTATCGCGGCGCGACCGGCCCCGCCGATAGCCGCGATCCCATCGCGGCCATGGGCCGCTCCTACATATCACCGTTCCCGACCTTTCTTACAGGAGCGGCCGGACCGCTCCTACAGACAACCTAAAGTCGGGTATCGCCGGAATAGCGGAAGGGACTTGTAGGGGCGAACCTTGTGTTCGCCCAAACCGGGCTGCCAGCCGCCCCAAGCGATCAGGCCAACTCCGCCCGCACCGCGCGCGCCGCCTCCACCATATTCAGCAGCGACGAGCCCACCTCGGCCCAGTTGCGGGTCTTGAGGCCGCAGTCCGGGTTGACCCAGAGCCGCTCCGCCGGCACCGCCTCGGCGATTTTCTGCAGCCGCGCCACCAGTTCCTCGCGCTCGGGGACATTGGGCGAGTGGATATCGTAGATACCCGGGCCGATCTCGTTCGGGTAGCCGCCCTGCCCGCCGGCAAAGGCCTGTAACAAACGCAGATCCGAGCGCGCGGACTCGATGGTGATCACATCCGCATCCAGCGCCACGATCGCGTCCATGATCGCGTTGAAGTTGCTGTAGCACATGTGGGTGTGGATCTGCGTTTCCGGTTTCACCTTGCTGCAGGTGTAGCGGAAGCAGGCCACCGCCCAGTCGAAATAGCCCTTGTGCTCGGACTCGCGCAGCGGCACGCCCTCGCGCAGTGCCGGCTCGTCGATCTGGATGATGCCGATATCCGCGGCCTCCAGATCGAGGACTTCCTGTCGCAGCGCCTTGGCAATCTGCAGGCAGCTCTCGCTGCGCGGGATGTCCTCGCGCGGGAAGGACCAGTTGAGGATGGTCACGGGCCCGGTGAGCATGCCCTTGACCGGCTTCTTCGTCAGGCCCTGGGCGTAGGAGCTCCATTCAACTGTCATCGGCTGCGGCCGCGAAATATCGCCGAAAATGATCGGCGGTTTCACGCAGCGGGAACCGTAGCTCTGCACCCAGCCGTTGCCGGTGTGCACGAAGCCGTCCAACTGCTCGCCGAAATACTCCACCATATCGTTGCGTTCCGCCTCTCCGTGCACTAGCACATCCAGGCCGAGGATTTCCTGGCGGCGCACCGCCTCGGCGATTTCCGCGCGCAGGTGGTCCAGATAGTCCTGTTCGGAAATCTCGCCACTGCGAAACTGGCGTCGCGTCTTGCGCAGCAGGTCGGTCTGCGGGAAGGAGCCGATGGTGGTGGTGGGCAGCAGCGGCAACTGCAGTTTCTCGCGCTGCAATGCGGCCCGCTCGGCGTAGGGCTGCGCGCGCCAGGTATCGGCCAGTTCTTCGGCGACAGAGGCGGACACGTCGGCATCGGCCGCCGGCGCAATCTCTGCATCGCTCTCGCCGTTCAGCAGCGATTGCAGTTGCTGCAGTTCGTCCAGTTTCTGGCGCGCGTAGGCCAATTTTTGCAACTGTTCGGGGGGAAGTTTCGTTTCCGTCTCCAGATCCACCGGGCTGTGCAGCAGCGAGCAACTGGCGGACAGCCACAGGCGCTCGCCCAGTTTTTCCGCCAGCGGCTGCAATTGGCGCTGCCATTTGCCCAGGTCGCCGCGCCAGATATTGCGGCCATTCAGCACGCCCACGGACAGCACCTGCTCCGCGCCCAGGGCATCGGCGGCTTCCGGCAGTTCCTCGGGCGCGCGCGCACAGTCGATATGTACACCGGCCACCGGCAGGCCGAACGCCAGGGTCAGGTTTTCCCGCAGCGGGGAGAAGTAGGTGGCCAGCAGCAGCTTGACCGGCGCGGCCGCATCCAGCTTTTGAAAGGCGGGGGCGAAGGCGTCGCGCCACTGGGCCGGCAGGTCCAGGCCCAGGATCGGCTCGTCGATCTGTACCCAGTCGACGCCGGCCTCAGCCAGTTGCTGCAGTAACTGCTCGTAGCAGGGCAGCAGTTTTTCCAGCAGCGCCAGGGCATCTCCCTCCGCGCGCCCCAGCCACAGGTATGTCAGCGGGCCTATCACCACCGGCTTGACCCTGTGTCCCTGCTTCTGCGCCTCGCACACTTCGTCGAGCAGCCAGTCGCTGTTCAGTTCGAAAGCCTGGTCGGCGGCAAACTCCGGCACCAGGTAGTGATAGTTGGTATCGAACCACTTGGTCATGGCGTTGGCCGCCACCGGCTCGCCGGACGGCGCGCGGCCGCGGGCCAGGCGGAAATACTGGTCCAGGCTGTTGTCGGCGGCACCTTCGCGAAAGCGCGCCGGCACGGCGCCGAACATCAGCGTGTGGTTCAGCACCTGGTCGTACCAGGCGAAATCACCCGCGGTGACGAAGTCCAGGCCGGCATCGCGCTGCGCCTGCCAGTTGGTCCGGCGCACCTCAGCGCCGGCTTTCAGGAGCTCCCGCTGGGAGATTTCGCCGCGCCAGTAGGCCTCCTGGGCCTTTTTCAGTTCGCGCTGCGCGCCGATGCGCGGGTAGCCGAGGATATGTGTCTGTGTCATCCGTATTCCCCAAAGTCGTTGATTCTCTGCATTGGATCGTCATACCGGCGCAGGCCGGTATCCAGATCGGCCCCCACTGGATTCCGGCCTTCGCCGGAATGACGATGTCGTCCTGGCGCCGGCGTTGCCGGCGCGCCCTCTCCCCCGGCCCCTCTGACTCGCGCCATCCCTGGCGCTCGCCCGCTTCGCGGGCGCCTTCGGCACCCAAATTTGATCCCGTCAAATTTGTCCCGGCGGGAGAGGAGTGCCAAGGGTTGGCAATTCGGGGTTGATTCTGCGCCCATGGTGATATTCAATCAATTTCATATTTTTTGCCCAAAACATGAATATTTCTAAAGATGATTGAATTGCGCCATTTGCGTGCCCTGAGCGTGCTGCGGGAGACCGGCAGCATGGTGCGCGCCGCCGAGCGGCTGCACCTCACCCAGTCGGCCCTGTCCCACCTGTTTCGCGAGCTGGAGGAGCGGCACGAGCAGGCGCTGTTCGTGCGCAAGTCGCGGCCGCTGCGCTTTACCAGCGCCGGGCTGCGGCTGCTGCAGCTGGCGGACGAGGTGCTGCCGCGGGTGGCGGTGGCGCAGCGGGATCTCTCCAGGCTGGCCTCCGGCCAGGCCGGGCGGCTGAACATCGCCATCGAGTGCCACAGCTGCTATCAATGGCTGATGCCCACCCTGGACGCCTACCGGGACGACTGGCCGGAGGTGGAGCTGGACCTGTCCAGCGGCTTCCACTTTGCGCCGCTGCCGGCACTGGTGCGCGGTGACCTGGATCTGGTGGTAACCAGCAACCCGGACGAGTCGCTCAAGGGGGTGCACTACGAGCCGCTGTTCCGTTTCGAGATGTGCCTGGCCGTGAGCCGCCGACATCCACTGGCGGGCAGGCGCTGGGTATCGCCGGAAGACCTGGCAGATGAAGTGCAGATCACCTACCCGGTGGAGCGGGAGCGGCTGGATATCTTCCAGCACTTTCTCGATCCCGCCGATGTGGAACCGGCGCATGTGCGCACGGCGGAACTGACGGTGATGATGGTGCAGCTGGTGGTCAGCGGCCGCGGCGTCTGCGCACTGCCGAACTGGGCGCTGCACGACCATCTGCAGAAGGGGCAGAAAGGCCTGATCGCACAGCTGCAACTGGGGGAAAAGGGCCTGTGGAGCCAGCTCTATGCCGCCGTGCGCGAGGAAATGCTGGAACAGGCTTTTCTACGGGACTTTTTCGAGACGGCGCGCGCCACCTGCTTTGCCAACCTGAACGGGATTCGCGGCGTATGAAGTATCCGGGTTTCAATGGCAATCTGCATTCAGCTGCTGGCGCTGCCTATTCAATCAACGAATTCGACTGTAGAAGTTTGCTTGCAAGCGAATGCTTAAAGGACCCCGGTCCTTTTGCCTGCAAGCAAGGTTCCTATAGGCGTAGGGCGCGCCGCGCGCACCCTACCGAACGGCAGCATTTTTTGCCGTGGATAAAACAGAAATAGGACCGGGCCCGTTCAATCCATGGACTCGACCGCAGGCGCTTGCCTGCAAGCGAATGGTTAAAGGGCCCCGGTCTTTTGCGCCTGCAAGGAGGCTTCCACAGGGAGCCCGGGTTATTTTCCGACTTTGCGTTTTTTCGGCTTGCCGCCGCCCTCTTTCAGGCGCGAAATTCGCATCTCCTTGCCGGCCACCCGCACTTTTTTCAGGTGCTGGAAGATTTCCTTCGGCATGCCCTCCGGAAGGTCCACGGTGGTATAGCCGGGGTAAATTTCGATGCGGCCGATATAGGAGCTGTCCAGGTCCACTTCGTTGGCGATGGCACCGACGATATTGCCGGGCTTCACACCGGCCTCGCGACCCACTTCGATGCGGAAACGCTCCAGGCCCTCGTCCGGCGGCGGCATTTTTTTGTCTTTTTCGTGACTGCTCTTCTTGCGCCCCCCTTCCTGAAAGTCGTCGCGTTGACGTTTCTCGCGCGGCTTGCGCTCCATCTCCCGGATCAGCAGCGGCTGGTCGCCCTGGGCCATGGCAGCCAGGGCCGCCGCGACATCCAGCGGATCCGCCTCGTTGTGCGCCAGGTATTCCTCCACCAGTTGGCGGTAGGGCGCCAGGTCGGTATCGCCCTCGCGGGTGGCGGTAATGCGTTCGCGGAACCGCTGCATGCGCGCGCTGTTTACCTGGTCGGCGCTGGGCAACTCCAGTTGCTCGATGGGTTTCTTGGTGGCCTTTTCGATCACCCGCAGCATGCGCCGCTCCCGCGGCGTTACAAACAGGATCGCATCCCCCTCGCGGCCGGCGCGGCCAGTGCGGCCGATGCGGTGGATATAGGATTCGCTGTCGTAGGGGATGTCGTAGTTGATCACGTGGCTGATACGTTTCACGTCCAGGCCGCGGGCCGCCACGTCGGTGGCGACGACGATATCCAGCTTGCCTTTCTTCAGCTTATCGATCACGGCCTCACGCAGGTTCTGCGCCATATCGCCGTTCAGTGCCGAACTGGCAAAACCGCGCGCGGCCAGTTTGTCCGCCAGTTCCACGGTACTGTTCTTGGTGCGCACGAAGATGATGGTGGCATCCACCGGCTCCGCCTCGAGGATGCGAGTGAGCGCGTCCAGCTTGTGCAGTCCGCCCACCGGCCAGTAGCGCTGGCGGATGGTCTCGGCGGTTTCGGTCTTCACGCGGATCTTCACTTCCGCCGGCTCGTGCAGGTGTTCGCGGGCGATGCGGGCGATAACCCTGGGCATGGTGGCGGAGAAGAGCGCTATCTGTCGCTCGTCCGGAATCTGCTCCAGCACCCACTCCACGTCGTCGATGAAGCCCATGCGCAGCATTTCGTCGGCCTCGTCCAGAACCAGGGTTTTCAGGCCGGAAAGATCCAGGGAACCGCGGCGCATATGGTCCATCACCCGCCCGGGCGTGCCCACCACCAGCTGTACGCCGCGCTTGAGCTGTTTCATCTGGCTGCGGTAATCGGCACCGCCGTAGATGGGGGCGACGTGAAAGCCTTTCAGGTGCGCGGCGTAGGACTGGCAGGCCTCGGCCACCTGTATCGCCAGCTCGCGGGTCGGCGCCAGCACCAGGGCCTGGGGGCGCTTGTCTTTCAGGTCCAGTTGCGCCAGCAGCGGCAGCGCGAAGGCCGCGGTCTTGCCGGTGCCGGTCTGCGCCTGGCCCAGCAGGTCGCGGCCCTCCAGCAGTGTGGGAATGGTCTGCGCCTGGATCGGCGATGGGGTTTCGTAACCCAGCTTTTCAACGGCACTGAGAATGTCGGCGGGCAGGCCCAGTTGGTCAAAGCCAACGGGCTCGGGGGTATCGGTCATTTCGGAATTCACTTGATGCGAGGCCTGTCTCTACAGGATAGAGGGAACAGCCGCGGCGGGGGTCAAAAGGCCGCGCAGTCTAGCAGGTTTGGGGGCCAAAGGCAGTATACTTTTTAAGCATATCTACCTGTGGCGCCAGGGTGAATAGAGCCAAAAACATCTCTACGGATGGAAAGGGAACACGATCGGCAGCAGAAACAGCACGGTAATACTGTAGGCAATAGAAAGCGGCAAGCCGGCGCGAGCAAAGTCCCTCAGGTGGTACCCCCCGAGGTTCTGCACCATCAGATTGGTCTGGTAACCGAAGGGCGTCAGAAAGCTGGCGCTGGCCCCATAGGCCACGGCCATGATGAAAGGCATCCAGTTGACACCGAAGCTCTCGGCCAAGCTCCAGGCCAGGGGAAAGATCAATGCCGCGGCAGCATTGTTGGTCATCAACTCCGTAAACGCCAGGGTCAGCAGGAATATCCCGACCAGTGCCGCCATTGGCCCCCAGCCTTCTACCAGGTTGCGCAGGCCGCCGGCCAGGGTATTCGCGAGGCCGCTGCCGCTGAAGGCCTCTGCCAGTACCAGCGCGCTGGCGATGATGACCCAGATCTGGAAGGGAAAACGCCGCTGCAACTCCGCGGTGGTGACGATACCCAGGCCCACCATGCCACCCAACAAAACCACCAGCCCCTTGAGCAGTGAGAAATACCCCAACGCCGCACCCGACACAACGGCGGCAAAGCCCAGGCCTAGCAGCCAGTTGTCCCGCAGCGAGAGCTGTCGCTGCACTTTGTTGCCGCTGATCACGTAGAAGTTTTTATCAATATTCAAGTGGTGGCGAAAGTCTGCACCCACCGCCAGTAGTAGTGAATCGCCGGCGTGCAGCTCCATATCCCCCAGCTTGCCGGACAGCTTCTCACCGCCCCGGCGAATAGCCACTACCGCGGCGTCGAAGCGGGTTCGGAAATTACAACTTTTCAGGGTCTGGCCAATGATGCTGGAGCTGGGCGCTATCACCACTTCGGTGAGATTGAGATCCAGGGTTTCATCTTCCAGGGCGAAAAGGCGTAGGCCATCGATTTCCTGCAGGCGGCCGAGGTCGCGCACATCACCGCTGAATATCAGTTTGTCCCCCGAGCGCACCACTTCGGTGGGCGCCACCGGGCTGATCACCTGCCCCGCTCGCACGATTTCAATCAGGTAGAGGGTTTCCAACTGGCGCAGGCCGTTCTGCTCCACCGACTTGCCGTGCAACGGGGAATTTTCCACCACTTCCGCTTCCAGAAGATACTCCGCCGCGGGTTCCTCCACCGCTTCCCCCTCGGGCAGCAGGCGGTTACACAGCAACATTACCACGAGCCCCACCAGCGCCGCGGCGAGGCCGATGGGAAAGAAGGCAAAAAAATCCAGTCCGGGCAGGCCCCGGTCCAGCACAAAGCTGTTGACGATGAGGTTGGTGGAAGTGCCGATTAGCGTGAGGGTACCGCCGAGGACGGCAGCGTAGGAGAGTGGCAGCAGCAGTTTCACCGCCGGGAGGTGCCGCTGGGCTTTGACACTGGAAGCCAGCGCCGCCACTACTGCGGTGTTGTTCAGGAAAGCGGAACAAAGCGCCGTGGCACCGGTGAGGCGCAACAGGCTTCCGCGCAGGGAACCATCGATCAGCCCGGTGGAGATGGCGCGCAGCCAACGCGCCTTCTCCAGCCCCACAGAGGCCAGCAGCAGTGCAACCAGCGTAACCAGCCCCGGGTTGGCGACCTTCTGCAACACGGATTCCGCGGGTACCAGGCCCAACAGGAAGCAGCTCCCGGCGGCAGCGAAAAAGACCATGGAGGCGCGGAAACGGGTAAAAATGAGCGCGACCACGACCAGAATAAAAATGCCGGCAACGAGGAGCTGGGGAAAAATCATGGAATCTGGGCGCCGCTTTGGTCATCGAAAGGCGGATTATGCCAAATCTCACTCCCGCGGACACACAAAAGCACCGGGAACGCTTTTGGTCAGCTTCAGCTGTCCCGGAGGGTGAAGCTCAGGGATGTGCTTCAAAAAAAGGCCGCACTCTTTCGAGTGCGGCCTTTTCGTGTTTGGTGGAGCCTAGCGGGATCGAACCGCTGACCTCAACACTGCCAGTGTTGCGCTCTCCCAGCTGAGCTAAGGCCCCGAATTGTCTGCTTTCCGTCGAAAGCGGGGCGCATTTTAACAGCGCGCCGGCCCCTGTCAACTAGAAAAACAACTTTTTAATCAATTAGTTAGAGACTGGAGTGTCAGCTATTGTTCACGGGCCCTGCGGTCCGGCGCCGCTGGAGCTACGCGGTCCCGGGTGCGCGGTGCTCCGGCCCCGCAAGCGGGCCGATGACCCGCCCGGGCGAACACTGGGTTCGTCCCCGACATGGCCGGGGGTTCGACCAACCCGCAATCAGGCGAGAGTGGCGTATTCCTTTTCCCAGCGCTTCAGGACCTTTTTGCCGGCGCCGCCCAGCACGTCGATGGCGTGGCGCAGGCGGGCGCGGCTGAGGTCGGGACCGAGCAGGACCATGGCGTCCATTACCGAGAAGGAGGCCGTGGTGCCGCTGATGGCCACGAACAGGGGCGCGTTGAAGTCCTTTAATTTGATGTCCATGGCATTGGCCAAGGCCTTCATCGCCTGGAAGATGTCGTCCCTCTCCCAGGTGCGTAGGGCTTCCAGGCGCCAGAGGGCGAACTGCAGCAGTTTCTTCTGCTCGTCGGTTTCCAGTTTGTTGCCGCTGAAGCTGTCCCCGGTCAGCGGCAACTGGCCGGCGGCCAGGAAGCTGACCAGTGGGGCGAAGTCGCCGAAGGTCTCCATGCGGCCCTTGGCGTGGGGCAGCACCTTGAGCAGGTTATCGCGGTTGTAGAGCCAGTCCTGCAGGCGGTCCGCCAGTTGTTCGTCTTCCAGCTCGCGAATCCAGAGGCCGTTCAACCAGGATAGCTTCTCCACGTCGAACACCGGCCCGCCAAGGGATACGCGGTGGATATCGAAGTGCTCGAGCATTTCCTGCAGGGAGAATTTCTCGCGCTCGTCCGGCATGGACCAGCCCATGCGGCCCAGGTAGTTGAGCACCGCTTCGGGCATGAAGCCGGCGCGTTGGTAATAGAGGATGGAGGTGGGGTTCTTGCGCTTGGACAGCTTGGTCTTGTCCGGGTTGCGCAGCAGCGGCAGATGGCAGAGCACCGGCATCTCCCAGCCGAAGTATTCGTACAGCAACTTGTGCTTGGGCGCCGAGTTGATCCACTCCTCGCCGCGCACTACGTGGCTGATTTCCATCAGGTGGTCGTCCACCACGTTGGCCAGGTGGTAGGTGGGCATGCCGTCGGACTTCAGCAGGATCTGCGCGTCCACCTGGGCCCAGTCGATTTCGATGGGGCCGCGCAGCAGGTCGTCCACAACGCAGGTGCCGCTCTCGGGCACCTTCATGCGTACCACGTAGGGCTCTCCGGCGGCCTTGCGCTTCTCCACCTCGTCTTCCGGCAGGGCCAGGTCGCTGGGTTTCAGCGCGGTGCGGCCGGCCTCGCGCAGCTCGTCGCGCAGTTGCTCCAGCTCTTCGCCCGTGCGGTAGCAGCGGAAGGCGTGGCCCTTTTCCACCAGCTCGTCGCAGTGCTTCTTGTAGATATCGCCGCGCTCGCTCTGGCGATAGGGGCCGTGGGCACCCCCAACGTCCGGCCCTTCCTGCCAGTCCAGCCCCAGCCAGCGCAGGCTGTCCAGAATGGCCTTTTCCGACTCCGGGGTGCTGCGCTGCCGGTCGGTATCCTCGATACGCAGCACGAACTCGCCGCCCTGGGCGCGGGCGAAGCACTGGTTGAACAGGGCGATATAGGCGGTCCCCACATGAGGATCGCCTGTGGGGGAAGGGGCAATTCGGGTTCTTACGGTCATGGTCAACCTGGTTGGTGTCGAAACGGCGTGCAAATTCAGGCGCGGGATTATAGCGCCAGAATGCCTCGGGGCCCAGCCACCCTGCGGGACCTGTACAACCGAACAAATTGCACAAAATAACATCGGGCAAAACGCGAGATGCCCCACAAAAAACGTGACTTACGTCACGAAGTGCGTATTATTGCGCCCATAACGCTGGAGGCGACTATTGACGCTAAATTCGACCTGTGTTTCCGGCGATTACCAATAGCGCCGCAACAAGGCGCAACGATCAATACAAAATGGACCCTTGGGTATTGGATATGACAACACTTCGCACACTTGCCGCTGTCGCCGCCACGGCACTTTCCCTCAACGCCGCCGCTGCGACCAACCCCACTGCGGCAACCGCCAATGAGTCGCAAGGTGATTTTCTGATCACCCTGAACCTGACGCCTTTCATCATTGTGAACAGCTTCGAGGATATGACGCTGGAAGCCAACGCCAACGCGGATATTTCCGAATCCCAGGATATCTGTGTGGGCGGTTTCGGTTTCGACGACTACAGCATCACCTTCGAAAGCACCAACGGTTCGACCGGCGGTACCGGGACGGACGCCTTTGAACTGCTCGGCACCGCCGCCGGCGATGTGGTGCCCTACGGCGTGGCCTTTGCCAACAACACCACCGATACCACCGGCACCGACAGTGTCGACGGCACCATGGGCAGCACCCGCTTTTCCCGCCAGGCGACCGCGTCCGACTGCGTCGGTGGCGCCGAAAATGCCCGTATCTTTGTCTCGGTGGACTCCGACGATTGGCAGGACACCGACGACGCCGTCTTCGAAGATACGCTGACCGTTACCGTAAGCGCTATCTAAACCGGCAAAGTCCGTCGCTAGCCGGCGGGCGATTCCAACGTAATCTATGAAACGCGCGATAGCGGGGACACTGCTTTCGCTGGCTTTCTGCGTCCCGACGAGCACGGCGATCGCGGCAGCCAGCGCGGCCTTCACACTGGACACCGCCGCACCGGACGGCTTCGCGGACCTGACAGAAGCGCAGGAGCTGGTCGTGGATATCTATTACGGCAGCCGCCAATTGGGCGCCGCCCGTGTGATAGTGGACCTGCACACACTCCGTTTCAAAAATCCGGCGGCAGTGCTCGCACTGCTGCCGGAAACAGTGGATCCCGAGCTGTTGCTGCGCGAACTGTCCGCGCCCCTGCGTCGCAACTCCCGACGCGTCTGTCACACCACCAGACAGCGGGACTGCGGCTACCTTGCGCCCGAGACAGTCGGCCTGATCTACGACGAGCGGCGCTTCCGCGCCGATCTGTTTTTTGCCGCCGAACTGCTGCCGCAACAAAAGGCGATCGAGGATCCCTACCTACCGGAGTCCAGCAGCGACTTCTCGTTTATCCAGAACCTCACCGGGACCTGGTCCGGTGTCGATACCAGCGGCGGCACCGACTCCCGCAGCGCCTCCCTGTACGGGCACTCCATCCTGAGCTTTGGCGAGAGCGGCTTGCACAGCCAGTGGGCGGCGAGCGACGAGGGAGACTCCCAGATCTACCAGATGCAGTGGACGCGCGATTTTCGCGGCCGCGCCTACTCGGCGGGACTGCTGCAACCGCAGGGCGGCCTCAGCAGTTTTGCCGCCTCCCCCTACCTGTACGGCCTGGAATACCGCAGTTCCAACAACAGCCGCGCCGACAACCGCTACAGCCAGGGCGCCCCGCTGGAAGTGAACATGCCGGTGCGCGGGCGGGTGGAGATCTACCGCGACAAACGGCTGATTCACAGCGAATTGCTGGAGGCCGGCAACCAGTTACTGGATACCTCGGGCCTGCCCAGCGGCGCCTACGAACTGGACATCCGCACCTACGACGAGAGCGGTCGCCCGCTGCGCCAGTTCCGGCAACTTTTCGCCAAGGACTCGCTGCTGCCCGCGCCGGGAGAGTGGCGCTGGGCGGTCCAGGCGGGCCGGCCGGCCCGGGTCGACGAAACCCGACTACTGCCGGAGCAGCTGGACGACGAGTTCGCCCAGGCGGGCATCTCGCGGCGCCTGCTCGACAATGCCGGCGCTTTCGCGAATGTCGCTGCCACCGCCGATGAACGGCTGTACGAACTGGGTGGGCGCTGGGTGGGCGAATACCTGGAGCTGTCCCCCAGCGCCATCTACACCCGCAGCGGCCGCAGTGGCCATCGCCTCTACGCACTGATGAAAACCCCGCTGTTCAACCTGAGCGCATCCGAGACCCGTCTCGACCGCGGGCGGGACACCCCCACCGGGGACTACACCCTGCTGGGGCGCGGCTACCACTACCGCAATATGACGCTCAACGGCGGCCTGCTCGGCGGGCGCCTGTCGCTGCGCTATACGGAACAGGACCGCGACCTCTACTTCGGCGCGCCCGATTTCGCCCTGGACGAGGCCTTCGCGTCGTCCAACCGCCTCACCACCCTGGAATACCGCCGGGATTTTTTCCGCGGTCGACGCTGGAACGGCCATTTCACCCTGGCCCACAGTGACGCCGACGGCGAACAGCTGACCACCGCGACCTTCGAATTCCGCTATCGCGGCGACCACTGGTATCACAGCGCCCGCCTGCGCGGCGACAGCGGCCGCGAGGACGGCCAGGACACCCGCGCCGGCTTCAATGCCGGCTGGCACGATGGAGACCGCTGGGCACAGGAGGTGAACCAGCAGTTTTCCGGTGAAGTGTCCCGCGACGAGTACTTTGTCGGCAGCCGCACCAGTGTCTCCGGCCGTCGCGGCCACCTGAGCTCCACGCTGGAATACCGCGATAACAAGCTGCGCGGGCGCGATTCCCTGAACTACCTCGGCAGCTTCAGCACCAATTTCATGAGTAACGGAAACGCCTCCGCCTGGGGCGGCGAGCGCACCTCCAACAGTGCAGTCATGGTGGATATCGACGGTAGCCCGGAGCGGGAATTCGAAGTGCTGGTGGATGGCGTGCGCCGCGGCTACGCCCGCGGCGGCGGCCGCTCGGTGATCAACCTGCCCGCCTTCCAGAGCTACGACGTCCACCTGCGCCCGCTGGCGGAGGGCTTTTACGACTACCGCGAGCGGCGGGACACCGTCACCCTCTACCCGGGCAATGTGACGTCCGCAGAGTACGAAATCAGGCCGCTTATCCTGGTGCTCGGCCGTATCGTCCGCGGTGGCGATCCGGTGGCCGGAGCCAGGATTTCTATCGGCGAGTACACCGCGGTCGCAGACGAGCACGGCGTATTCCAGATGGAAATGTATAGAGATCCACGCCAATTGACCGCGCCAGCGGTGCGGTGGAACGGCTGCCTCGTGGACATTCCCGAACAGGAAAGCGGCAAGCACTGGCTGAATCTCGGCGATATCGATCTGGCCGAGGCAAAGTGCGAGCGCAATGGTGCTAGCTATGCGGCTCACTAGCGCGGCAATCGGGGCCGCGGTGTTGGCGCTGGCACTCATCCGCCCGGCGCTCGCGCAGTCCGACAACAGAGATGACTGCGGCGACGGCTCAGCGGTATCCTATCCCGACAAAAATATCGGCGTGTGCGGTCTGGAAAATACCGCTACCGAGCTTCCCTACGACAACGGCACCAATCACCAGGGAGATCTGCCGTTCTCCGTGCGCAGTTGTGGCGGTTTCCTGGGTTTCAACTGCGACAATGCCATCGGCTACCGGGTGCGTATTGACGGCAATGCCGACAGCGGCAACTTCCTGCTCACCGGCCAGGAAACCGGCGACGAACTCCCCATATCGCTCGCTTACACCCGCGGTGGCACCTCGGGCCAGTTGCCACCCAACAATTGGAGCAGCGCAATTTTCCCCGGCGCCGCCCAGGGTGCCCAGTCGCCGGTTTCACTCTCGGTTTCGATACCGGCTATCGACCCCGGCACCCTGCCCGACACCTACGGCGATAACTTCATGTTTTCAATCGACCAGGAACCCTGCGGCGGTTTTTGGTGCCTGTCCACCGAACTGGAGCCGATAGTGTTTCATCTCAGTATCGAGGTCGAGCGCCATATCCGTATCAGCGGCCTGGGAGATATGGTGATCGCGGCCGATCCCGCCGGGTTAATCCAGGCCGAACAGAGCTTCTGTGTCTACAGCCAGGGCGGGCTGCCGTTCAGCATCGCGGCGGACAGCGGTCACGGCAGCGGCAGTTTCCAACTGGCCGACTTGGATACTATCGAGTATCGGGCCTGGGTCGGGAGCCCTATATCGGGAAGCCCGGAGCAACTACTCGAGGGGCAGAGTTCCACCCAGTCCTGGCCCGGCAGGCTCCACGAACACTGTATCGCGGAAGGCGACAATATGGAGATCAGTATCCGCATTCAACCCATCGCATTTGCCGATGCCGAGGGCACCAGCTACACAGACACCCTGACACTTACCGTGACGCTGGACTGACAAGAAATGTCACTGTACACCAAATGCCTTCCTCCAATACTTTCTCTGCCAGTTATGTTGATGTTCTGGGCCGTTTCCAACGACGTATTGGCGCAACGGGCTATTTCCACCAATAAGTACGCCTGTAATGGCTATCTCGCAAGCGACGGAGAGCTCGGGGAAATGGCCATCGGCGTATGCGACCTGGATAGAACTCACGAGCTGCTTTACCAAGATACCTCGATTCAGGGAGCAGTCGGGTTCTCGATCCGCAGTTGCTGGTCCTGGTGGGCGGTAGAGGATTGCGGAACACAGAGCGGAGGTAGCTATGGCAGATATACAGTAGAGGTAAACGGACCGACAGATAGCAATCATCTGGTATTGACAGGCTCCAATGGAGACTTCCTGCCTATCGCGCTGGCCTTTTCCCATCCCGCAGCCGGTTCGGAATCCCTGTCGCCCGGTGTAGAGAGCAATACCCGTTTTCCCGGGGCGCCGGATATGCAACAAACCCCTGTGGAATTCGGTGTCTCACTACCGACATCGACCCCTGCAACATCGGGTAGCTATAGCGGCACTTTCGATTTTCACCTCTACCAGTGCACATGGTGGAGTGGCAATCCACAGTGCAAAGATGCAGCGGGACAAAGTGGAGCACCTGCACTGCTGAATCCGCCAATACCCTTTACCATTACGCTGACGGTGCCAACGAAAATTCGCATCAGCGGCCTGAACGATATGCAGCTCGACGCGAACCCCACCGGCGATACGGAGGGGGATCAGGGTTTCTGTGTCCACACCTCCGGCGGCGTGCCGTTCAATATCCTGGCCGAGAGTGAAAACGGCGCGGGAAATTTCTCGCTGGCAGGCAGCGCGGGTATCGACTCGGTCAACTACCAGCTGCAAGTCCAGGGGATCGGTCAACCTCCCAAGCCGCGGAGGTTGACCGAAGGGATGGCGACGACCAATGGCCGCTGGAGTGGCCACCCCCAGAACGACTGCAACGGTGGCGACAATATGCGTCTAACCGTCCGTATTCCCGCCAGCGAACTGAGCGACCCCGAAGACAATCACTATACCGATACGCTGACCCTGACCGTCACCCCAGAGTAGGAGCCCTCCTGCAGGCAAATAGTGCGATGCCCGGCTTAGGGTTCGTCCGCACACGGGCTCCCGCGCGGCGACATTTCAATTTCCGGGCACACCGAGTGGCAAGGGCAACACCACCTCCCCGGCCCGCGCACTGCTGCGCGCCAGCAGCTTCAGCTGCCCACCGGTCAGGGGGCGCTCGATAGGTAGCGAGGCGCCCGCGTAGAGTCGCCCTTTGAGCTCCAGCGGCTCGCACCCGACCTCGCTCAGGCAGTGCTGTACACGGCTGATCTCGACATTGATATTGCCGGTGTTTTTCAACTCCCAGCCGCCATCGTTTTCCCGCAGCTTGAGCTCGTAGTCACCGCCCTGCGGCTGCACAAAAACCAGCGCCTGATAGGCGACGAGAATTTTCAGCGCGGTGCGGTCGGTCTTGATATCGCCCACCACCGGCTTGAACGTGACCCGATACACCTTTTCCCGCTCCAGATCCCGCTCCAGCGACATCAGGCGAAAGCGTTTCTGCTCGCCACTCGCCAGTACCGCCTTCGCCGGGCTGACCAGCAGCTTGAACTCCTTGGGATCGACTACCCGCACCCGCTTTTCGTCCGGCAGCCCCGGATTTTCCACCCGGTAGATCTCCGTCTGCAGATACAGGGTCTCGTCATCCGGGTTACTGACGACAATATCGTCGCGGGCGTTGGGGGAGTCGTCCAGGTAGACAATGATCTTGTCCAGCGACATCCCGGCGAATACCGGCGGGGCGATCAGCAGAAGCGCGACGGCGATTATTTTTCTCATAAGTCGGGAACAGCGGCGTGGTGGTATTCAACACCATTCTAAAGCCACCGGGCGCGGAAACAACTACTGCGCCACCACCGTGACGCCACTGGCATTTTCGGTGATCTCGGCCGGCAGGCAGTAACTGCCGTCCCTGCCCTCCAACCGCCCGGTCAAGCCGCTATCGGCGCCGCGCTCGACCACCAGGTAGTACCGCCGGGCGGGGATATGCCCCAGACACAGCCGGGGCCGACCACTCCCCCCGGGGCGCATGACCTGCACCCTGGCGGGAATGGTCAAGGTGATGCGCGCGGAAGCGGATGCCGATGTGGTATCCGCGGCGACGCCGGTAACCGGCAGTGGACAATTGGCCAGCGCAAGGACGCAGACGATAGGCTTTCCATACCTCATAGTGTCAACTTCCAACCTCTAACACCGTACACCGGAGTCCACCGTCATCCGGGGAACCCTCCCCTGAAGTCTAGCCCCCAATATCGGCGCCACTTCTCGCGCGCGCTCGCCTTGCAACCTCCCTCCCACCGACTATTTTTTCTAGAGGGGCGGCTGCCGACAGCGCCGCCGGGAACCGCTCAGACTCGAGTAATCCAGCGCGCCCGTGGGCGCGGTTTTATTCGCATTTGGATGAAAATAACGTCTGCCACCCGGATCTATCCCAATGCTGATTGCTCACCGAGGCGACAGGATACGCCAGCAGGAAAACACCCTCGCGGCCTTCGAGGGCGCGCACTGTCTGGGCGCCTGCGCCATCCAGACCGAAATCCGCTACAGCGTCGACCGCACACCCTGGTGCTTTCACGGCGACACGGTGCAATTGCCCGACGCCGGCGGCAAACGCCCATTTCACCGGCTCCGCGACCGCGAACTGGCGCGTCTGCCCCTGAATACCTTCTCCCAACTGGTGGACTGGGCCGGCCACCACCGGCATCTGGACTGGTTTGTGGAGCTGGCGCCGGAGACGCTGGCGCGCCTGGGCGCGGATGCCGCCGTCGCGCCGCTGGTGCAACTGCTGCGCGCCTACAGCGAATCCTTCGTCCTGCTCTGCCGGGATATCCGCAGCCTGCGGCTGGCCCGGAGTCTCGGCTGCCACCAGGTGGCGCTGAAGATCGACAGTGCCATCGGCAGCCTGTCGGCAGAGGTGATCACCCTGGCGCCGGATTACCTGCTTATCCGCGACCGTCGCGTCGACTGCAACGAGCTGCCGCCGGGTCCCTGGCAGTGGGTTGTATACGAGATCAACTCCGCCGAGGAGGCAGTGCACTGGCGCGCCCGCGGTGCCCACCATATTCTCACCGGCAATCTGCCGTTGCTGATGCGCTCCCGGGAAGCCAGTGATGTCTACGGATTTTGATGTCCTCGTGGTGGGTGCGGGCATCCAGGGTGCCGGTGCGGCGGAGGCCCTGACCGCGGCCGGTTACCGGGTGGCGATACTCGAACAGCTCGAGATCGCCGCCGGCACTTCGTCGCGCTCCTCCAAACTGATCCACGGCGGCCTGCGCTATCTGGAGACCGGGCAGTTCGGCCTGGTGCGCGAGTGTCTGCGCGAGCGACGCTGGCTGCTGGCCAACAAGCCCGGGCTGGTGCGGATGCTGCCCTTCTATATCCCGGTGTACCGGGACAGCAGGAGGCCCGCCTGGCTGGTGCGCCTGGGCCTGAGCCTCTATGCGCTGCTGGCCGGCGTCACCGACCGCCGGGCGCGCTTTCGCGCCCTGCCCCGATCCGAGTGGGACGAGCTGTCCGGCCTGGACACCGACGAACTGGTGGCGGTCTATCGCTACTACGACGCCCAGACCGACGACGCCGCCCTGACCCGCGACGTGGTGGAGACCGCCGTTGCCGGGGGCGCGCAGCTGATCTGCCCCGGCAGCCTGGTGGGGGCGGAGCTGACGACAGACGGGGTCCGGGTCGACTATGTCGCCGACGGCCAGCTCAACACCCTGCGCACCCGGGCGCTGGTCAACTGCAGTGGCCCCTGGGTGGCGGACACCAACTCCCGCTGCAGCCCGGCTGTGCCACTGCCGCCGCTGGACCTGGTGGCCGGCAGCCATATCCTCCTGCCCATCTCCCTGGGCGAGCGGATTTTCTACCTGGAGGCGGAAGACGGGCGCGCGGTGTTCGTGATGCCCTGGCGGGGCGAGACCCTGGTGGGCACCACCGAGCGCAGCTACGGCGGCGATCCCCGCGACCTGGAATCCACCCTGGAGGAAGAGAGCTACCTGCTGCGCACAATACAGCGATGCTTCCCGCCGACCCGCTCACTAGAGGTACACAATATCTGTCACAGCTACGCGGGCCTGCGCGTACTGCCCCGGGACAGCAAGCGCCCCTTCTCCCGCCCGCGGGAAACCTTGATCTGCGGCAACCGGCAGAGAAGGCCGCGGATACTGGCGGTCGCCGGCGGCAAACTCACCAGCTACCGGGCCACGGCGCGCAGAGTCGTGAAGATGCTGAAGCCGACGCTGGAGGGTGGGCGCGGCGGGGGCGGCAAGCGGACAACCGGCAACGGCCAGGCCGCGGTCTCCGAAAAGGAACGCAATCTCTAGGCAAAACGGCCCGGGAATTCCGTAAGGCTACTGCCGGGTGAAGTAATTGCCCGATTGCTCCCCGATCGAATCCGGCACCAGGCCGCCCCACTCCGTCACCAGTGCTTTGGAGCCGGTGGATGCACGGTGCAGGGTAAACAGCCGCTCACCCACCTGATATACCTGCACGCCGTATACGTTTTCGACCTCGCCGTTGCCGTAGGAGCGGAAGCGGATCTCCGCCCCGTTCCCCGCCGCGCGGAGGCTGCAGCGGATGCGGGTGTCGGACTGGTAGCCGGTGATTTGCAGCCGGCAGCGCTCGCCGTCGAGTTCGAGCCGATACTCCACCAGCATGGCGGCCCCGCCGGGGTCCTCGCCGAGTTTTTCACTGAAAGTGTAGATGCCGTCCCAGTCCACGCTGGACTGGCAGGCGGCGGCCAGCAGGAGCTGCAGGGCACAAAACACCGCCATCGAGAACTTTTTAAGCACAGGTTTCCCCTTATCCGAGATAGCCTTCCTGAAGCCCTTTTTCATACTTCTGCCTGACCTTGACCGAGATTTCGGCCGGGGTTATCACCCCGTCGTCATTCTTGTCGAAGCCGGCATTCTGCTCATAGGTTTTGGCCCCGCGGCGGAACAGCGGATCCTCCGGGTCCATGCCGATTGCCGCCGGGTAGAGAATCGCCATGTAGATATCCTCCAGCGTGCTCAGCCTGCCCCGGTGTGGCCGGAAATACATCTCCACATAGTCCAGCTGTTTTACCGCCGTCATTTTCGCCAGTTCTTCAGTGGTGGTGCCCAGCCCCCTGGCCGTTCGGGGCATAAACTGGATCAACCCGGTGGCGCCGCTGCCGGCGGCGTTCTTTATCGACGGGCTGAAGGTTTCGCCGGTCTCGAACGCCATGCAGGACATCAGGAAATCCGGCGATATGTCGAGATTGCCGGCAATTTCCCTGACCCTGGTCTTGAAGCGGGTCGAGACTTTGGCGCCCCAGGCAATGGCGCCGTCGGGCCGGCCGCTGCCACCTCCATTCACGCGATTTTCACTGGCCGGCGGGTGTACGGAGAATACGCCCTGGAAGTACCCGGGGGTCTCATCCGTGTAGCGGGCCAGGTTGCGCCAGGTCCTTCCCCCTACGTCGACCCGGCCATCTGGCCTGGAAAAGCCGAGCACATTCCTCTGGAAATCCTCGATACGACCGATCGTCAGGGGGCCGATCCGGCCATCCACTGCCAGCAGGGCCCAGGGTACCCGGGTGGCCCGGTTCAGTAACTCCTGCACCCTTCTGACATCATCGGGAAAGTTCCTGCCACGGGAACCGACCGATCCGGCGAGACTTCTCATATCCAGCTCCTTGGAGATTCAGGCTGCCCAGTGTAAAAATTGTCGCGGGAGGATAACGCGCGGCCGTTCACATAACGGCCGCCCGAGGGAACCGCCAGTCGCACGGACGGGGCCGGGAACGGCGACCCCGGCTTCGACAACAGGTATAATCGGGCTACTGTGTACCACCTTCTCCGCCGCGGACCACCCCGCAGGCCTCCGCAATCTGAAGTCGAGATATGCCCGACCAACTTTCCCACCGCTTCTGCACCGCGCCGCTGATGGATTGGAGTGACCGTCATTGTAGATATCTCTGGCGCCTGCTGAGCCGTCACGCGCTGCTGTACACGGAAATGGTCACCACCGGCGCCCTGATTCACGGCGACCGCGAGCGGCACCTGCAGTTCGATGCCGCGGAGCTGCCGGTGGCGCTGCAGCTGGGCGGCAGCGATCCACGGGAGCTGGCGGCCTGTGCACGCATGGGCGAGCAGTGGGGCTACAGCGAGATCAACCTGAACTGCGGCTGCCCCAGCGACCGGGTACAGTCCGGGCGCTTCGGCGCCTGCCTGATGGCGGAGCCGGAGCTGGTGGCCGAGGGACTGGCGGCGATGCGCGAGGCGGTGTCCATCCCGGTCACGGTCAAGCACCGTATCGGTATTGACGACATGGAGGACTACGCCGGCCTGTCGCGCTTTGTCGAGGCCCAGGCGGACGCCGGAATCACCACCTTTATCGTGCACGCACGCAAGGCCTGGCTGGACGGCCTCAGCCCACGGCAGAACCGCGAGATACCGCCGCTCAAATACGACATGGTCTACCGGTTGAAACGGAACTACCCGCAGTTGGAGATCGTGCTCAACGGCGGTATCGACAGCATCGACGAATGCCGCGGACACCTGCGGCAACTGGACGGTGTTATGCTGGGGCGCGCGCCCTACCAGATGCCCAATCTGCTGGCACAGGTAGACCGCGAACTGTTTGGCGGCGAATCCGGTCCAACCCCGGTGGAAGTGGTCGGCAGGATGCTGCCCTATATCGAACGGCAACTGGGCCATGGCACGCGGCTGAACCACATCACCCGTCATATGCTGGGGCTTTTCCAGGGTGTGCCGGGCGCGCGTCGCTTCCGCCGCCACCTGAGCGAAAACGCGCACAAACCCGGCGCCGGGCCGGAGGTGCTGGAGCAGGCGCTGGCGCTTGTAACACAGGCGGCGTAATAGTTTGGGGACTGGGACTCGCGTAGGGTGCGCCGTGCGCACCCTATAGAGGCACAACACATCTAGGCGCAGCTTCTCGCCCCGCGAAAACAACCAGGCAGGTGAGGGATTCAATGAACAAACTGGAACAACTCAAACAGCGCAGCCAGGTGGTCGCCGATACCGGCGATATCGAGGCCATCCGCCGCTATGTACCGCAGGACGCCACCACCAACCCGTCGCTGCTGTTCAAGGCCGCACAGTTGCCGCAGTACCGCGAGCATATCGCCGAGGCCCTCGCCTGGGCCGGCAGACAATCCGGCAACCGGGCGCAGCTGGCGGCGATGAAGCTGGCGGTATCCATCGGCGGCGAGATACTGCAACTGGTGCCGGGCGTGGTCTCCACCGAGGTGGACGCGCGACTGTCTTTCGACACCCGCGCCAGTATCGACTATGCGCGCCGCCTGATCGGCCTCTACGAGCAGATCGGCGTGGCCCGCGAGCGGGTGCTGATCAAGCTGGCCTCCACCTGGGAGGGCATCGCCGCCGCGGCGGTGCTGGAGCGCGAGGGTATCCGCTGTAACCTGACGCTGCTGTTCAGCTTCTGTCAGGCGGTGGTCTGTGCCGAAGCCGGCGTCACCCTGATCTCGCCGTTCGTGGGCCGCATCCTCGACTGGCACAAGGCCGCCAGCGGCCGCGACGACTTCACCGCCGACGACGATCCCGGCGTACTGTCGGTGCGCAGCATCTACCATTACTACAAGTCCCGCGACTACCCGACTGTCGTCATGGGTGCCAGCTTCCGCAACACCGACGAGATTGAGGCACTGGCCGGCTGCGACCGCCTGACCATCAGCCCGCAACTGCTGCAGGAGCTGGAAGAGGATTCCAGCCCCCTGGCCGGCGGACTGGGGTCCGAAGTGGCCAGCGAAGCGCGGCCGGCGCGGGCGCTGGGCGAAGAGGAATTCCGCTACCAGTTGAACGCCGATGCGATGGCGACGGAGAAGCTGGCCGAGGGCATCCGCAACTTCATCAAGGATCAGGAGCGGCTGGAAGCGCTGCTGCAGGAACAGATGGCCGGGAGTATGGAAAGAGATGTTGCAACAGATTCGTAAACTGTTCGAACAGATCGGCGGCGACGCCGATGTGGAAGTGCGCGATGAAAAAGATGTGCGCATGATCAGCGCCGCGCTGCTGACGGAAGTGGCCACGGTGGACCAGAAGCTCGACGACCGCGAGCGACAGACCCTGGTCCAGGTGTTGCAGCAGCACTACCAGCTGGACGCGGAAACCGCCGGCGAGCTGATGGAAAACGCCCTCGCCCACCGTGAACAGGCCACCTCGCTGTTCGAGTTTACCAAGACGGTCAACGACCAGTTCAGTGAAAAGGACAAATACCTGCTGGTGCGCCAGATGTGGCAGGTGGCGTTTTCCGACGAGGTGATCGAAGCCTTCGAGGAACACCTGATCCGCCGCGTGGCAGAACTGATCTACCTGCCGCACGGCCTGTTTACCCGGGCGCGGGCGGAGGCGAGGGGAATGGAGTGAATGCGGAACAGGGTGTGAGCCCCCTCCCCCCGTTTCCAGCGGTGCGGGCGGCGCACCCTGCGGCTTAGGCGCGGCCCGGATGCGTTAGGCAGCGAAAATGCCAGATCGCGTATTCCTCATCATTCCGCATTAAAAAACATCAGTGCATCTGCACCGAAGGCTTCGAATAGGGCTCGCATTCCCTTTCCAGTGTTTGCACCAGGTCGCGGAAGGTTGCCGCATTCTGTTCGTTCAGGCTCATCAGCACGCGGTGGGCTTCCAGGACTTTTTCCCGCGCGGCGCATTCGTCCGGGTTTTTGCACTGCAGGGGTTCGGGCTTTGCGGAGTAGTCCCGTTCTTCGTCGCTCACTTCGATCAACGATTCGAAACCCATGGCGTCCAGCAGGTGGCGGATGCCCTTGTCGGCGCTCAGGGCGAGGGGCTTCTGGCAGCCGCGCTCCAGCGCGCGAATGGCGATCTTGGCCATCAGGCCCAGGGTGGTGCTGTCGACGCCCTCGGCGTTGTGCAGGTCGAAGACGACATCGTTGAAGTCGTCGTGCGCAAACATTTTGTCGATAAAGTTATCGAAAGAAGTGCAAAGGTTGAGGCGAACGTCGCCGACCAGCTTGATCACGTAGATGCCCTCGTGGGCCCCAACCATAATTTGCCCGGACTGCATAACAACCCCTGGCACATCCAACCCGCCTCGAATGATTCGCGCGCGCGGACGGCAAGTTCACTTGTGGAGAACCAGACTGCGGAGGATCCGGTAAAAACCGCCGCAATACAGTTTTGTGCATAAAGTGGGCGGAGCTTACTCCTGACCGGCGGGACTGGCAAGGGGACTGATGGCGGTGTAACGGACTTACGAGTCACCACCGCCACCCCCTTCCCCGAGCCCACTCCCTGCAGCGGGCAAATCCCCTCTCCCGGGGGAGAGAGTCAGGGAGAGGAGCGCCGTTCGCGGCCACCGGACCTACCCCTGCCGCAACGTCAGAATCGCAATGTCATCCGGCTGCGCCTCACAGGTATCCACATGCAGGGCGGCACAGAGGCTGTCGAGGTCGCCGCGGCTGCTGTCTATGGCGTGCAACAGGTGCGCCTCTCTCTCCAACAGATCTCCCCGCAACAGTTCCAGCACACCGTCAGAGCAGGCCACCAGGCGCCAGCTGGCGGGTAGCTCGGCACAGAGAACCTGCCAGTCGCCGCGGTCGAACAGTCCCAGCGGCCGCCCCTTGCCGGGCAGCCACTCGGCAGCACCCTCTGTGACCAGCGCCGGCATGGGCATCTGACCGGCCACCGCGTAGTGCAGTCGACGCGCGCCGCTGTCGATGGCGCCGACAAACATGCTGGCGTGCTTGTCCAGTCGCGTGGAACGCAATTCGCGGTTGACCAGATCGAGGACCTCCAGCAGATCCGAGTCCAGGGCGTCCAGCCGGGTGAAAAGCGGGCGCTCCCGCAACCGGTGCATGATGCTGTGTTTGATCAGCGCCGTGACCAGCGCCGAGGAGACGCCGTGGCCGGACACATCCACCAGGTAGAAAGCCACAAAGCGCTCGCCGAAGAGACCGTAGTCGACAAAGTCGCCGCTGAGGTAGAGGGAGGGCACCAGCCGGTAGGCGGCCTCGATGCCGCCGGGGTACTGGTAGGGAGTCCGCGGCAGAAGGTGTTGCTGCAGCAGGCGGCCGGCCTGGTGATCCCGCTGCAGCACCTCGACATGATCGTGCAGTTCGCGGTTGCGCCGCTCCAGCTCGTCGCGGTACTCGCGGTTCTGCTGCTTGAGTGTTTCCCCCTGGGTGATGCGGCAGATGGCGTGATCGATGACGGCCACATCCTCGATCGGTTTCAGCAGGTAGTCCGCAGCACCCAGGCGCAGAGCCTGCACCACATCGCCCACCTGGCTGTTGGAGGACAACACCACTACCGCGGTTTCCGGCGACAACTGCTTGATCTTTCTCAACACCTCCAGCCCCCCCATATCGGGCAGGTGCAGGTCGGTGATGACGATCCGGAACAGGCCCGGCGCGAATTTGCCGATGCCCTCTACACCGCTCTGGGCTACGGTCACCTGGTATCCCAGACGCGCCAGCGCGCGTCGCACGAATTCGCGCGACGGCTGGTCCTCTTCAATCAGTAACAGGCTGTGGAAGTCGACCATGAAGTGGCCCGTCTGCAGGCAGCGGAGTCAGAAATCGTATTCGTCATCGTCGATATCGCTGCCGAAATCGTCCTCCTGCTCGCCGTCCACAACGAGATAGTCGCGCCGCTGCAGGTAGGCATCCCGCAGCAGCAGGTAGCGATCGCCCTGCAGCAGGGTTTCCGCCTGGAGCAGGCCCGCTCGGGTCTGGATCAGGTCGGTGCCCTTGAACGCATAGCGGGTGGCATCGTGGTCGATATGGGTCAGGGGGTTGGTATACCAGTCCACAGCCTGGCCCGGCACGCCCCGCACCGTGGACGGCCCCATAAACGGCAGCACCAGATAGGGCCCCGAGGGCACGCCCCAGGCCGCCAGTGTCTGGCCGAAGTCTTCGCCGTCGCCGGCCTCGAGCCCCATATGCTGTGCCACGTCGAAGAGGCCGGCAACACCCACGGTGCTGTTGACCAGCAGGCGGCCGGTATCGTTGCCCACCCGGCCCCATTTCCACTGCAGCAGACCATTGAAGATATTGGTGACTTCGCCCAAATTATTGAAGAAGTTGCGAATACCGGTCTGCATGAAGATCGGCGTAATCTGGCGATAACTGGTGGCCACCGGTTTCAGCACCCAGCGGTCGGCGGTGTCGTTGAAGCGGAAGATGGCGCGGTTGAACCCCTCCCAGGGATCCCGCTCCGCCGGTTCCTCCTCGCTGGCGAAGGCACCCGCCGGATCGAAACCGTATTCATCTTCCAGCGATGCGCCGGATTCATCGGTATCCGACCCGGTGTCGCCACCCTCGGCAAAGGGGTCACCACCATCGGCGGCCGGCTCATCCGCCTCCGGGGTCTCCTGCTCCGCGGCCGGTTCAACCGGTTCGTCAAACGGATCCTGCGCCGCCACCAGCGCCGGCGCGGCGGCCAGTATCGCGGCGAACAACCAGGGCAAATAAACTGTGCGTCCCAGCAAAACCCTGCTCCTCTCTTTTCTCAACCTTGCGTGGGCAGGGATTCTACCGCCCCAGCCAAGTGCTAACCACCCTCGGCAGCATAGCAGTTGGCTCAATTTTCCGATCTGAATCATCGATATTTCGTATTGCTTGAAGAGGGGGAGCACGTAGCTCCATGGCCATGACGTCCTCCTGCCTGATTTTTCCACCACACCGTCCCCTCTCCCCCCGGGAGAGGGTTAGGGAGAGGGGAGTTATTGCGATGGCAACCGGAAGCCGGCGATCACATCGAGCCCCAGCAGCTTCTGCAGCAAGTCGCGCCCGAAACCGAGCACCGCCCGCTCGTCCGCCTGTGGCAATTCCGACGCCAATCGTCGTAGCAGCCGGCGGCCGCTGGCCGGTTCCGCCTCCGCCAGTTGCAATAGGCGCGCGGTGACGGCGTTGGCCTCCATGAAGCCCACCTCGTCTTTGCGGTCGCGATAGACCAGCAGGAAAGTCGGTGTCTCCGGCGGCTCGGTGGGTCGGTAGGACGGCCCGATACGGTGCACCGGGTAGCGGTAACTGAGATTCCACGCTAGCGGCGATACCACCGGCACCAGTTCCAGCGGATCTCCCTCCGCCAGCAGACCGGACGGCCAGGTTTCCGGACTCACATCCAGCGCCAGTTCCACCCACTCGTAGTGAGCCAGTTCCAGCAGGAACGGCGGGTCACTGGTGTACGACTTGCGCTCGTTTTGCAGATAGTGCAGGAATTCTTCGCCAATCTGCAGGAAGTAGGGGCTGGCGGACGCGTGGCGCGAGACAAAATCCCGCACCAGCCGGTGCCAGTCGCCGTCCCCGTAGAGGCGGCGCAGCACCGGAAAACCGCCGGCGATAAAGGATTCGATATTGTTGTAAATCAGGTCGCGGTAGATCGACAGGCGCCGGTCCTCGATATCCGACGGCGCCGCGTGGCGATCCGGCGCGCGCAGGTGGGCGGCGAACTGGCGCTGCAGCCGCTGAAAGCCGGGGTCATCGACAGCCGACATGCACCGCCTCCCCGGCTTCCGCCTGTATCGACCGGATCCGCGCCACTTCCACCAGCAGTTCCGGCAGCGGCGGGATATTGAAATCCCGCTCCAGCAACGTGGGCACGGGGCCGTGAATCCGGTAGGCCTGCTCCAGCAATTCCCACACCGGGTCGATCACCGGCGCGCCGTGAGTGTCGACCTTCAGGTCCTCCGCCTCGTCGAAATGCCCGGCCACATGGGCGTAGCGGATCCGCTCCGCGGGCAGGCCGCGCAGGAATTCCAGCGGGTCGTAGCGGTGGTTGATCGAATTCACATAGATATTGTTGACGTCCAGTAGCAAGTCGCAGTCCGCTTCCTCCAGCACCGCATTGAGAAAGGTCAGTTCATCCAGCTCGCGGCCGGGCGCCGCGTAATAGGAGACGTTTTCCATGGCGATACGCTGTTCCAGCAGGTCCTGCACCTGCCGGATCCGGCCGGCGACATGGTGCACCGCCTCCTCGGTAAACGGGATCGGCAGCAGGTCGTACAGATGGCCGTGATCGGAACAGTAGCTGAGATGCTCGCTGTAACAGCGGATATCGTGCTCGCGGATAAAACCTTTCACCGACCTGACCAGCTCCAGGTCCAGCGGCGCCGGCGAGCCGATGGACAGCGATAGGCCGTGAATCACGAACGGGAAGCGCTCGGTGTATTCGCGCAGCCAGCGGCCGAAGCGGCCGCCGACACCGATCCAGTTTTCCGGTGCCACTTCGAGGAAGTCGACGGCATCCGGCGAAATCGATTCGTCCACCATCGAGCGGCGCAGCCCCAGGCCGGCGCCGTCGACGGGATAGTGTTCCGGGTGATCGACAGACATCAGTGCATCCGGGAAGGAGTGACGGATTGCGAGCGAAATCCCCGCAGGCGATGGCCGCGGCCATCGCCTGTGGGGAACAGGTTTACGGCAGGGTGCGGCTGTCAGCCGCCGCAAGTGCCCTCTTTTTTCTTGCCTTCACCGCACTTACCTTCGCCGCACTTGCCCTCTTTCTTCTTGTCCTCGCCGCATTTGCCTTCGCCGCATTTTCCCTCTTTCTTCTTGTCTTCGCCGCAGCGACCCTCTTTCTTTTTATCGCCCTCATCCTGCTCATTGGCGGCGAGGTTGTAACCGGAAGAAAGCTCCTCCGCGGCGAAGGGGTTGGCGTCGGCGTGGCCGGCGGACACATGCATGGCGGCCGATGCCAGGAAGGCGGCGCCGACGGCAGTCGCTACCGGGGTAAGATTTTTCTTGGACATAAGCGATTCTCCTGAATATAACCCTGGAATTTGGCACATCTGTACGGAATGACGATACACAAACCGACATCACGGCATTATAGTCCGACGGTCGCATTTTCAGACTACAGACTTCCCGGCACAGTTTCGACAGAAACCTCCCAGATGCGAACTCTGTCATTCTTTCAGCGTACCTATGCGGCAAATGGCCCCTCGCGGTCGATTTCCTGCCACAGTTTATGCAGGCGTTTGGCAGAGACCGGCATCAGGGTTTTCAGGGACTGGGCAAACAGGGATACGCGAAACTCTTCCAGCATCCAGCGGTACTGCTGCAGTTGCGGCTCCGCGGCCAGGGCGCGCGGCGTGTGCCGCTCCGCCAGGGCCAGCCAGGGTTCGGCGGCCTTGCCGAACTCCGCCTGCAGGCGCCGGTCGCGGTTCGGGTCCAGCGCCGCCTTTTCCAGGCGCATGGTAATGGCCTTCAGGTAGCGACCGTACTGGCGCAACCACTCCAGCGGCGTATCGAACAGGAAACCGCGGTAGAAGAGCCCGGCGAGCTGCTGCTGGATATCTCCCACCGCCATGGCCACGGCCAGGTTTTTCTGTTGCTTGATCTGTTTGCGCAGCGGCACCAGCTGCGTCAGCGCCTTGACCAGCAGCTCGGCGATTTCCTGGGCGGTGGCCACCAATTGGTCGCTCTTTTCCAGCGCTGCCAGAAACTCCTGCTCTGTGCGCGGCCAGTTGTCCTCCGGCCAGAACAGCTCGCGCGCGGCGGCCAGCAGGATATCGTCCGCCACATCCTCGCGCCTTCCCAGATCGGCGGCGGAGAGCCCCAGCTCCCTGCCGCGCAGCAGTTCCTTGCGCAGGTATTTGACCGGTTCCGGCAGGTGCAGCAGCGCCAGGCGGCAGATGCCGGCGCGGGACAATCGCCGCGCCTCGCCGGGGTTGTCCAGCAATTTCAGCGCCACGCTGTCCTTTTCCTCCACCAGTGCCGGGTAGGCGCGCACTTTGAGGCTGCCCTGCTGCAGGGTATGGGTCTCGGGCAGGTCGCCAAAATCCCAGCGGGTGATCTGCTCGCGCTCGAAGTCGTCGCCGCTGGTGGCCAGCTCTTTCTGCACCCGGTCGCGGTAGCGCGCCTGCAGCGGGGCCAGGTCGCGGCCCTGGTCGAGCAGTTTTCCGGCCTCATCCAGCACCTGGATATTGAAGCGGTAGAAGTCCTCCAGCGACTGCTCCGCCGCCTGCCAGTCCGCATCCGGCACCTGCTGCGCCGTCTGCCGCTTGAGCTCGACGGCCAGGGACTGCCACAGCGGCACATTGTCCGGCTGCATACGCGGCAGCGCCCTGTCCACGGCCGCCGGCACCGGCACAAAATACTTGCGCCACTGCTTGGGCAGATTTTTCACCAGCGCGATGCACTTGTCCCGCAGCAGCCCCGGCACCAGCCAGGACAGGCGCGCCGCCGGCACCTGGTGCAGGGCTCCCACCGGCACCTGGATGCTGACACCGTCCTCGGCGCTGCCGGGCTCGAAGTGATAGCCGAGCGGATATTCGATACCGCCCGCCTGCAGCGTATCGGGGAACTGCGCCTCGCCCACATGCTCCGCGGTCTGCTGCATCAGCAGTTCCCGCGGGACAAACAGCAATTGCGGGTCTTTCTGTTCGGCTTTTTTGCGCCAGTGCTCGAAACCGGCCAGGTTGACGATATCCGCGGGTATCCGCTCGTCGAAAAAGCGGAAGATCACTTCGTCGTCCACCAGGATATCCCGGCGGCGAGACTTGGCCTCCAGGTCTTCCAGCTCCCCCAGCAGGTCCGTGTAGTGGGTGAAAAACCGGCCCTTGCCGCGGTAGCGCTGCTCCACCAGCGCCTGGCGAATAAACACCTCGCGCGCGGTTTCCGGATCCAGCTTGCCGTAGTGGATGCGGCGCTTCTCCACCAGCACCAGCCCGTACAGGGTGATTTTCTCGAACGCCTTTACCTGGCCGGCGCGGGCGTCGTAGTGGGGCTCGAAATAGTGGCGCTTGACCAGGTGCTCGGCCGCGGCCAACACCCAATCCGGTTCAATCCTGGCCACCGTATGCGCGAACAGGCGGCTGGTCTCCAGCAGTTGCCCCGCCACCACCCAGCGCGGCGGCTTCTTGAACTGGCCGGAACCGGGAAAGATATGGAAGCGCCGGTTGCGGCAGCCGATAAACTCCCTGTTTTCATCGCGCAGGCCGATATTGCCCAGCAGGCCCGGCAATATTGCGCGGTGGATCGCGGCGTAGTCCGCCGGTGTATCGCCATCCGCGCCCACTTTCATGTCCATCTGCCGGCAGGCGATGCGCAACTGGTAGTGGATATCCCGCCACTCGCGCATGCGCTGCCAGGAAAGGAAATTTCGCTGGCACCATTTGCGCAGCTGGTTCTGACTCAATGCCTGGCGCTGTTCCTCGAAGCCGTCCCACAGCTGTACGAAAGACAGGAAGTCCGACTTTTCGTGCTGCCACTGCCGGTGTTTTTCGTCCGCGGCCTGGCGCTTTTCCGCCGGGCGCTCGCGCGGATCCTGCACCGCCAGTGCACTGACGACCACCAGCATCTCCCGCAGGCTGTCGTGCTCTTTGGCCGCGGCGGCCACCAGCATGCGGCCCAGGCGCGGATCCAGCGGCAGCCTCGACAGGGCGCGGCCCAGCGGGGTCACTTTGCCGCGGGCGTCCACCGCCTGCAGTTCCTGCAGCAGTCTGTAGCCGTCGTTGATCAGGCGCTGGTCCGGCGGGTCCACAAAGGGGAAATCGCGGATATCGCCGATACGCATCTGCAGCATCTGCAGGATGACCGCCGCCAGGTTGGTGCGGAGTATCTCCGCATCGGTGAATTCCGGCCGCTGCTCGAAATCCTGTTGGTCGTAGAGACGCACACAGACGCCGGCACGGACGCGGCCGCAGCGGCCGGCGCGCTGGTTGGCGCTGGCCTGGGAAATGGCCTCCACCGGCAGCCGCTGGATTTTGCTGCGATAGCTGTAGCGGCTGATACGCGCCGTGCCCGGATCGATCACATAGCGGATGCCGGGTACGGTGATCGAGGTCTCGGCGACGTTGGTGGCCAGCACGATGCGGCGGCCCTTCGAACCGGAGCGAAAGACCCGGTTCTGTTCCGCGAGGCTCAGGCGCGCGTACAGGGGCAGCACCTCTAGCTGCGGGATTTGTGCGTGGCGCAGTGCCTTGGCGCACTCGCGGATCTCGCGCTCGCCACTCATGAAGACCAGGATGTCGCCGCCGCGTCGGCCGCCGCTGGCTTTTTCCTCCTGCAACAGTTCTTCCGTGGCCGCGATCAACTGCTCGCTCAGGTCTGCGTCGCTATCCGCCGGCGGGCGGTAGTGAATATCCACCGGGTAGGTGCGGCCGGATACCTCGATGATGGGCGCGTCGTCGAAATGCCGGGAGAACTTCTGCAGGTCGATGGTGGCGGAGGTGATGATCAGTTTCAGGTCCGGCCGTTTCGGCAGCAGGGTTTTCAGGTAGCCGAGCAGGAAGTCGATATTGAGGCTGCGCTCGTGGGCCTCGTCGATGATCAGCGTGTCGTATTTGCCCAGTAGTGGGTCACGCTGGATTTCCGCCAGCAATATGCCGTCGGTCATCAGTTTGACGTGGGTCTGCTCGGTGCTGTGATCGGTAAAGCGCACCTGGTAGCCCACCGATTGTCCCAGCGGCTGTTGCAGCTCCTCGGCGATGCGGTTGGCCACGGTGCGCGCGGCGATGCGGCGCGGCTGGGTGTGGCCTATCTGGCCGTAGACACCGCGCCCCACTTCCAGGCAGATCTTCGGCAACTGGGTGGTCTTGCCCGAGCCGGTCTCCCCGGCCACCACCACCACCTGGTGTTCCGCCACCAGCCTGGCGATCTCCTCGCGCCGCTCCACTACCGGCAGCTCTTCCGGCCAGGTGATTTCCGGCAGCTTCTGCCGGCGCGTTTCGGCCAGGACCCGGGAGACCTCCAACTGCTCCGCCAACTGGCCCAGCATACGATCCGCCGGCTTGCCGTCGCGCAGGCGCCGGCGGGCATTCTTCAGTGTCTTGCGCAGGCGGTGGCGATCGCGGCCCATACACAGGGAAATCTGCTCTTCCAGGGCTTGCGGATCGCTCTCGCCTCGCGGGTTGGGGGCTCTGTCTCGGGCGTGACTCATAATTCAGGGCCATTGCGACAAACGGGCGATTATACCCGCCGCGGCCGACGGCTTCACTGGCACAGCCCGCGGGCGTTGGCGTTGATCTATACTTGAGCGGAGACAGGGCCCGGCCCGGGCCCCGGCAATCGCCTGCACGGCAGGCGCCCGCAGCACAGATCCCGGTGCCGCGCTCCCGAACCGTCACTTGCGAGCTGTATCCATGCAAGAACCCAAACCCAGGCCCCCGGCCGACGCGGGGGAAATGCTCGGTCACCCGAAGGGGCTCTACCTGCTGTTCGGTACCGAGATGTGGGAGCGTCTCAGCTACTACGGGATGCGCGGTATCTTCGTGTTCTACCTGACTTCGGCCAGCACCGCGGCGGTGTTCGGCTGGGACCGGTTGTCCGATACGGAGCTGCAGTCGAAGGCACTCTCCTACCTGGGCTGGTACGCGATGCTCGTCTACCTGACGCCGATCATCGGCGGCTGGATGGCGGACAACAAATGGGGCCAGCGGCGCTGTATCATCTTCGGCGGTGTGCTGATGATGCTGGGGCAGTTCTCCCTCGGCTTCCCCCACGCCTGGCTGCCGGACGGCAGCGAGATCACCATGCTGTGGCTGGGCCTGGCGCTGCTGATTGTCGGCAACGGTTTCCTCAAGCCGAACATTTCCACCATGGTGGGCGACCTCTACGACGAGGGCGACCACCGCCGCGACACCGCCTTCACCATTTTCTATATGGGCATCAACCTCGGCTCGATCCTCGGCTACCTGGTGATCGGCTGGATCGGCGAGAAGGTGAACTACCAGCTGGCATTTTTTGTCGCCGGACTGGGCATGCTGCTGGGATTGCTACTACAGGTGACCCAGGCCCGGCGCTACCTGGGCGAAATCGGTATACAACCGTCGGCAAAGCTCGGCCCGACATCCAATATCGAGGACAAACGCCAACCCCTGACGCCGGAGGAGCGGGACCGCATCCGGGTGATCCTGATCCTGGGGGTATTCACGGTGATCTTCTGGGCCGGTTTCGAGCAGGCGGCAGGCTCCATGAACCTGTTCGCCAAGTACAACACCGATCTGCATATCCTGGGCTGGGAGATTCCCGCCAGTTGGCTGCAGATGGTCAACCCGCTGTTTATCATCATCCTGGCACCGCTGATCGCCAGCATCTGGGTGGGCCTTGGCGACCGCGAACCCACCTCGCCGGGAAAATTCAGTATGGGCCTGATCTTTCTCGGCCTGGGCTTCGTCTCCATGTGCGGCGCGGCGCTGCAGATCGGCGACTCCGAAACCCTCAAGGCCAGTATCTGGTGGCTGGTGTTCGCCTACATATTCCACACCGTGGGCGAGCTGTGCCTGTCGCCGATCGGCCTTTCCATGGTCACCAAGCTCTCGCCACTGCGCTACCTGTCGCTGATGATGGGATTGTGGTTTGCGTTTATCGGTATCGCCAACAAGGGTGCGGCGGAGATCGGCAAGCTGGTGGGCGAATCGGGGCCGCTGGCCACCTTTGGCGGCGTCGCCATTGCGGCGATCGGTGCGGGTATTCTGCTGTTTCTCCTGCGCGACAGGCTGGTGGACTGGATGCACGGCGCCGAGGAGGAACACACCGAGATCACGTCCGCCACCAGGGAGGAAATCGGCATCACCGCGGATCACGAGGGGGCACCGCGGCGGCATTTTGGTGAATGAGGAATGGGGAATGGGGACAGGGCATGAGTCTCCTTCCTCCGTTTCAAGCGGTGCGCACGGCGCGCCCTACGGATCGGGCGCGGCCCGGATGCGTTAGGCGGAGACAGTGCCGGACCGCGCATTCCGCATTAACTTCACCGCCCTTTCACCAGCCGCGCAATGGCCCGATCCATGCCCTCGAGCGTCATCGGGAACATCTGGCCGCCGACAAGCTTGCGGGTCATGCCGATGCTGGGAGTGTACTGCCAGTACTCCTCGCCCACCGGATTGAGCCAGACCAGGTCGCTGTAGGTGTCCGTGACCCGTTCCATCCAGGCCGCACCGGGCTCTTCGTTCATGTGCTCGACGCTGCCGTAGCGGTGGGTGATTTCGTAGGGCGCCATGGAGGCATCGCCGACGAAAATTACCTTGTAATCCTTGCTGTAGGTGCGCAGCACTTCCATCAACGGGGTGGTTTCGTTGTAGCGGCGCCCGTTGTCTTTCCACACGCCTTCGTAAATGAAGTTGTGGAAATAGAAATACTCCAGGTGCTTGAACTCGGAGCGGCAGGCGGAGAAGAGTTCCTCGCACACCCGCACGTAGGGATCCATGGAGCCGCCCACATCGAAAAAGATCAGCACCTTCACCGCGTTGTGGCGCTCCGGCACCATCTTGATATCCAGCAGACCGGCGTTGCGCGCGGTGGATGAGATGGTGTCGTCCAGGTCCAGCTCTTCGGCCGCACCGCTGCGGGCGAACTTGCGCAGTTTGCGCAGGGCCACCTGGATATTGCGGCTACCCAGGGCGACGCTGTCGTCCAGGTTTTTGAACTGGCGCTTCTGCCAGACCTTGGAGGCGGAGCGGTTGCGGCTGTTGCCGCCGACGCGGATACCGCCGGGGTGGTAGCCGCTGTTGCCAAACGGACTGGTGCCACCGGTACCGATCCAGCGATTACCGCCGCTGTGGCGTTCCTTCTGCTCTTCGAGGCGCTTGTGGAATTCCTCCAGCAATTTTTCCAGACCGCCCAGGCTTTCCACCTTGGCCTTTTCCTCCTCGGAGAGCTGCTTCATGAATTCCGCGCGCAGCCAGTCTTCCGGAATCATCTGCTCGATCACATCGTCGAGGGTTTCCAGGTCCTGGAAATAGGCATCGAAGGCGCGGTCGAATTTGTCGAAGTGCTTTTCGTCCTTGACCATGCAGGTGCGGGCGAGGAAATAGAATTCCTCCAGGTCCGCAAACACCAGCCGCTGCTGCAGCGCCTCGAGCAGGGCCAGCAGTTCGGTGGTGGAAACCGGCAGTTTGTAGCGGCGTAAATTAAGGAAAAAGCCGATTAGCATATTGATCCCCGAAGATCGGGGCGAAGGTGCCGATGCCGGATGGCCCTTTGTGGGACTGTCTGCGAGAGGGACCTCGCAGACAAGCCTACAGGGATGTATTTACGGGGGGACGCCTAGTCCGTGCCCGCAAAAGGCCACCCGGCCTCGGCACCGCCACCCAGGTTGAACGAAGCCTACCGGTTCTCGCGTCGTGCCATAAAGGCGAGGCGCTCGAGCATGTGTACGTCCTGCTCGTTTTTCAGTAGGGCGCCGTAGAGCGGCGGAATCGCGCTGGTGTTGTCGCGGTTTTTCAGCACCTCCTCGGGAATGTCGTCGGCCAGCAGCAGTTTCAGCCAGTCGATCAACTCGGACGTGGAGGGCTTTTTCTTCAGGCCCGGCACGTCGCGCAGCTGGAAGAAGATATCCATCGCCTCGGCCACGAGCTGCTGCTTGATCTCCGGGAAGTGCACGTCGATGATCTTGTGCATGGTGTCCCGGTCCGGGAAGCTGATGTAGTGGAAGAAACAGCGGCGCAGGAAGGCATCCGGCAGTTCCTTCTCGTTGTTGGAGGTGATGATCACGATGGGACGCTGCTTCGCCCGGATCGTCTCGCCGGTCTCGTAGACAAAGAACTCCATGCGGTCGAGTTCCACCAGCAGGTCGTTGGGAAATTCGATATCTGCCTTGTCGATCTCGTCGATCAACAGCACCACCTGCTCGTCCGCAGTAAATGCCTCCCAGAGCTTGCCGCGCTTGATGTAGTTGCCAATATCGTGAACCTTGTCCACCCCCAGCTGGGAATCTCGCAGGCGCGATACGGCGTCGTACTCATACAGGCCCTGCTGTGCCTTGGTGGAGGATTTGATATGCCACTGGATCAGGTTCAGCCCCAGGCTCGCGGCCACCTCCTCGGCCAGCAGCGTCTTGCCGGTGCCCGGCTCGCCCTTGATCAGCAGCGGACGCTGCAGCGTGACCGCCGCGTTCACTGCCATCTGCAGGTCTTCGGTGGCTACATAGCTCTCGGTACCGGTGAATTTCATTGTCGCTCCAGTCAGTGGGGATTCTGCTTGAGAGCGCATGGTAATTGATCGGGGGAAGCGGATGAAAGGCGGAAGCGCTCAATCTTATTGACGACTTCTGGGCGGGCCACAGGCCCGCTTGCCGAGCTGGGGCTCGGCGCTCCCGGCGGCCGCTAGCGGAGCTGGAGCTCCGCGTTCCCGGGGGAAGTACTGCGGCGGTGCACCACCTGGCGGCCCTTGTCGGTGATATACCAGCGAATGCCCAGATGGCTGTGGATCTTGCCCACCATTTCCAGTACCAGCAGGCTGTTCAGTGCGCGGGCGGCGGAGTTGGTTTCCATACCACTGTCCTGCACCATGCCGGAAAGGGAACGGAATACACAGTCGCCGTTGTTGAGCAGGTTGAGTACCTGCAGGGCGTTGTCGTCCAGTTTGCGGATCTGGTTGAAATCCAGACTGGGGCCCTGCTCCGTGTCCCCTTCGATCTCGTGTTCCAGCAGCGGCATCATCTCCAACTGCATGGCGCGCAGCTCCTGCTCCAGATTCTCCACCCGCGCGCGGGCAATACTGGCATCCCGCAACTGGCGGCGGGCGGCATTGAAGACGAACATGCGCGAGGCAATGGCGGCCATCAGGCAATAGCCGGTAAACAGCAGCAGGCGCGAGGGATCACCCTGGATCTCGATCAGCAGGTCACTCTGGGTAAACTTGAGGAAAATGGGCACCATCAGGGCACCGCACAGCCCCATGATCAGGCAGCGCGCCAGGCCGGCGGGGTCCTCCTCGGTAAACAGCATCTGGTAGTAGTTGACCAGGCCGCCGAGAATGCCCGAAACCAGCATTACCGCGGTCAAGATGAGCAGATGGTCGAGCATCCGGTTTCCTCAGCCCTGCACAGCCGAGACAGCGAGTGCCTCCTGCTTTTGCCGGCATTTTTCTAATGAGAACGACGCCGCGCCATGGCGGAGCCAGCCCTATTAGATATAGCAGTTGTCACCGGGGAGGGGTGCGGCGGAGAGGAGGATGTGACGCCATTGATCACTGAACAATGACCAATGAGTAATTAACAGTACTGCGGATCATCGGTCATTGCCGCTGGTTCACTGCTCATTGAGATACGGGTTTTCCTCGAACTCGCGGCGCTTTTCGCGGCGATGGCGGAGGTAGAGACCGACGAGTCCGATCAGGGCCAGCAATCCCAGTGCACCGCCGGTGGCGAATACCAGGTTCGCAGTTACTTCGGGCCTGGCACCCTCCTCTTCGAACAGGGTCTGGTAGACAAACAGCGGCAGCACCGGCATCGACGGCGCCTCCGGCACACCGCTGCGGGCGGGGACCAACAGGGCTGCGGCAAAGGTCACCAGCAGCGCGCGGCGCAACCAGTTCCAGCTCCAGTTGCGCATAAACCACCAGCCCGACAGCAATAACACCACCGTGCCGGCGGCATAGATGGTCCAGGCAATTCGATATTCTTCAGCCATAGTCTTTTTCGTTCTTCAGACGGCTCACCTGGCCGCCATTCATTCTTGAATGCGTAGTTTGGAGTTCGCGGGGCTCAGTCCAACCTACGCCACTGTTCGCCTGCAAGGCAGGTTCCTATGAGTCGTCACCGACCCAGGTGACGATATGTTCTTCGAAGTCATCCGGGTGCACCAGTTCCTCACTGACCACAGCATCGCGCACCGATATGCCGGCCCGGTGCACCGTTTCCGCCGAACCCGATACCAGCGGGTGCCAGTCCGGCAGCGGCCTGCCCTCGGCCAGGGTGCGGTAGGCGCAGGTGGGGGGCAGCCAGTGGAATTCGCGCGCATCCTGCGGGCCGAGCTGGATGCAGTCCGGTACATGCCGTTTGCGATGCGGGTAGTCGCCGCAGCGGCAGGAGTGGGTATCCAGCAGGCGGCAGGCGACGTTGGTGCTGTAAACCTCGCCGCTGTCCTCGTCTTCCAGGCGGTGCAGGCAGCAGCGGCCGCAACCGTCGCAGAGGGATTCCCATTCGGCGCCGGTCATCTGCTCGAGGGTTTTGCGCTGCCAGAAAGGCGCTTCGCCGCTCACAACCGCCAGCTCTCAGCGCTGCAGTTTGCTGTTCTGCGCCGCGATCGCGCGCATCTCGTCGTCGCGCGCCGGCGGCATCTGCAGGTAGTAGCCGCGCTCGCGGATCTCTTTCAGGATGCCGTCCGCCTCTGCGCGGGCCAGTTTCTTTTCCGGTGTCAGCAGCATGGTCATCAGGTGCCTGGGCCGGCCGAACAGTTCCAGCAGTTTCTCCGGTACATGCGCGATGCCCTCGCGTTTGTCGACGTAAAGATACATTTCCTCTTCGCGCGGGCTGCGGTACACGTCACAGACGGTTCTCATGGCACTTTTTCTCCGCGCAGTTCGGCCAGGGTATCGAGCAGTGTCTCGCCAACGACACCGGCGCGCCAGCCGGCCAGCCGGCCTTCCAGCCGGGGGCTTTTTGACTGCACCAACGCTTCCAGCTCTTTCTTGCGCACCAGTATTTCCGGCGGCAGGCCCGCCCGCTCGGCGACGCTGTTCACTTCCTTGCGCAGCGCTTTCAGCCAGTCGCCCTCGCGGCGGTTGAGCGGCTGCGGCAGGCGCGGCGGCGCATCGCTGCGCGCGGCGGCGCGCTCGATGACCTGCAGCAGAATGTCGCCGTACTCCCGCAGGGTGCGCCCCTCGAGCCCGGGCTGGGCCATGGCGGCGGCATGGGTGGGAATTTTCTGGGCCAGGTCCAGGCAGATGTTTTCCTTCAGCAGGTGGTTGCGGGGGATATCCCGCAGGCGCGCCTCGCGTTCGCGCCAGGCACACAGATCCTGCAGCACCGCCAGTTGTTTGCCGCGCAGGCGCCAGGCACCCTTGACCCGCCGGTAGTAGAGCTCCGGCGGCTGCGGATTGCGGGCGGCGGCCACCAGGGCCGCACAGTCCTCTTCCAGCCACTCCAGGCGATCCTGTTCGCGCAGGCGCTTGATTAGCACGCCGTAAACCGGTGGCAGCCAGGCCACGTCGAGGGCGGCGTAGTTTTTCTGCGATTCGCTCAGGGGACGCTGCAGCCAGTCGGAGCGGGTCTCGCTCTTGGGCAGCTCGATATGGAGCAGCTCCCGCACCGTGGCCGCGTAACCCAGCCCCGCCTTCATGCCACAGATGCCCGCGGCGATCTGGGTATCGAAGATTGGTTCCGGCACAACGCCCAGCAGCCGCTCGAGGGTTTCCAGGTCCTCGCTGCAACTGTGCATGATCTTGGTTACATCGGTATCCAGCAGCAGATCCTGCAGCGGTTGCAGATTATCGATGGCAAGATTGTCGATCAGGAAGCAGTGTTCGCCGTCGCCCACCTGCACCAGCGCGGGCAGCGGGTAGAAGGTACGGCTGCGCATGAACTCGGTATCCAGCGCAATGGCATTCTGCCCGCGCCAGCGCCGGCAGAGTTCCGCCAGTTTTTCGTCGCTGTCGATCCAGATGGGGTTGGTATCCACTTTCAGCATGTTCACCTTCAGGTACCCGTGGAAAATGCAGTGCGGCTGTTGAACGCGTGCGCCAGGGTACCGCCGTCGATGTATTCCAGCTCGCCGCCAATGGGTACGCCGTGGGCGATGCGGCTCACGGCCACGCCGCGCTCTGCAGCGCGCTCGGCGATAAACTGGGCCGTGGCCTCGCCCTCCACGGTGGGATTGGTGGCGATGATCAGCTCCCGCAGTTCGCCGCCGGCCAGGTGCTGCTCCAGCAGGTCGATGCCGAGGCTGTCCGGTCCCACGCCGTCGATCGGCGACAGGTGGCCGTGCAGCACGAAGTAACGGCCGTGGTAGTTGCCGGCCTGCTCGATCGCCAGCACGTCCGCCGGGGTTTCCACCACGCACATGGACTGGCGCTCGCGCCGGCTGTTGTTGCACAGGGCGCAGACGTCCTGTTCGGTCAGGGTGCGGCACTGGCTGCAGCGGCCGACCTTCTCCACCGCCTGCTCCAGGGTGCGGGCCAGGGTGCCGGCGGCATCCCGGTCCTTTTCCAGCAGGTACATGGCCATACGCTGGGCCGACTTGGGACCCACGCCCGGCAGGCAGCGCAGGGCGCGGATCAGGTCTTCAATCAGGGGGCTGAACATAAATTCGCGGTCTGGAACTCAAAAGGGGAATTTGAAGCCTTCGGGCAGGTTCATGCCGCCGGCGAGGCCGCCCAGCTGCTCTTTCTGTAGCGCCTGGGCCTTCTCCTCGGCGCGGCGCACGGCATCGTTGACCGCGGCGGCGAGCAGGTCCTCGAGTATCTCCCTGTCTTCACTCATCAGGGAGGGATCGATCTCCACCGCCGTGACATCGTGGCGACCGCTCATGGTGACCTTGACCATGCCGGCACCGGCCTCGCCGCAGACGCGCAGGTCATTCAGTTCCTGCTGCACCTTCTGCATTTTTTCCTGCATGTCGGCCTGCATCTTCTGGGCCTGCTGCATCAAATCGCCCATACCTTTCATTGGCTTTGCTCGCTCTCAAGTTCTTTCAGATATTCCACCGAGTCCGGCACCAGTTCGGCGTCCAGCTCGCTCTCCAGCTCCCGCACCACCGGGTCCTGCGACAGGGCGTCGCGGGCCGCAGCGTCGCGGGCCTCGCGGGTGGCGGCCACCAGCCGCGCCGGGGTGCCGCCCTGCACTGCGCCCACCTGGATCTGGACCGCGACCGGCTGCCCGAAGAAGTCTCCCAGCACATCCGCCAGGCGGCGCTGGTGCACCTCGTCGTACAGGCTGCTGTAGGACTCGTCCAGGGTAAAAGACAGTATATTGTCCTGCCTGCCGACCAGCTCCAGGTGGAAGGCAATGGAGTGCAGTATGCCGCTGATGCCCAGTTGGCTGTAGAGGGCCGGCCAACTGCCGGGGGTGAGGGCGTCGAGGCGGGCCGCGGGTGTTTCGGGGGTGTTGCTGTCGGGACCCGGGAGGTTATCGGGACCCGGGGTTGGCGGCACCGGGGCCGATTCGACTTCCGCTACCTGTTGGCGAAGTTGGTCGACCACGGAAGCGGGTGGTGACTGTTCGGATTGGGGAGCACTGGGGCCGGGATCCGGGGAGTGCGCCTCCGGAACCGATTCTGCTTCTGCCAACTGCTGGCGACGTTGTTCGGCCTCTGAAGTGCTGGGTGCCTGTCCGGGTCGGGGGGCGCTAGCGTCGGGACCCGGGGACTGCGGCTCCGGGGCCGATGCTGCTTCAGCCAGCTGCTGGTGGCGCTGTTCGGCCCCTGAAGCGCTGGATGACTGTTCGGGTTGTGGGGCACTCGGGTCAGGCCCCGGGGCCGGCTCCGCTGGCGCAGCGGTTTCCACAGCAGCACTGCCGACCGCCGCGGTCGGCTCGGGGTCAGCTATCGGCTTTTTTGCCTCGGCGCCCCCTTCCCGGGTCCCGTTATCCCCCGATGCCTCCAGCTTCGCCGAGGGCACATCCGCCACCCCCTGCGGCCGGAAAGCCAACATTCGCAACAGCGCCATCTCGAAACCGCTGCGCGGATCCGGCGCCAGTGGCAGGTCGCGTCGCGCCAGCAGTGCCATCTGGTAGTAGAGCTGGACGTTTTCCGGCGCCAGTCGGCCGGCGAGCTGCCGCAGCCGCTCGCCGTCGCCGAGGGCGTTATCGATCGAGCCGGGCAGGACCTGGGCCACGGCGATGCGGTGCAGGTTGTTGGCCAGCTCCGCCAGCGCTGCGCCGAAATCCGGCGCCTGCTGGGCCAGCTCGTCGACAGTGGCGAACAGCGCCGGGGGGCTCTCCTCCGCCAGCGCCTGCAGCAGTTTCCACACCAGGCCGGCATCGATACTGCCGAGCATCGCGCGCACTTCCGCCTCGGCAATCTTGCCACCGCCGAAAGCGATGGCCTGGTCGGCCAGGCTCATGGCATCGCGCATGCTGCCGTCGGCGGCGCGCCCCAGGTGCCAGACGGCAGCCTCCTCGAAGGGCACCATCTCCTGCTCCAGCACGAAGCGCAGGTGTCCCACCACCCGCTTCGGGCTCATGTTCTTGAGGTTGAACTGCAGGCAGCGCGACAGCACCGTCACCGGCAGTTTCTGTGGGTCCGTGGTCGCGAGCAGGAATTTTACGTGGGGCGGCGGCTCCTCCAGGGTCTTCAACAGGGCGTTGAAGGAGCTGTTGGAGAGCATGTGCACTTCGTCGATCAGGTAGACCTTGTAGCGGCCCCTCGTCGGCGCATACTGGACGTTTTCCAGCAGCTCGCGGGTATCCTCGACCTTGGTGCGGGAGGCCGCGTCCACCTCGATCAGGTCGACGAAGCGGCCGTCGGCGATCTCGGTACAGGCGCTGCACTGGCCGCAGGGCTCGGAGCTGACGCCGCTCTCGCAGTTCAGGCACTTGGCCAGGATACGCGCAATGGTGGTCTTGCCCACGCCGCGGGTACCGGCAAACAGGTAGGCGTGGTGCAGGCGGCCGTTATCCAGGGCATTGATCAGCGCCTGGAGCACATGCTCCTGACCCACCATTTCCCGAAACAACCGCGGCCGCCATTTGCGCGCCAATACTTGATAACTCATCCGCTCTCCAGCGCCCCACGGCGCCATCCTGTGACTGAATGCGGGGCCATTATAACGGTATCGGCGCCGAGGCATAGGACGGCAATCCTCGACCCTGGCAACGGACTGGTCACGGGCCTCGTCGTCGCCGTAGAGCCTGTGATATAACTGCGACTTGGCCCGCAATCGTGACTGTCGTCACTTTGGGCGTTGACGTCAATACGCAGGGCCGGCACGCAGAACAACAACCACAATCGACAGCGCGCGCAGTACGGGGATCCCACCAATCGATGAATAAATCTCGGAAAACGCTTCTGGAAAAGCTGTTTGCCGAACACGGCCAGGCACTGGTGCGCTTCGTATCGCGCATGGTCAGGAGTACCGAGGACGCCGAAGACATTGCCCAGCACGCCTATCTCCGCCTGCAGAAACTCAGCGACGAGAAAGAGCTGGACAACCCGCGCGCCTACCTCTACCAGATCGCCAATAACCTGGCCGTGGACCAACTGCGCCGCGGCAAGCTCCATATGGAGTATGTCAGCCAGCAGATGCCGGCCGACGGGGAAACCGCGGCCGACGACCACGCGGACCACCAGTCGCCGGAGCGGGTGCTGGCCGCACGGCAGCAACTGCAGTCCATCTACGACACCATGGACAGCCTGCCCCTCAAGTGTCGCCAGGCCTTCCTGCTGCACCGCACCCGCGGCCTCTCCTACAACGAGATTGCCCGCGAGATGAACACGTCGGTGAGCAGCGTGGAGAAATATATCCTGCAGGCGCTCAAGGCCTGCCGCCGGCGGGTGGAGTTGAACCGCTGACCACGCGGGAAAATCGGCTGCAGCGTTCACCGGGAGGCTCCAATCGCGATTTTCATCCCACCCACCGCAAATCATTTGCAGGAATATGCGCTGGCGCACAGGCTTTGTGCACCCGGAACGGCGACGGAGCCGAGTTTTTCTTGAGGTAGGGCCCGGGTCAGCCGTCTATATCGAGAGACCCGATATTCAATGACGAAAAAACGGCAAAGCAGCATAGGGAATGCTACGCTTAGACGATTTTTGAGCATTTTATTGTGACAACGGGTCACGAAAAGTAAATTTCGCGCCAAAACGGGCACAGTTTTATAGAATGCACCAAAAGCGGGCGAATTCAGTAAGCGACCGGTGTCGGCAACAGGGCCGGACCGCAAGATTAGAACAAGGCTAAGGATAAGAACGGTGAGTACAGCGGTGGCGCAAGAGGTGCCGAACGAAGACCAGCTCGACCAGGCCTGCGCCTGGATTGCGCGCCTGCGTTCCGATGCGCTGTCCGCGGCCGATCGCCGGAACTTTGCCAACTGGATGAACGCCTCCCCCGCCCACCGCGACGCCTTCGACCAGATGGCCGAACTCTGGGGCGACCTGGGCGCCCTGGCACATATGCCGGCCGATGAGCTCTTTCCCGAAAGCCGCCCCGGCCGCCAGCCGACCACCGCGGCCAATGACGCCGGCTGGAATCCGGCCCAGTGGCTGATGGGCGGTGGGCTGGTCGCCGCCTGCCTGGTTGTCACCCTGTGGATCGGCAACCAGTGGCTCGCCGGCGAACAGTCGGTCGCGCAACTGTACGCCACCAATGTTGGCGAAACCCGCACCATAACGCTGAGCGACGGCTCCCGGGTCCAGCTCAATACCGATACCGAGCTGCAGGTGCGCTACAGCCGCGAAGAGCGCCGCACCGAACTGCTGCGCGGCGAGGCCTACTTCGACGTGGCCCGCCAGACGGCGCGCCCCTTCACCGTGGCCGCGGGCAAAGCCAATATCCGCGTGCTGGGTACCAAGTTCAATATCGAGCGCAACCCGGACAACACCCGCGTTTCCGTCACCGGGGGCACCGTGGCCGTCAGCGAAACGGAAAGCGGCAGCGGCCTGCGGCCCGAATCCGTGAAACTGGCAAAAAACCAGAAAATCAGCGTTTCCGGTATTGGCCTCGGCGAAGTCAGCACCACCTCCGCCGAGGAGGCCCTGGACTGGACTCGCGGGGTACTGGTCTTTGAACAGACGCCCCTGGCCGAGGCCCTGGAAGAGCTGAACCGCTACCTGCAGGTACCCGCGGCGGCGGAAACCAGCGTCCGCAACCGCAAGTTGTCGGGCACTTTCGAACTCTCCGATCCCGACAACACCCTCAAGGCCATTGCCGCCGCGCTGGACCTGGAGCAGGACCGGAGCGACCCCGACCTGACTCTCTTGTCTCCCCGACGCAACTGAGTTATAAAGCCCATCCGGGCGATCATTTATTGTTCAGCCAGCTGGCTTCCCGCCCACGAAAAACCGATTACAACGAATAAAAACCGCGCATAGCCGCGCGGCTGAGACGGGCAGACACTTGAACACGCGGCACTGGGCCACACTATCGCTGGCGACGTTGATGACGTTCTCGGACGGGGCTTTCGCCAATTGTCCCGGGCCCGGTGTGCACCTGCCCGCCGGCAATCTCTCCCGCACCCTGATCTCCCTCGGCCGCCAGTGCAAAATCTCGGTGTTGGTGCGAGCCTCTACCGCAGACAACTACAAGCTCCCGGAGCAGACGATCGCCACAGAAAACGGCGAGTTCGAGCCCATTCTGCGCCAGCTCCTGCAGCGATCCCCCTTTACCTACGAGCGTGTGGGCCCCGGCGCCGTGGCCGTGATCGAAAAAGCCGACGAGCCGGAAAGCGAGCCGTTCGACCACCGGGCGGCCCAAACCGAGGAAATCACCGTCACCGGCCGCGGCCTCACCGGCAGCCACCTGCGCCATCCACAACTGGACAGCTACGCCCCCATCGACGTATTGGCCCAGCCGGAACTGGAAATCACCGGCGCCCAGACTGTGGCCGAACTGCTGAAATTCCTGCCAGCGGTATCCGGCAACTCCACCAGCACCTCCGTCAGTAACGGCGGCGACGGCACCGCCACCGTGACCCTGCGCGGCCTGCCCGCCAGCAACACCCTGGTGCTGATCAACGGCCGGCGCATCGTCAGCAACGGTTTCGGCGGCGAGGCCGCGGACCTGAACACCATCCCCCTGTCCGCGATCGACCGGATCGAAATCCTCAAGGACGGCGCCTCGGCGGTCTATGGTTCCGACGCCATCGCCGGTGTGGTCAACATCATCCTGCGCCGCGACTTCGAGGGGCTTTCGGTCAACAGTTATTACGGCACCGCGGAACCCGGCGACCAGCGGACGGAGTCCTATCACCTGACCTGGGGCAAAAGCGGAGAGCGCGGCCACCTGATGCTCAGCCTCGCACACTACCGCCAGGGCGCCCTGATGAGCCGCGACCGCGGGCTCTCCGCGTCCGCCGACAACCGGGCGCGGGGCGGCACCGACCTGCGCTCGGCCGCTTCCCCCGGCGCCTTCATCGCCCTGGATGCCGACACCACGGTGACCAACGACGGCGACGGCGGCTACCGCCCCTGGACCCAGGAGGACCGCTACAACTACAGCGAGTACACCACCGCCGTGGTGCCATCCGAGCGGCAGTCCGCCTACCTGGAGGGCAATATCGACCTGGGCGACAGCGCTTTGCTTTTCGTCGAGGCAATGGGCATCCGCACCCGCGCCGAGACCACGCTCGCCCCGACACCAGTGTTCACCCGCTTCGACAACGGCGACCTGACCATCGCCGCGGACCAGATCTACAACCCCTTCGGGCAGGAGATCACCGATGTGCGCAAGCGGGTGCTGGAACTGGGGCCGCGCGAACAGGACAACCGCACGGATACCTGGCGCCTGAACGCCGGCCTCAAGGGCCAGCGGGAAGACTGGCAGTGGGAGCTAGCGGCGGCGCTGCACTACACCCGGGCCTCGGAAAGCCTGAGCAACCTGATCGATCCCAACAGACTCTCCGCGGGCCTCAAGGGACCGGATCGCTGCAACGCGCGAGACGACTGTGTCGCCGTGGACCTGCTGGGCCCCAGCGGCGGTGTCGACAGCGAACAACTCGAGTTCATGCGCGGCGAAAGCCTGGTGGACGGCAGCACCCGCATGTTGTCACTGCTCTATGTGGCCGACGGCGTCCTCGGCAGCAACAGTGCCGGCGATGTACTCGGCGCCGCCGGTATCGAGTTCCGCCGGGAGTCCATCGATTTCCGCTCCAACGACGCCCGGGGGCTGTCTTTTATCGGCGGTATTGCGGCCGGCTCGGCCGAGGGGCAACGTATGATCGGCGAGGCTTTTGCGGAGCTGTCCGTGCCGATGCTCACCGACGCCTTCTGGCTCGATGGCGCCGTGCGCTTCTCGAATTACAGCGACTTCGGCAGCACCATCAACCCTAAAGTCGCACTGCGCTGGCGCCCGACCCCCTCGCTGATGGTGCGCGCCAGCTACGCCACCGGCTTCAAGGCGCCGACGCTGGTCGACATGAACCAGACCGGTTACCAGAGCCAGGAATTCCTGATCGATCCCTGCACCGGCAACGGCGCCGATACCCTGCCCGGCTGTCACGGCCGGGCCGACGGCGCGCGCATCCAGTACCTGACGGAGTTCGGCGGCAACCCGGAGCTGCAGCCGGAGACCTCCGACAACCGCTCCCTGGGACTGGTGTGGACGCCGAAACAACTGAGCGATTTCAGCGCTTCACTGGATCTTTTCGATATCCGCCAGAACGACGTGATCGACACCAGCCCCCAGTACCTGATCGACAGGAACGCCCACACCGGCCTGTTTACCGACCGTGTCCTGCGGGACGCCCGCGGCGATATCACCAGAATTCGAGCCACGCGACTGAACATCGGTGCGCGGGAAGTCCGCGGGCTCGATCTCGCGCTGCGTTATGAACACACTTCCGAACAACTCGGCCAGCTGCGCTGGTCGCTCAACGCCAGCCATATGCAGCGCTACCTGAACCAGGCGGCGCCCGGCTCTCCCACCGAGGACCTCGCCGGCACCTTCATCGACCCCGCCAGCGGTGGTGCCGGATCCCTGCCGCGCTGGAAAGCCAACACCGGGCTCTACTGGCAAAAGGGGCGCTGGGAAGGCGGCTATACCATCCATTACGTCAACGCTCTGGAGGAATCCTTTACCCGCAACGAAACCCGCATCACCCGAGAGATAGACAGCTGGACCAGCCACGACTTCCAGGTGGCCTACGCCCTGCCCTTCGGCCTGCGCTTTGCCGTCGGTATCGACAACCTGCTGGACGAAGCGCCCCCCTTCGCCGCCACCGCCTTCAACGACAACTACGACGGCCGCACCTACGACCTCAGCGGTCGCTACTGGTACACCACCCTCTCCTACAATCTCTGAAGCCCCACCTGGCCCCACGAACTCCGCCAAGTACGATTACCTGACACCGAAACAGTCGGCAACAAATGCCAAAGGCGTCCGAATGCTCGGCGAATCCTTTCCATGCGGAAAAAATGTTCTAGTGTTCTAGCAAGCCTCTGTTGATAGATGTTTGCAGTTGTCAAGGAGGGCACTGCCATATTCGGCGTTTAGAACCGGTATCAGGAGAGGTATACCATGGACAGATCCCGTCTATCCCGGGCAATCAAGGGCACAATCGCAGCCACGGCCTTATCCACCAGTTTTGCCACCTTGTCGTTTGCTCAGGAAGTGGTGGAAGAAGTTGTCGTCACTGGTACGCGTATCCAGCGCGCAACGGACGCCACCAGTGCCACTCCGATCAGCGTATTTGATGCCGCGCAACTACAGGAATCCGGTCAGACAACTCTGGAGGATTTCCTGCAGGACATCCCGTCCATGACAGGCGGGCAACTAGGCTCCTCGGTCAACAATGGCAACCCCGGCCTGGCCACCGTCTCCCTGCGCGGCCTGGGCTCCTCACGCACCTTGATACTGCTGAACGGCCGCCGCCTCCCGTCCGCGGGGACCGCCACCGGCACCGTGGACCTGAACATGATCCCCACCTCGGCCATCGAGCGGATGGAAATCCTGCGCGACGGTGCTTCCACCATCTACGGCTCCGACGCGATTGCCGGCGTGGTCAATATCATCACCCGGAAAAGCTTCGAGGGCGCAGAGATCTATGCCAGTGCCGGCACCTCCCAGGAAGGAGACGGACAGGAGTACTCGGCCGCCTGGACCTTCGGCGCCAGTTCCGCCGAAGACGATGGCCACGTCATGTTCAACATGCAGTACTCCCGCCGCCAGGATATCTTCCAGGGCGACCGCGATTTCTCCGACTGCCCCCTGTTCGAGTCCGGCGACCAGGTGCTCTGCGGCGGCAGCGGCACCACATCGCCGGCGCAATATTTCAGCGCGCTGGATCCGGCCAGCTTCGAGGGCGGCCGCATTCTCGATCCCGATACAGGGCCGCGCGCCTTCGACTCGACCATTGACGGCTTCAACTTTGCGGAGGTGAGCTACCTGATCACGCCGCAGGAAGTGGTTTCCTCCTACGGCTACGGGGAACAGGAACTGTGGAACTGGGAGGATTTCACTACCTTCGAGGCCTTCGGCGAGTTTCTCTTTACCAACCGCCAGTCCGATCAGTTGCTGGCCCCCGAGGGCACCTTCTTCCAGCCCGTGGTGCCAGCCACGAACCCGGGCAACCCCCAGGGCGAGGATGTGATCATCCTGCGCCGCCTGACGGAAACCGGCGGCCGTTCCTTCAGCCAGGACGTGAACACCTGGCACGGCGTGGTCGGCTTCAAGGGTGAATTCTGCAACCACTGGACCTGGGATCTGTCCTACAACTACAACCGCTGGGTCGATACCCAGATCGATCGGGGGCGCTCCAACCCGGGTCGTTTCCAGACCCTGCTGGACCCGGATGCCTGCGCCGACGATCCGGAATGTGCCGCCGCTGTCGGCGGAGCCGGTGCCTGGGACCCCTTCCGCGAAAATACCCTGACCCAGGCCATGCAGGACTATGCACTGGTGGTCAACTCGCCAGTGGAAAAGGAAAAGCTCAGCAGCCTTCAGGCCAACGTGGTCGGCGACTTCGGTGACTTCGCACTGGCCAGCGAGCCCTTCCAGTGGGCCGCCGGCTACGAGCACCGCAAGGAGCGGGCCGAAGTGACCGCAGACGGCGCCGCCTCTCTCGGCCAGATCTACTTCGTCAGCGGCCAGGACTGGGGCGGTAAATACGAGGTGGACGAATTCTACGGTGAGCTTCGCGCCCCCCTGATGGACGGCCGTCCCTGGGTCGACCTGTTGGCACTGGAGGCATCATTCCGTTACTCCGACTATGACACCATCGGTGACGACACCACTTTCGGCGTGGTACTGGAATACGCCCCGATGGAGCATCTGCGCTTCCGGGGCACCTATTCCGAAGGTTTCCGCGCACCTGGCATCGACGACCTGTTTCTGCCGCCCACCCAGTCGGCGGAAACCTATACGGACCCCTGCGCCAACTACGGATCCAGCAGCAACCCCGTCCTTCGCGCCAACTGCGCCGCCGATGGCCTGCCCACGGATTTTGAACTGGGCAACTCCCAGGCGACCGGCCTCTTCGGTGGTAATGAGGACCTCAAGGCCGAAGAATCGGAGAGCTGGACACTGGGTATCGTCTGGACACCAACCTTTATAGAGGACCTGAGCTTCAGCCTCGACTACTTCGACATTACCGTTGACGATGCCATCGGCACTTTCACCACCAACACCATTGTCGACAATTGCTATACCAGCGAAGGCTTCAGCTCACCGGCTTGCGACCTGATCACTGGTCCCGGCGCAGTGGGCCTGTCGCCGAGTCCCACCAGCCCGCGCCGCGCCGCCGACAACTCAATTTCCGGTCAAATTTTAACCACCCAGAATATCTCAACCTTCGAGACCTCCGGTTTCGACCTCGGGGCCGATTACAGTATGGAAGCGGGCCCCGGCTACTTTACCTTTAACGCCACGGCCACCTACCTGAAGGAGTACAATTTCCAGGCCAGCGAATTCGAGCCCGAGGTCGACCTCGCCGGCTTCTACGGCGCCGATCCGGTAACAACGCGGATCGCGGCCTTCCCCGAATGGAAGCTGCTTACAAACTTCGGTTATGAGTATGACTGCTGGGACGCCAATGTCACCGTACGTATGGAGGGGGAAGTGGACGATATCGCCCCGCGCGAGAACGACCTGATGACCCATGTGGACAACAAGTGGTATACCGACTTCAACTTCAACTACTACCGCTGGGAAGACATCACCCTGACGGGCGGCATCCGCAACGTCTGGAACCAGCAACCCCCCTATGTCACCAACTACGATGACATGAACACCCTGCCACTGAACTACGACACCGTGGGTCGGTTCTTCTACGGCAGCGTTACCTTCAAGTTCTGACCCCGCTTCGCCCCGCCCGCCGTGGGCGGGGTGCTCTTCATATCTTCTACCCCCCTCTTCCCGGGCCCGTGTAATGGCCTGCAATCAGATCCCCCTCCCCGATTCGCGACAAAATGGTACAGTCTGCAACACCGGAGAAATCGGATAGTTCCGGTATAAAAACATCAACTATATACAGGGAGTAAAATAATGAAATTTATTCGACTCTACATCGCCGCGCTTTTCACAGCCCTCTGCCTCCTCTGCAACCCGGTGTTCGCCGATACCGAAGAGGCCCGGGAAATGGCTGTCGCCGTCAACATCAACACCGCCTCAGCCACGGAGCTGGCAGAGAAACTGGACGGTGTCGGCGAAAGCAGGGCGGGGCTCATCATTGAGTTCCGCGAGGAACAGGGCCCCTTCACCTCGACTGAGCAGCTGATGGAAATCAAGGGCATCGGCACCGCCACGCTGGAGAAGAATCGCGACAAGATCCAGCTCTGAGCCGGGGCCTGAGAGAGCCTGCCCCGATCAAGGCCGGGGCAGGCTCCCCTCGCGATACAGGGACACTCCCTGTCGCGGACCGGCTCCCCAGAGATCGCCAGCAGAACCAACTCCCACCAATACCAGCACGCCTGCAATCCTCCCTTCCCCGGCCAACTCCTGGCTTTCGGCAAAAATCGCCCTTCGCGACACTCGACCCCAGCCGGGTCTCGGGTCATCTCCCGCTATCCTGCAACAAACTGTCTATTTTTCAATCAACCATAGCTCCCAAACCTGCCATTAGGAATTTACGGAAAAAAAATACGAATTTTATTGAGGAACCTCTCCGCTCAACCGTTATTAGAGGTGTTGGGAATGAAGCGGCCGCTTGGGGGTAGCCGCTTCCGATCATCGCCATTCAAGGCAAAAGACTATAAATCCAACGATCAAGAGAGGATTTACAATGAAAAAGAACCTCCTGTCCGTAGCTGTGAAAGGGGCCATTGGCCTGACCGCAGCCGCAGTAATGGTTCCTGCCACACCGGCCTTTGCACAAGAGGATGCGACTCTGGTGGAAGAGGTTGTGGTTACGGGTTCGCGTATCAGGCGTACCGACCTTGAGAGCACCAGCCCTGTATCTATCGTTAGCGCTGAGGATATGAAAGTTCAGGGTATCGTGAACGTTGCCGACGCTCTGCAACAGCTGACCGCCCAGAACGGTGGCCTGACGTCTGCCGTAAACAACGGCGGTGGTGGTAAATCAACCGTCAACCTGCGCGGTATGGGATCCCAACGTACCCTGGTACTGCTGAACGGCCGTCGCGTAACACCGTCCGGCATCGGCGCCAATGCCACTGTCGACCTGAACACTGTTCCGGTTGCCATCATTGAACGCATCGAAGTACTAAAGGACGGCGCCTCTGCTGTTTACGGCTCCGACGCAATTGCCGGTGTTGTCAACATCATCACCAAGAAAAACTTCGAAGGCTTCCAGATCGACATGCAAGGTGGTCAGTCTTTCGAGTCCGATGGGAATGAGACCTCCGTCGACATCACCTTCGGTCATAGTTCCGACCGCGGCAACATCACAACCAGCCTCGGTTTCTACGAGCGCGGCTCTGTCATGCAAGGCGACCGTGAGTTCTCCGAGTGCCCACTCACGGATGATGCAGATGGTACAGGCGTATACTGCGCAGGCTCTACCAATACCATCGGCGGCAATCTGTACGGAACCCCTGCACCAGTTCCAGACGGCTGGGTTCAAATGGAAGCCCCGGGCAGCGGTGGTTATCACGCACTTACCAACGACGATCGGTATAACTACGCGGCCCGCTCCTTCAATTCCACCCCGGCCAAGCGCTATAACCTGAACGTCAACGGTAACTACCAATTGACCGATACTCTGGAGTACTTTTTCGAAGGCTCCTATAACAAGCGCTTGTCCACTCAGCAGATGGCCCCTCAGCCCATCAACTACACCCTGAATAACTGGCGTATTCCGCTGGATCCGGACGTGTATCCGTTCATCGGGGACTACGACTTCGCGGACCCCGAAGATGGTGAAGATAGCGGCAACGTGGCTCTGCCCCTGCGTCGTATGACCGAAGTGGGCGACCGCATATACGAGCAGGCTATCGACACCGTACGTCTGTCCACCGGCTTCAGCGGCGAGGTCGGCGAGTTCTACTGGGATGCAGCTTTAACCTATGGCCGCTCCGATGCCCTGGATCGTTCCCGCAACTACATCAACATGGACCGCGTCGTTAAGTCAGTCACCGACAACTGCACTGACGGTGACGAGTCGACCCCTTGTGTAAACTACTTGGGCGAAGGCGCGCTGACTCCCGCAGACGTCGAGTACATCAAGTACGACGATCAGGCGACTGGTTACTCCCAGCAACTGGTGACTGAGTTCAACATCAGTGGCGACCTGTTCGAGCTACCGGCTGGAGTGGTTGGCTTCGCAGCAGGCACCTCCTTCCGCGAAGAGAAAGGCGCCTACCAGCCGGACGCTCTGACGGTCGCGGGTCTTGGTTCCGGTAACGCGACCAGCCCGACATCTGGCGGCTACGACGTAACCGAGGTTTACACCGAATTCAGTGTCCCGGTATTTTCCGATACCGCTGTTGGTGACCTGACCGCCGATCTGGCCGCTCGCGGCTTCGACTACAGCACTTTCGGCTCTGACAGTACCTGGAAAGCGGGCCTTAGCTGGCAAATCAACGACATGTTGAAACTGCGCTCAGTGTCCTCTACCGCGTTCCGTGCGCCGAATATCGGCGAACTGTACGGCGGCCAGAGTTCCAGCTATGAGAACTTCACCGATCCGTGTAACGATTGGGATGCTCCCGACAGCGATGCCCCGGCTCGTTGTGCCGACGAAGTTCCGACAGGCTTTTCTCAGGCGAATGACCAAATGCGCGCTCTTGTTGGCGGCAACCCGGACCTGATGCCCGAGACTGCGGATACCTTCACCTTCGGGGTAGTTGCTGAACCGCTGGATGGCCTGTCCGTCACCCTTGATTACTTCAAAACCGAAATCGACAACGCCATCGATTCGGTGGAAGTAAACACCATCGTTCAGCAATGCTACACCGTCGGTGGGGTTTGGTGTGATTCTGTACAACGGGATGCCACCAACAATATCGAAGGTGTTGAGGCCCTGGATGACAACCTGGCGACCATGAATATCGATGGTGTGGACGCTGCGGTCGACTATAACTTCGACGCTGCTGGCCTGAGCTGGCGTGCTCACTGGGAAACCACTCAGTACCTGACGTGGGATTACCAGCCCTTCGAAGGTGCTGACTTCATCGATGATATCGGCGTAGGCTATGCCAGCGGTGGCTCCCTGCCGGAGTGGAAACATAAACTGGCTATGTCCGTTGCTGGCGATCGCTGGACTGCGGCCTACGATATGAGCTACATCGGTGAGCTGACCACCGCTTCCGTGGCGCAAGATGGCCAGGATCCCTCCGAGATCGATGGTGCTTATGTAGATGGCATCTTCTACCACAACGCTTCGTTCTCCTATAACCTGACTGACGCCCTGACGCTGTCAGGCGGTGTGAAGAACCTGCTGGACGAAGAGCCGCCCTACTACTACGACAACCAAGACGCCAATACAGACCAGTATCTGTATGACGCCGTGGGCCGTCGCTGGTACATGGGCGCTACCATGAGCTTCTAAGCTTGACTTAGGGCAGCTCATTAAAACGGCCAGCATCTGCTGGCCGTTTTTTTAGGTATCACAAAAGTGGAGTCATCAAAATGCATTTTCAACAGGCTTGCCAAAAAAGCGTGGCACTAATGCAGCGCGGAGACTTTAATGATGCCCGCGAGATTCTGAAACCACTATTGAAGAAACTACCAGAAAATTCCGACTGCTGGCAGCTACTCGCCACATGCGAAAAAAACCTGGGAAATTTTGACTCATCTCTGAATGCTTTTAAAAAATCACTCAAGTTGGCTCCCAAACAGCCCCACACCTGGAACAACCTGGGCAATTTGTATTTACAACACAAGGAAATACAGAAAGCGGTTAGCAGCTATCGGAAGGCACTGCAATTTAACCCCGACTATGATGACGCACGGCTTAACCTGGCACATGCGTTAGTCCGTCAAAAGATGTTTATTGATGCCCTGCGCGAATATGCGTCACTTCAAAATCGCCACCCCAATAACGGCAACATCCTAACCTGGAAAGCCGACTGCCTTCGAAAGCTAAAACGCCCCGAAGAATCTATTCATGTACTAAAGCAGGCACTAGAGCTTTCCGCAGACCCTTTTACTTCACATTTCAAACTCGGATTAGCCTACAAACAGCAAGCCAGATGGAAAGAGGCTCGCAAAGAATTTGAAGCATGCATTCGCCTAAAGCCGGAATCTATCGCCAGCCTCAGCAACCTTGCCAGCGTTACCGGATCAGAGGGAAAGATGGATGAGGCAATTAAGCTTTACCGACACTGCCTCAAACATGAACCAACCAACCCAGATCATCACAAATGGCTAAATAAGCTTCTTTGGATGTGCGACAAACCTGATTTTCTCAATTCCTACGACCTACTAGCTGATAGTATTCTTGAGAACCCATCCCTATTGGTGGAAAAGTCTCGATTCCAGCGACTGGCAGGAAATCCAGAGCAGGCTGTATCGGCTCTCGAGAAAGCTTGCCAAAGGAGCGAGACAAGGCCGGAAGTGCTAGTGGAACTCGCGACTAACTACAGGGATCTGGGCCGCGCTTCGCAGGCAATCCGCCTATTGGAAAAACCCGCCAGTCGCATGACGGAAACGCCAGCTCTTCAAGATGAACTGGGGAGAGCCCTATTGCAGGCTGGCGAATTTTCTCGCTGCAGCAAAGTCTATCGCAAGTTAACTATGGCACACCCCCTTAACCAGGGATATTGGTGTATGTATGCTACATCACTCCAAATGCAGGGGGATCCGATGGCAGATGCACTTCTAGACTATTCGAAACTAGTTAAGATAGCGGACATCCCGTGTCCACCGGGTTTTGCGAGCATCGACGAATTCAACAAATCTCTCTGTGAGTGCCTGACACGACTACACAACACTGAACGAGAGCCAATTGACCAATCTCTTTCTGGGGGCACCCAAACTCTAAACGACTTGTTTGATAGCCTTGAACCAGAAATTGGTCAACTCGCCACTAGCTTTCTCGAGATCATCTACGAGTATCTCGTTGATCTTAAGCCTATAGCGAACCACCCATTTCTAGGTCGGCTTGGCCAAGATGTAATTTTTAATGGATCTTGGTCTGTAAATCTAAGAAGAGGCGGGAAGCATCGCAGTCATTTTCACACAGAGGGATGGATGAGTAGCGCTTATTACGTTTCCGTTCCACCGGAAGTGGAAAGTGGCGGCGAGGGCTGGATCGAATTTGGCAAACCCGAGTTTCCGGTACCTGGCAAAGAGAACCCGGACTATATCGTGAAACCACGCGAAGGTTCACTGGTGCTCTTCCCCTCCTATATGTGGCATGGCACCAGACCATTCCGATCTTCGGCGCGCAGGATGACTGTCGCCTTCGACGCTATCCCGGCTTGAACGGCATCTTCTATAATCATTGACTTCAAAGCCGGAGATAGCCACATGAGCAGGCAGGCTTATCAGTTACCATTAAATTGACTGCACTCATTGCTTAACCCCAAGATTTTTAATTAGACTAAAGAGGATCCTTACCAAGCAAGGGCAGCTGATTCGGCTTTCGAGTGCATTAATGGTTGGCTTTGCGGTAGCTGAGACCAGAGGAGTACCGCAATGGACACCCTAACCGCCTTCCTAACCCTCCTCTTCGTAATGGACCCCCTGGGCAACATCCCAGTCTTCCTGGCCGCCCTGAAAAATGTTCCCCCGCGCCGCCAGCTCTACGTCATCATGCGCGAACTGATCTTTGCCCTGATCGTGCTGCTGGTCTTCCTGTACGGCGGTCGTTTTGTACTGGCCTGGCTGGGCTTGTCTCAGGAGGCGATTCGTATCGCCGGGGCCATCATTCTGTTTCTGATCTCGATACGGATGGTCTTCCCCCAGGAGGGGGGCATCATGGGAGAGCGCCTGGAGGGAGAACCCTTCTTTGTACCGCTGGCAGTGCCACTCGTGGCAGGTCCTTCCACCATGGCCATTCTGATGCTGATGACCAACAGTGAAGGCGAACAGTTGATGGACTGGACCCTGGCGCTGCTCGGCGCCTGGGGTGTTTCGGCCTCTATCCTGTTGGCCTCGGCGCCGCTCGCCCGGCTGCTGGGCACCCGCGGGCTGATTGCGGTGGAGCGCCTGATGGGCATGGTACTGGTAATGCTGTCCGTGCAACTGTTCCTCGATGGTGTAAAACAGAGCCTGGCCTGACCACTAACCGGTGAGCGACTCCCCAGGGGTGGAGCGCTCATTTTTTAACCAGACCACCTTCCCTACTCCTCTGCATCTTCCCCCTCCCCTTTCATGAACAGCTCATTTTTTAACCAGAATAAACGGTTAATCGATAACTTTACATTTGAAACATATATACCAATAAATAGCATTTTTTAAATTAAACTTAACTAATTTTGACCTATATGACGGATATACAGCATTATTTGTTGTTTAAACATCAATCAATAAGAATGAATTTCAACCGCCTACTTAAGTGTAACGAGATGGCTCATTGTCATAATAGTTCCATATTTTCACTTGATGAATTAAAGTCAGCTCGCGCATTAAATGCTACAAGCTAATAAACGCATTATAAGTACCCTAAGTACATAAAAGGATGCACTATGATCAAGACCAAGTTGAGCGTTGCTATCGCTACACTGGGCACCATGGCTGCCACCGGTGTAGCAGCTCAGAACGCAGTTCCGGGACCTGCTGTTGAAGAAGTGATCGTTACCGGTTCGCGCATTGCCCGCGATCCACTTTCCAGCACCGGCCCCATCACCATCGTCGATTCCGAAGCGATCAGCCGCTCTGGCGTTGGTACCGTTGACGAACTGCTCCGCGAACTGCCTTCCATGGGTACGCAGGGCACCAACGCCAATGACAACAACGGCGGTAACGGCCTTTCGTTCGTAGACCTGCGCAACCTCGGGTCCGCGCGCACCCTGGTGTTGGTCAACGGCCGCCGCTTTGTATCATCGAGCTCCGGTGTCAGCTCCGCGGTGGATATGAACAACATTCCGGTCGATATGATCGACCGTATTGAAGTGCTGACGGATGGCGCATCCGCCGTATACGGTTCCGATGCGGTTGCCGGCGTGATCAACGTGGTAATGAAGAAATCGTACGACGGCGTGAAGGTCAGCGCACGTGCCGGTGCCACAGACGATGGCGGCGGTGAAAATGGCGAGCTATCCATCACCTTCGGCAACGAAGGCGCTCGCGGCGGCTTTGTCGGTAACATCACCCACAGCCAGCGCGATGAAATCAGTTTCAACGACCGCGACTGGGCCGGTCTCACCAGCGTCCTGAGCCCCACCGGCAATATTGCAACCAACTATGGCAACTTTGCCGTGGGTGAAGACGGCAGCTTGAGTGACGGTATGGCCTCCTACGACATCGGCCAATTCATGTGGCTGTCGGGCGCCATGGAGCGTACCAGTGCAACCTTTGCCGGTGATTTCTCTATTACTGACAGAGTCGAGCTCTACGGTGAAGCCAGCTACACCGACAAAACCACCAACCAGCAGTTGGCCGCCCAGCCGATGTACCGTGCCAACGGCTTCGAACTGGACCCGGAACAGCATCTGCCGGCGGACATCCAGGCGGAACTGGAAAGTGCCTGGCAAGAAGCCTACGACGCCTGGGTCGCAGCCGGCAGCAACATGGATGACGAGGACAACCCCTACCCGGGCGATACCTGGTCCCACGGCATCGGTGACGATGGCATTGCCGGTTTCAACAACTTCTATTCCCGCCCGGTAGCCGGCGGCCCCCGCGATTACGAGCAACAAACAGAGACCTTCCGAGGCCTGACTGGGCTGCGCGGCGATATGGCCAATGGCTGGAGTTGGGACATCTTCGCCAGCTACGGCAAGAACGAAGGCGAAAACGTCACTCGCAACTCCTACAGCAAGAGCAAGTTGGACGAAATCCTCAACGGTGAGGCGGGCATCGATCCAGTGTTCGCCGGCGGCATGAGCGAGGAAGTGATCAATCACATGCGCTATGCGGACCGGGAAGACAACGAGTACGAACTGATCAACTACGGTGCATCCCTGACCGGCGATATCGAAGCTGTCCAGTTCCAGGGTGGCCCGCTGGGTTTCGCTACCGGTCTTGAGTACCGCGAGGAGTCCGGCGAGTTCAACCCCAGCCAGCAGACCCAGGACGGCTCCACTTTCGGCAATCAGCAGGATGCCACCGAAGGGGAATACTCGGTTACCGAAGCCTACGCCGAGTTCAACCTGCCGATCCTGTCCGGGGCTGCCTACGCCGAAGAGCTGAGCGCGGACATGGCCGTACGCTACTCCGACTTCGACACCTTCGGTGGCGAGACCACCGGCAAGCTGGGCCTGGTTTACGCACCGGTTGAAGACCTGCGCTTCCGCGCCAGTGCGTCCACCTCTTTCCGCGCACCGGGGATCTACGAGCTCTACAGCGGCACGGCACAGAGTTACGAGACACTGACCGATCCCTGCGACACCACCGACGCCAACGAAAAAGGCCAGGGTGCCAACTGCAGTATGGTAGGCGCCGGCTTCAAGCAAACCGGCACCCAGATTGCCACCAATATCGGTGGCAACCAGGAGCTGGGGCCGGAAGAGGCTGAATCCTATACCTTTGGTATGGTCTGGACTCCGACATTTGTCGAAGATCTATCCATCACCCTGGACTACTACGATATCCAGATTGAGGATGCGATCACTTCGCCGGACCTGCAGCTGATGCTGGATGACTGCTTCCGCGAGGGTATCGAAACCGCTTGCGCATCAATCCGCCGTGGTGCCAGCGACGAGATCGTCAACCTGGAAGGTGCCAAGAGGAATATCGGCGAGATCAGCACTCGCGGTATTGATCTGGACGTCACCAACAACTACCACTTCAACGCCGGCCAACTGGCCCTGCGTCTGCAGGCGACCCGACTGCTGGAGTTCGACGAGTACAACGAGCAGACGGAGCAGACCAGCGACTGGCTGGGCTACATCAGCAACACCAGTGGTATGTATGTGAAGTGGCGCGGCCTGGCCGGTGCGACCTGGTATGCCAGCAGCGACTGGAGCCTGGGCCTGGACGTTCGTTACCTGGGTAACGGGGAAAGTCCCGACCGTGCTATGCCCTCTCACACCTATCTGGATCTGCACGCGGGCTGGGATGTGAACGACAGCGTTCGCGTAAGTGGCGGTATCGACAACCTGAACGATCGTGAGCCTACCGACGGTTCCGGTAACAGCGACTGGAACAGCAGCTACGACTTCAAGGGCCGCTACGCCTGGGCTGGTGTCAGCTACCAGTTCTAAGTAGCGACTCCACCAGTCGTATAGAAAAAGGGGCGCCGAGGCGCCCCTTTTTTTGTGTTTGAAAGTCGACTGCACGACAGGCTCCTACATCCACAACAGACCTCTGTACAGAGCCTGCCCCGCAAGCAATTTACCGCCCCTCACGCTTCAGATAGTCCAGCTTGCGCATATAGGCATTCCGGGTGGCCGGGTTGTCGATGAGGGAAAAGGCTTCCAGAAAGCTCTTGTGGGACTTTTCCATTTTGCCCAGGCGGTAGCTGGTCAGGCCCATCAGGAAGTGGAAGCGGTGATCCTCCTCGTAGCGTCGCAGCGCCCGGCGCAACTCCGTGCGGGCCTGTCGGTAGTCGCCCTGTTCGTAGGCGTCGCGCGCCCGGTAGTAGAGGTGGTAGGGATTGTGCCGGCGATGGTAGCGCGCCTTTTTGGCGTAGCGGTCGGCCAGTTGAATGCGGCCGCTGTTGCGGTAGAGGCGTTCGAGGTTGCTGATCGCCAGCAGGTGACCCGGTTGCAATTGCAGGGCCCGCAGATAGCTCTGTTCTGCCTGGTTCTCGTGGCCGAAGCGGCTGTATAGCGCCCCCAGGTTGGACCAGAGATCACTGTCGCCGGGATTCAGCTGCAGCGCCTTGCGCAGGTACAGGAATGCCTGCTCGCGCCGATCCCGCTGCATCAATTCCATGCCGCGATTGCTGTAGTACTGGGCGAAAGCGGCGCTGTCGGACAGTTTGCGCTGGTCGTAGACGGGATCGTAGGCGGCCAGGTCGAAATCCACCACGCGGCGGCCGCGCCGGCCCCTGGAAACCATGTTGATATGGCGGTAGATCACCAGGGTCTGCGCCTCGTCGTGACTCCACACGGGGGGCACTTCCACCTCATTGAAGTGGGCTTCGGCGCCCAGCGCCCGCGCCATGGCCACCATCATCAGGGTAAAGGCCATGCAGTTACCCCGCTGCTGTTGGTAGGTTTCCGCCGCCGTCAGGGTGCTGTCCGCATCGTACTCGACAGCGAATTCCCCCTCCTCGAACGCCCGGATCAGTGCCGTCAGCCGCTGTCGTGGCGGGCTGTCCGGTGCGATGCTGGCGAGATAGGCGCGGATCTCCGGCGTAAGGGACAACAGCCGGTCCTCGGGCAGCCGCCCGGGATCCAGGGGTCGGCCGAGAATCACCTCGCCGCTCAGGGCACTGCGGGTGTCGACCGGATGGTCGGGCACCGGCGCACAGGCGGACAGCAGCAGGATTGGCGCGAGAATGAATGGGGCCTTCATCGTTATTATCCCCTGTTGATAGCTATCCCTGCAGGATTTATCACTAAATGATGCCCCTGAAAATACCCTCGGGGCAAATTACACGGTTTCATTTGTAACGAGTCGCCTGCTTATCGTACAACTGTTACACTCCGGGGCACGAATTGGGAAGCTTCGGACGCCACCAATTGGCCGATCCGGCCCGCGCCGACGGGGCTTCCACGGCACAGAACAGGGATCCTCTGTGCTCTCTGGTGCGCGCAAAGGGCCCACCGGGCCTATGCTGGCACTGATCCGCCGGAGCACTTCCGATAAAGAAGGTATGCTCGATTAAAGCTATAACAACTGGAACTTCAGCTTATGTCGTCGAATACACACCAGAATAGCGCCGGCTTCTTCGGCCATCCGAAAGGTCTTTCGACCCTGTTCTTCACTGAAATGTGGGAGCGCATGAGTTACTACGGCATGCGCGCCCTGCTCGTACTCTTCATGACCGCAAGTCTGCAGGAGGAAGGCCTGGCCTTTACCGTGGCCGCAGCGACCGCCGTCTACGGCCTCTACACCGGCGCGGTCTACTTCCTGGGCCTGCCCGGTGGCTGGATTGCCGATCGCCTGCTGGGGGGACAGCGTACCATCTGGTACGGCGGTATCGTCATCATGTGCGGCCATATCGTGCTGGCGATTCCCAACGACAGCACCTTCTTTATCGGCCTGATCCTGGTTGCCTCGGGCACCGGCCTGCTGAAACCCAATATCAGCGCCCTGGTGGGCCAGCTCTACCGCCATGACGACGTGCGCCGCGATTCCGGCTACGCCATCTACTACATGGGCATCAACATCGGCTCCCTGATCGGCTATGCCGTCTGCGGCTACTTCGGCGAGAGCATCGGCTGGCACTGGGGCTTTGGCGCCGCGGCCGTGGGCATGGCGGTGGGCCTGATCCAGTACCGCATGACCATCGGCAACCTGGGCGACGCCAGCCTGAAGCCGGTGAGTCCGCTGAGCCCCGCGGGCATGCGCAACGCCTGGCGCACAATCGGCGCCATTGTCGCGGCCGTGGCGGTGATCACCGGCCTGTCGCTGAGTGGAGTCATCACCGTCAATCCGGTGGCCGTGGCCGAGTATGTGGCCATCGCCTTTACCATCATCTTCTTCCTCTATTTCGGCTTCGTCTACTTCGGCGGCAAGCTGGACGACGCGGAGAAGAAGAAGATGTGGGCGCTGTTCCTGGTTTGTCTCGCCTCGGCCTGTTTCTGGTCCGGCTTCGAGCAGGCCGGCTCCTCCCTGAACCTGTTCGGTCGCGACTACACCGATCGCCTGATCGGGACCTTCGAGCTGCCGGCCTCCTGGTTCCAGAGCGCCAACGCCTTCTTCATCATCCTCCTGTCGCCCTTCTTCGCCGCCCTGTGGATCAATCTGGGCAAGCGCATGATCACGCCTTCCTACAGCATGAAGTGTGCCGTGGGCCTGATCATCATGGCGTCCGGCTTTATCGTCATGTTCTTTGCCGCCCAGTACGCCGCCGGCGGCCTGAAAGTGGCGCCCTACTGGCTGGTGGCCACTTACTTCCTGCACACGGTAGGCGAGCTGTGCCTGAGCCCGGTGGCGCTGAGCGCGGTGAGCAAACTGGCCCCGCGCCGCTTTGCCGGGCAGATGATGGGTGTGTTCGTACTCACCTATTCCATCGGCAACATCATCGCCGGCCTGCTGGCGGGCAACTTCGACCCGAGCAACGTCGAGGAACTGCCGACCCTCTACCTGCAGATCGCCCTGTTCAGCATCGGTATCGGCATCATCATCGCGCTGATCAGCCTGAAGGCGAAACGCTGGGAGGGACTGGAGCCGCCCAGAGAGACTGACGTGAAGGCGGACGCGGAGGCGAAGACTGCCTGATAACGGCTTGTGACGCGCCTGCGGGTGCGGTATAGAAAAGGCCGCCGGGGTGACCCGGCGGCCTTTTTTTGTGGAATGGAGACGAGATTCGGGTTGAAGTGCCACGATCCGAGCCCTCTCCCCCGGCCCCTCTCCCGGAGGGAGAGGGGAGCTGTGCTTTCAGGGCAGGAGTCGTAGGATGCGCCGTGCGCACCGCCGTCCGGGTCCCCAAATTATCCCAACACCAACCCCGCATTCAGCCAGATAAACCGTAACCCGATCACGCACAACAGACCGGCAAAGCAGTTCTTCAGCAGCTGCGGCGACATGCGGTGGGCGAGCTGGGCGCCGAAGCGGGCGAAGATGGCGCTGGCCAGTACTATGCCCAGGAACGCCGGCCAGTAGATGTAGCCGCTGCTCCAGGGGGGCAATTGCGGATCGCCCCAGCCCTGCACGGCGAAGCTGATGGCACCGGCGATGGCGATGGGCAGGCCGCAGGCGGCGGAAGTGGCCACGGCACGCTGCATCTGCACGCGGCAGCGGGACAGGAAGGGCACTGTCAGCGAACCGCCACCGATACCGAAGATCGCCGAGCCCCAGCCGATGGCACCGCCGGCAACCGATAGCAGCGGCGCACCCGGCAAGCGCTCCCCGTTTTCCGGCAGATGCGCGTGGCGCCTTCCCGCCAGCCACATACGCCCGGCGATCACCAGGGCGAAAATACCGATCAACAGTTGCAGCCAGGCGCCCGGCAACAAGTGGGCGGTCACTCCACCCAGCCAGGAGCCGAGCAGGATACCCGGTGTCATGGACAGGAAGATGGACCAGTCCACCGCCCGTTTCAGGTGGTGGGTGCGAATGGAGCTGACGGAGGTGACGACGATGGTGGCCAGGGAGGTAGCTACGGCCATGTGGGTGAGGATTTCCGGGGCGATGCCGAGCGCGGTGAACACCAGTATCAATGACGGCACAATGATCAGCCCACCACCGACGCCGAACAGGCCGGCAATGGTACCGGCGGCAGCGCCAACCAGCAGGTAGATCAACAAGGTTTCCATCGTCCCCTCCCCCGTCCCCCTCCCTCAAGCGGGAGAGTCGAGCCAGTATTATTCGATCTCCAGCCAGTCGAACCCCTGCTGCTGGCAGGCAAAGATGCAGTTTGTCACCTGTTCCGCGGCGCTGGCGAGCGCCTGGCGGGCGAGTTCGACGGTGTTGTTCTTTTCGCTGATATGGGCCACCACCAGGTGTTGCAGGCCATCGCAGCCTACCCGTTGCAGAAAACCGGCCGCCTGCTGGTTGCTGAGGTGACCGTATGCGCCGCCGACGCGGCGTTTCAGCGACGGCGGATAAGGTCCCTGGGCCAGCATCTGCGGGTCGTGATTGGCCTCCAGCACCAGCGCATCACAGCCGCCGAAATGATCCTCCACATGGGGCGTGATGGTGCCCAGGTCGGTAAGCAGGCCCAGGCGGGTGTCCCGGCGGCGGAACACGAACTGCGCCGCCTCGCGGGCGTCGTGGGGTACAGCCACCGGTGTCACCTGGATATCCGCCACCGAAAACGGTCGGTGCCCCTCGATCAGGTGTACTTCCGGCAGCTTGCCGATATCCCGCGCGCGCAGGGTGCCGGGCGTCAGGTAAACGGGCAGCCCGTATTTGCGCGACAGCGGCGCGACACCGGAGAGATGGTCACTGTGTTCGTGGGTAACGAGGATAGCGCCCAGGTCGGCGGGCGACAGCCCGAGCCGCGCCATGCGACGCTCGGTTTCCCGGATGGTGAAACCGCAGTCCACCAACAGGCAGTGGTCGCCGCTGGCGACCAGGGTGCCATTGCCCTTGCTGCCGCTTCCCAGTGAAGCGAACCGGAGGGCCATCAGATGAGATTCTGGCGGATGGCCATCAACAGTTGCGAGGCTTTGCCGCGGGACAGCGGCTGGCCACTGGTATCGCGCACGCGCACCTCGATGGTGCCGCCAGTGCCGCGTACCACCACCAGGTAGCCCGGGATGTCCGCCACCGGCCCGCCGCCCAGGCCCTGGACATCGGCAAACAGCGTCGGCTTGGCATCGGTATCCGGATCGATATTGGCCAGCAGCTGCTGCATGGTGACCTTCTGGGCCTCGGCCGCCAGCTCGTCTTCGCCGCCGTTGTCACCCCAGGAGAACCAGCCGTCCTCCTCGTCCTCGGTCAGCTCGCGATCCTCGTCGTAGGTGACGTAGAAGAAGCCGATATCCGAATCTTCGCGGTGCAGGCGGTAAGCGCCCACGTTGAGGGCGTGGGCGACTGTGGCCCAGGCGCGCTCCATGGCGAGATCCATGGAGATGAAGGGTTCCTTGCCGGCGGGCTCCTGCAACTGCACTTTCACCGAGCCACCGCCAATGGCCTGGGCCACCAGTGAGGCCGCAGCGCCGGTAGACTCGGCCGCCAGCGCGGTGGACATCTCATCGATCATCCAGCCTTCGCGCTCGGGGCTGGTAGAGCGCTGCGGCCAGTCGACGCCGGCTTCCGCCGGCGTTTCCGCGGGGACCGACAGGTGGCGCACGTGGACCTCGGTGCTATCCGGCTGTACACCGGACTCGACGCGCAGCCGATATTTGTCCTTGGTATCCGGACTCTGTTCGAACTGCAGCCAGGCTGTTTCCATGATGCCCGCGCTGGCATCGGACGAAGCCAGCTTCAGGCCGGAGGAGCGCAGGAAGTAATGCAACTGCGGCCAGACCTCGGCCGGCGGCTGGGAGACCAGCACCCAGCGGCGGTTGCCGAGCTTCTGGATCTTGACCCGGTCGGCGCCGGTGTTGACCGACAGCGGCTGCGGGCGCGGCACCTCGAACTCGCCGGTTTCAAGCTCGCCGTCGCCGACCCGCGGGATCTCGTAGAGTTCTTCCTGGCGCTTCTCGGTGACGCCCTCGGGCATCTGCAGCGGCGGCAGGCTGGACGCTACCTGGTAGTCGTCGCTGCGGTCGCGGAAGTAGCCTTCGTCCCCGAACATGCCACAACCGGTCAGCGCGATGCCGGCGATACAGGCTGCGGCTCCGGCAGTCAATCTTGTCATTATTACTATCCTGGTTGATTCCCGATTCGCAGGCTCAGAGTACACCTGCGCTGCGCAGCGCTTCACGCACCGCGGCGTGATGCTCTGCGGAGAGATTGGTCAGCGGCAGACGGATACCGCCGTCGATACGGCCCATTTCCCGCAGTGCCCATTTCACCGGGATGGGGTTGGCCTCCAGAAACAGCATCCGGTGCAGTATCTCGATGCGCTGGTCGATGGCGCGGGCGGTCTCGGCATCGCCGTTGAGGGCCGCCTCGCACACCTGCGCCACGGCCGCGGGTGCCACATTGGCGGTCACGCTGATGCTGCCGTGGCCACCCAGCAGTATCAGATCCAGGGCGGTGGCGTCGTCGCCGGAGTAGATGGCGAAATCCTCCGGCAGCATCTCCTTCAGCGTGCGGGCGCGCTCCATATCGCCGGTGGCCTCCTTGATGCCGACGATATTGCCGATCGCCGCCAGGCGCTGCACCGTCTCCGGCAGCATGTCCACGGCGGTGCGCCCGGGCACATTGTAGAGGATCTGCGGAATGGACACGGCCCTGGCCACGGTCTTGTAGTGCTGGAACAGGCCCTCCTGGGTAGGCTTGTTGTAGTAGGGGGTCACCAGCAGGCAGGCATCGGCGCCGCATTTGGCGGCGGTTTCAGTCAGTTCGATGGCCTCGGTGGTGGAATTGGCGCCGGTACCGGCGATCACCGCGATGCGCCCGGCCACCTGGTCCACTACGCGGCGGATGACTTCCAGGTGCTCGTTGACATCGAGGGTGGCGGATTCACCGGTGGTGCCCACGGCGACCAGGGCGCGGGTGCCCTGCTCGATATGCCACTCCACCAGGTTGTGCAGACTGTCCCAGTCCAGGCCGCCGTCTGCGTACATTGGGGTAGCCAGCGCCACCATACTGCCGGAAAACATCCTAACTCCTTCGCTATCTAGTCTCTGTCGCACCGATTGAGCCAGTCGACACCGCCCCAAAAAGAGACAGCTATGTTACTGAGCGCGCCGGGTCTATGCCAGAGGCGATTACCGCCGGCGCTTCTTACGCTTTTTGCGCTTTTTCTTGCGCACACCTTCGTAGACGTCCGGCTCGCCCTCCGGGCGTGTCTTGAAGCGGCGGTGAACCCACATATATTGTGCAGGATTGTCCCGGATACGCGCCTCGACAAACTGATTGACCAGTATTGCGTCCTGCAGTTCGTCGCCGGACGGAATTTCCTCGATCGGCGGGTGGATTTTCATGTGGTAACCAGCATCGCCTTCCAGGCGGGTAACGGTGTAGGGTACCACCAGCGCGCGACCCACCCGGGCAAAGCGCGAAGTGCCGGTCACCGTCGCCGCCGGAACGCCGAACAGCGGCGCGAACACACCCTGCTTGATGCCGTAGTCCTGGTCCGGCGCGTACCAGACGGCCCGGCCGCGCTTCAGCGCCCGCAGCATGCCGCGCACGTCCTTGCGCTGGTAGACCTCGGAATCCTCGCCGTGGCGCTCGCGCCCCTTGCGCTGCATATAGTCGTACACCGGGTTCCGGTGCGGCCGGTACATGCCGTCCACCTTGTGGTTCATGGCCATGAAGCCGGCGCCGATTTCCAGGGTGGTGAAGTGCATCGCCATCAGTACCACGCCCTGCCCCCGCGCCTGCGGTTCCCGCAGGTGCTCCAGTCCCTCGACACTCAGGCGCTTGCGCAGCCAGCGGCTGGCGCGGAACCAGGCCATGCCGGTCTCCATCACCGCGATACCGCTGGACTCGAAGTTGCGGCGCAGCAGCTCGCGCCGCTCGCCATCGGGCATGTCGGGAAAGCAGAGCGCCAGGTTGCGCTCGGCGATGGTGCGCCGACTGGGCGCCACACGCAACATCAGCCGGCCGAGCATCCGCCCCAGCCCCAGCTGCCAGCGGTAGGGGAGCTGGGCGATCAGGAACCAGAGAGCGAACAACAGCCAGGTGGGCCAGTAGCGCGGATGCAGGAGCTCGGCGCGGAAGCGGGGTTTTTGCATCGAAACTTGTTATCTGCCGCCGGGGAAAGCGGCGCATTATATAGTGGTTGGAGGCTGGTAGTTAGTGGTTGTGGAGCCTGCTTGCAGGCAAGATGTGCACTCCCTCAATGGTGCGCACGGCGCACCCTACGCCTCCCGGCAGTCAGTGTCGCAGCAGGGTATCCAGTTCGTCCACCGCCTCGCACCAGTCGGAGTCGTTCAGGAACGCCTCCTCGAGGAAGCGGCGCTGGCCCTCGGACCAGAAGGGGGCCTCGGACAGGTGCTGCTGGCCGCTCAGATGGTGGTGCTCGAGAAAGGCCTCGATCGCCGCGTCATCGGCATCCAGCCCCAACTGGGCAAAGAGATCGTTCAGTGAGTGAAAGCCGGTGATTTCCATCGTCGCTCCCCGCAAGTGCGCCCGCCGCATAGGCGGCGGAGAACCGTTGCAGAAAGTATAGTTGGCCGGTTCAGGGAGCGGGATTCGGATTCGCGGCGTGAACTGACTCAATAGCCGTCAACTGGTCATCATCCAGCTCGATCGCGGCGCTGGCGATATTGCTGCGCAACTGTTCCAGGGTGGTGGCACCGATAATGTTCGACGTCACGAACGGCTGCCGGTTCACGAATGCCAGCGCCATCTGCGCCGGCTCCAGGCCGAACTCCCGCGCCAGCTTCGCGTATTGCGCCGTGGCCGCCACGGCGCGTTCGCCGGTATAGCGCTTGAAACGCTCGAACAGGGTCAGGCGCGCAGCCTCCGGCTTCCTGCCGCCCAGGTATTTGCCGGACAGCACCCCGAAACCCAGCGGCGAATAGGCCAGCAGGCCGCACTGCTCGCGGATCGCCATTTCCGCGCACCCCACTTCAAAAGTGCGGTTGAGCAGGCTGTAGGGATTCTGGATGGAGGCGATGCGCGGTTTGTTGCCGTGCGCAGCCAGGCGCAGATAGCGATGCATGCCCCAGGGTGTCTCGTTGGACAGGCCTATATGGCGCACCTTGCCGACCTTCACCAGTTCGTCCAGCGCGTCGAGGGTTTCGGCAATGGCGACACCGTCGTCGTCACCGGGCTCGTACCCCAGGCGACCGAAGAAATTTGTCTGGCGCTCGGGCCAGTGCAGCTGGTAGAGGTCGATGTAGTCGGTGCGCAGGCGCTGCAGCGAGTCGTCGCAGGCCTTGAGAATCTGCGCCCGATCCAGCCGCGGGCCGCCGCGGACATGCGCCACGCCGGAGTTGGCGGCGCCGCGCCCGGTGACCTTGGTGGCCAGCACCACTCTGTCGCGGTTGCCGCGCGCCGCCAGCCAGTTGCCGATGATTTCCTCGGTGCGGCCGTAGGTTTCGGGACGCGGCGGCACCGGGTACATCTCCGCGCAGTCGATAAAGTTCACGCCCCGGTCCAGCGCGCAATCCAGCTGCTCGAAGGCCTGCTCTTCGCTGTTCTGCTCACCCCAGGTCATGGTGCCGAGGCAGATAAGGCTGACGTTGAGATCCGTTTTGCCGAGTTGGCGGTATTGCATGGGGGACTCCGTCCGTGTGTGGCTTGTCAGCAGACACTTTTGATCAAGCACCTGTCGGCTCGTCATAGCGGCGAAGGCCGGTACCCGGTTCGGGGCACCTGGATTCCGGTCTTCGCCGGTATGACGACAATGAACGCAGGGGCGGGCGTCCCCGAGCCCGGCGTTCCCGGAACTATTCGAAGTCGGCTTCCACCACCGGGCTGACATCGGCTTCGTAGTCGACGCCGTCGAAGCCGAAACCGAACAGCTTCAGGAAGTCTGCCTGGTAGCCCTTGTAATCGGTCAGCTCGAACAGGTTTTCCTCGGTCACTTCCGGCCACAGTTTCTCGATCTTGGCCTGGGTTTCCGGGCGCAGTTCCTTCTCGTCCATACGATAGCGGTTGGCGTCGTCCAGGCGCGGGCTGTCGGCGTAGAGCCCCTCGGTGTAAAGGCGGTAGAGCTGCTCGATACAGCCCTCGTGAGTGCCCTCTTCCTTCATCACCTTGTAGACGAGGGAAATATACAGCGGCATGACCGGAATCGCGGAGCTGGACTGGGTAACCAGCGCCTTCAATACCGCTACATGGGCCTCCGCCTCACTGCTGTCGGTAATCGCCTTCGCAGCGCGGTCGAGATCTTCCTTGGCCTTGCCGATGGTGGCGTGACCGTAGATGGGCCAAGTCAGCTTCTCGCCGATATAGGTGTAGGCCACCGTCTGGCAGTTGTCCGCCAGCACACCGGCCTCGCTGAGCGCGCCCATCCACAGCTCCCAGTCCTCGCCGCCCATGACTTTTACGGTGGACTCGATTTCCTCGTCGCTGGCGGGCTCCAGGGTAATGTCGGAGATTTCCAGCTTGTCGGTATTCAGGTTCTTCGCGGTGTAGCGCTCGCCCACCGGCTTCAGCACCGAACTGTGCAACTCACCGGTCTTGGGATCCTTGCGGCGCGGCGAGGCGAGGCTGTAGACCACCAGGTCCACCTTGCCCATATCCTGTTTGATCCTCTCGATCGCCTGGGCCTTCACCTCATCGGAGAAGGCATCGCCGTTGATGCTCCTGGCGTAGAGGCCGGCCCTGTGCGCCTCCTGTTCGAAGGCCGCGGCATTGTAGTAGCCGGCGGAGGCGGTGCGCTTCTCACTCGGCGGCTTCTCGAAGAAAACCCCCAGGGTACTGGCCCCGCAGCCGAAGGCGGCGGTAATACGCGACGCCAGGCCATAACCGGTGGAGGCGCCCACCACCAGCACGTTCTTGGGGCCATTCTCTATCTTCGGCTGGGACTGGGTGTAGTCGATCTGCTCGCGCACATTGGCGGCACAGCCCTGCGGGTGGGCGTTGGTACAGATAAAGCCCCGCACTTTCGGCTTGATGATCATGCCTCGGTCTCTCCCTTCGCGTTTGGGATCCGCTCGCCGCCGCGGGTGGGTTCGCCGGCGAACAGTTGGTCATTTTGGCCGCCCATTCTAAGGAGGATTCCGGGTCAGTCCATAGCCGCGTTCACGGGCGCCGCAAATCGATGTCCAGAATATCCCGGCAAGCGGCCAAACCACCGAGTCAGTGTACCGGCGCCCAAAACGGGGCAATCGCCCACCGCCAGTGCCTGCTCGGATCACAGCGCAGACGCGATTTGGCGCCAGTTTCCGGGAGAAGGATGCACTTTACCTCGTATTGGCATGCTTACTGCAGCAACCGTTGTGGGAGCGGCACACCGGTAGCGCCGGTTCCCTTCCCGAATGGTCCACAAGGGACAGTGGCCCACCAGCTCAAACGAAAGAGGTAAGCATGAAATACTATTCGCGTCACTTCGTAAAACCCGGCGATCTCAACCCGGCACAGCGGCTGTTCGGCGGCCAGCTCCTGGCGTGGATCGATGAGGAAGCCGCGATTTTTGCCGGCTGCCAGATGGGCACCGCCATGGTGGTCACCAAGCTGATGTCGGAAATCGACTTTGTCAGCTCCGCTTTCTGCGGCGATGTGCTGGAGTTCGGTTTCGAGGTGGTGGATATCGGCCGCAGCTCCATCACGGTGCGCTGCGAGGTGCGCAAGAAACAGACGCGGGAACTGATTCTGCAGGTGGAACGCATCGTCTTTGTGGCGCTGGACTCGGAGGGCAAACCAACTTCACACAACAAGGCCGGCATGACACTGGAAGAAGCGCGGCTGGCGACGGAGCGGGAGCAACGGCTGGCGAGTTGAGTGGAACTGGTTCTGGACGCTGAGGCCGGTGGACACAGCGCACCCTACACATTATTGCTGCAGGAGTTTGCGTGCCACCTTGTAGGGTGCGCCGTGCGCACCGACTGGCCTGCAGGAGCTTGCCTGCAAGCAGACTCCTACGGCTTGGCCCCCGATGAGAATCAACGCAGCAACAACAACGGCCGCCGGGTACTCAGCAGCATCTTCGCGGTGATACTGCCCATCAGCAGATCCCGCAGGCGGTTGTGGCTGAAGGCCCCCATCACGGTGAGGTCGATATCGTGCTCGCGCTGGTAATCCACCAGCGCCTGCACGGTTTTGCCCTGCAGGCAGTTGGCCTTGACCGCGATACCGGCGGCGTCGAGCTCGGCGCTACCCTCGGCCAGTAGCGCTTCGGCCCTGTCCGGATCGCCGACAGACACCAGGTGGCAGGATACATCGCGGAATACCGGACTGGACGCCACCATCGCCAGCGCCTTGCGCGCCGCCTCACTGCCGTCGAACGCCAGCATGATTTTCTGTGGCTCGGCAAAATCCTGGTTCACCACCAGGATCGGCTTGTGCAGCGAGCGCACCACCGTTTCCAGGTGGGTGCCGAGCCCCTCTTCGGAATCGCCGTGTTCCTCACCGCGAATCCCCAGCACCAGAACGCGGATACTGTCTTCCAACTCCACCAGGGTTTCGCTCAGGGAATCGTGGCGCTGACAGGTGATCACCTGTTCTACTCCCGCCTGCTCCGCGCGCTCGCGCGCCGCCTGCAGCATCAATTTGCCCTGCTGTACCATCAGGCGCGCGCGTTGCTGCTCGAGAGAGGTGAGTTCGTCGAGCAGCTCTTCCTGGCTGCCGAGGCCGATGCTGCCGGTGAGATCCGCCACCGCGGGCACATTGCCGCGCTCGATATTGTGCAGCAGCTTCAGCGGCGCGCCGGCGCGGCCGGCGATCCAGGCGGCGTAGTCACAGACGGCGCCGGTATAGCGGGAGCCGTCTATGCAGGACAGCACCAGAGGCTGTCCATTTTCACGATTGTGGTGACCGTTCAATTCATTATTGTTGGTATTGTCACTGACGTTCATCAATGTCCTCCGAGGACCCGTTCAATTTCTTCCGGCTTGTCGTGTACACCGAAGCGGTCGACGATGGTCTCACTCGCTTCGTTCAGCCCGATCAGCTCCACCTCGGCGCCCTCGCGGCGGAACTTCACCACCGACTTGTCCAGCGCGTAGACCGCGGAAATATCCCAGAAATGGGCGCGGTCCAGGTCGATCACCACCTTGTCCACCACCTCCTTGAAATCGAAGGCAGCGACAAATTTGTCGGCGGAGTTGAAGAACACCTGCCCCACCACCTTGTAGGTGCGGCAGCTCTGCTCCTCATCCAGTTCGGAGCTGATGTACATGAAGTGGCTCACCTTGTTGGCAAAGAACAGGGAAGCCAGCAGTACACCGACGAATACACCATAAGCCAGATTGTGGGTCCAGACCACCACAATGACCGTAGCCAGCATCACCAGGTTGGTGGACAGCGGATGCTCCTTGAGGTTGCGGATGGAATCCCAGTTGAAGGTACCGATGGACACCATGATCATCACCGCCACCAGCGCGGCCATGGGAATGGCCGCCACCCAGTCACTGAGGAACACCACCATCGCCAGCAGCGAGGCACCAGCCACCAGGGTCGACAGTCGCCCGCGACCACCGGATTTGATGTTGATCACCGACTGGCCGATCATCGCGCAACCGGCCATCCCCCCGAGGGAACCGGCGGCGATATTGGCAACGCCCTGGCCCTTGCATTCGCGGTTCTTGTCGCTGGGGGTATCGGTCAGGTCATCGACGATGGTTGCCGTCATCAGGGATTCCAGCAGACCCACCACGGCCAGCGCGGCCGAATAGGGGAAGATGATCTGCAGCGTCTCGAAGTTGAGCGGAACATCCGGCCACAGGAATACCGGCAACGTATCCGGCAGGTCACCCATATCACCCACTGTGCGGATATCCAACCCGAGATACATTGCCAGGCCGGTCAGCAGCAGAATGCATACCAGCGGTGACGGCACCACTTTGCCGATCAGCGGAATATGCGGAAACAGGTAGATGATCCCCAGGCCGGCGGCGGTCGTGGCATAGACATGCCAGGTGACATCCGTGAGCTCCGGCAACTGCGCCATAAAGATCAGTATCGCCAGCGCGTTGACGAAGCCGGTCACCACCGCCCGCGAGACAAAACTCATCAGGCTGCCCAGTTTCAGGTAGCCGGCCACAATCTGCAGTACCCCGGTGAACAGCGTTGCCGCCAGCAGATACTGCAGCCCGTGCTCCTTCACCAGAGTCACCATCAGCAGTGCCATGGCGCCAGTGGCCGCCGAGACCATGCCCGGGCGCCCGCCGACGAAAGCGATGACGACCGCGATACAGAAGGAGGCGTAGAGGCCGACCCGCGGGTCCACGCCCGCAATAACGGAAAAGGCGATCGCCTCGGGGATCAGAGCCAGGGCGACGACGATACCCGCGAGCAGATCGCGGCGAATATTGCCGAACCAGTCGGCCTTGGTAGAAGAGAGCAGCATAGGAGGGGCAGAACTACTGAAGTTGGTCAAAAAAAGGCGCGCACTCTACCACAAACCGCCCTATCTGTCCGGTCCCTGCACACCGGACAGCGGACACTTCGAACGGACACCCGACTCGCTACCCAGCTGCCGAGAAAACCTGAAAATTCCTTTATTTTCAACAAGTTAAAAAATTTTCAAAAGTTGGCACAGCCCTTGCTCTACTGCTTTCGGACGGACGCAATACGCCCCTGCATCCGCACATCACCGCCGGCGCGTCAGAACTTCATCGGCGCCCCGGCACAACAACGAAAGAGACAGGGACCACCGAAATGATCAGAGACACTTCCGGGCAGGACACTCAAATCGCCAGCGTCCCGCCCTGGAAAAAACCCGGGCTTCTGAAAGCGGCCGGTATCGGACTGTTCGCCCTCGCCTTCCTCGGCTGGGGTATCAAAGCCTGGCACGACACCGGCTCAGTGGACGGCACCCTGTCCCTTTCCCGCATCAACGTGGCCCAGGTGGAGCGCGGAGACCTGGTGCGCGACCTGGTGGTCCAGGGCCGCGTGGTAGCCGCCAACAGCCCCACCCTGTTCAGCCCCGCCCGGGGTATCGTCAAGTTCGCGGTCCAGGCCGGCGACAGTGTCGAGCGGGGCCAACTGCTGGCGGAAGTGGACAGCCCGGAAGTCTCCAGCCGACTGGCCCAGGAACAGGCCCTGCTCAACAAGCTCTCCGTGGAGCTGCAGCGGCAGAAAATCCAGGCCAAGCGCCAGCGGATGGAGAACCGCCAGAAGGCCGACCTGGCCAGGGTCGAGCTGACCGCCGCCCGGCGGGAATTGAAACGGGCCGAATTGTCGATGGAAAAACAGATCATTCCCCGACTGGAATTCGAAAAGGCCGGCGATGAGCTGGCGCGCGCCGAACTGGAACATGAACAGGCGGTACAGAATGCCGAACTCGAGAAGGAAGCCCTGGCTTTCGAAACCCAGACGCTGGAACTGCAGGTTTCCCAGCAGAGACTTCAAGTAGAGGAACTGGAGCGCAAGGTACGCAACCTGAAAATCCTGTCGCCAGTGGACGGCACCATCGGCAGCCTGGCCGCGGCCCAGCACAGCTCCGTGGCCGCCAATGTCCCCCTGATCACGGTGGTGGACCTGACCAGCTTCGAAATAGAGGCCGCAGTGCCGGAAAACTACGCCGACGACCTGGGCCTGGCCATGGCTGTGGAAATCAACCTGGGCGGCCGAAAAATGCCCGGCGAAATTACCTCCATCTCTCCCGAAGTGATCGACAACCAGGTACAGGCGCGGGTGCGCTTTACCGACGGTCAGCCCCAGCACCTGCGCCAGAACCTGCGCCTGACTGCGCGCATCCTTCTGGAAAACCGGCCGGACGTCATGCTGGTCAAGCGCGGCGCCTTCCTCGACCAGAGCGGCGGCCGCTACGCTTTCCGCCTCAACGGCGAGCAGCAGGCAGAGCGGGTACCGATCCAGATAGGCGCCCTGGGCCTGAATCAGGTGGAAATTGTTTCCGGCCTCAGTGAAGGCGACCAGATCATCACTTCCTCTGCCGACGAGTTGGAAAAAGCGCAAGTGGTTGCGCTGAAACAGTAGGGTGTGCACGGCGCATCCTGCAAAGAATACCGAAACCAGAACCACCCCAGATCCAGAACGAAAGGAAAACCACCATGCTGAAAATGCAGAGTATCCGCAAGAGCTACCGTACCGACACCATCGAAACCCACGCACTGCGCGATTTCAGCCTGGCGGTGGACGAAGGTGAATTCGTATCGGTCACCGGCCCCAGCGGCTCGGGCAAAACCACTTTCCTGAACATCGCCGGCCTGCTGGAAACTCCCACCAGCGGCCAGTACCTGCTCGACGACGAGGACGTGGGCAATCTCAACGACCGCGACCGATCGCGGATGCGCAACGAAAAAATCGGCTTTATTTTCCAGGGCTTCAACCTGATCCCGGACCTGAGCCTGTTTGACAATATCGACGTACCACTGCGCTACCGCGGCCTCAAAGGCAGGGAACGGAAGAAGCGTATCGAAAAAGCGCTGGAGCAGGTAGGTCTCTCGGCGCGCGCGAAGCACCTGCCGGCACAACTGTCCGGCGGCCAGCAGCAGCGCGTTGCCATCGCCCGCGCCCTGGCAGGCGAGCCGCGTTTCCTGCTCGCGGACGAACCCACCGGCAACCTGGACTCGCTGATGGCGCGACAGGTGATGGAATTGCTGGAGTTTATCAACGAATGGGGCACCACCATCGTCATGGTCACCCACGATCCGGACCTGGCCCGGCGCGCCCACCGCAATATCCAGATCGTCGATGGCCAGGTGGCCGATCTGCAGCATGGCGCCGCCAGCGCAACCGCCGAAATCGCATAAGGGGGCTCACATGATCGGTTACTATATTTCCCTGGCCATGCGCAGCCTGCGCGGCACGCCGATACTGAGCGCGCTGATGGTGGCGGCCATCGCCGTGGGTGTGGGCGCGTCCATGACCACGCTGACGCTCAATTATATGATGTCGCGCAACGCGCTGGCGGACAAAGACGATGTGCTCTTCGCAGTTCAGTTGGACAACTGGGATCCCCACAAGGCCTTCCACAACCCCAGCGAAATGCCGTGGCAGCTTACCTACAAGGACGCGATCGACCTGCTGCGTTCGGACATTCCCAGCCATCAGGTGGCCATGCACCGCTGGGGCGGCCCCATAGCGCTGGAGGGCTCGGAACTGCGGCCCTACACCGTCGAGGCCAGAGTGACCAGCCGCGACTTCTTCGCGCTCTTCGATATTCCGTTTATCCACGGCGGCACTTGGCCCCACGCAGCGGACAACAACTCGGCCTATCAGATAGTACTGTCACAGCGCACCAACGAAAAACTGTTCGGTGGCGAAAACAGTGTCGGCCGCACGGTGAATTTCAACGGTGCGCCCTTCACCGTGGTCGGAGTCATCGAAGACTGGCAGCCCAGCCCCAAGGTGCACGACCTGAACAACGGAGACTTTCTGGAATCCGCGGAAGTATTCCTGCCCTTCGGTCTGCACCGGGCCCTGGAGATCTATCCCTGGGGCAATACCAACGGCTGGAAATCGGAGGATATCAACAGCTACGAGGACCAGCTGGGTAGCGAGTACGTATGGATTCAGTACTGGGCTCAGCTGGACACTCCCGAGCAGATGGAGCGTTACCGGGATTACCTGACCGGCTTTATCCGCGAGCGCAAGGCCCAGGGCCGCTTCCCGCGCCCGCTGAAATTCGGCCTCAGCAACCCCTCGGAATGGCTGGCGCTGAACGAAGTCGTCGACGGCGATGACCGCATGTTGAGCTGGCTGTCGCTGGCCTTCCTGCTGGTGTGCCTGGTCAATGCCGTGGCCCTGCTGCTGGCCAAATTCCTGCGCAAAGCACCGGAGGCCGGTGTGCGCCGCGCACTGGGCGCGAGCGGCAGGTCGATATTCAGCCAACACCTGGTGGAGAGCGGTTGTATCGGCTTCGCCGGCGGGCTGATCGGCATACTGATGACCCTGGTCGGCCTGGCGCTGATCCGCCAACTGGCGATGGGCCATATGGACACCGTGGCCTCGATGAACTGGCTGATGATGCTGTCCGCCATCGGACTGGCAATTCTGTCCAGCCTGCTCGCGGGCCTCTATCCGGCCTGGCGCATCAGCCGCACCAATCCCTCCATCTACCTGAAAACCCAGTGAGGCCAACATGTTGGAACTGAGACCCATTCTATCGGCGCTCTGGCGCCACAAGATCTCCGCGCTGCTGATCGCCGTGCAGCTGGGGCTGACCCTCGCCATCGTCGGCAATGCCAGTGTGGTGATACAGGAACGTATGGAGAGAATTGCCCGGCCCACCGGCGTGGCAGTGACGGATATCGTGACCGCAAAATTTATGCCTGTTGCCAAGGACTACGACAGACTGCGAGCATTCCGCCGGGACCTGGATATGATCCGCCAACTGCCAGGTGTGGCCGCAGCCACCGTCAGCCGCGTACCGCTGACCGGCGGCGGTTCCAGAACCGGCCTGCACACAAAACCCAACCGGGAGGTCGGAGCAACCAGCAGCGCCCAATTTTGGGGAGATGAACAGCTTGTGGATGCCCTCGACATGAAACTGGTGGCGGGTCGCGACTTTACCGCCAGCGACATCACGGAAACCAGCTTCAGCAGCGGCTGGCGCCCGAGCAAAGCGATCGTCACACAACAACTGGCCGGGGAACTTTTTGCCGGCGGCGAGGCCCTGGGCAAAGCCGTTTACCTTGGCGACGAGGACAATCCCATTGAGATTGTCGGCATCGTCGAGCGCAATCTGGGTCCCTGGCCCAACGCCCCCGACGCTGGCAACGCCGTGTTTTACCCCGCGATCATGGACACCCAGTGGTTCGACTATGTCGTACGCGCCGAGCCGGGGCAGCGGGATGCCGTGGCAAAACTGCTGGAGGAAAAACTGGCCGAGCACGACCCCCAGCGGGTGGTCACCGTCAAAACCCTGCAGGAGCAGCTGGACCGCTATTACGCCGGCGACAACACCATGATCAAGGTACTGAGCAGTGTAGCCGGCCTGCTGACATTTATCGTCGCCCTCGGTATCGTCGGCCTGACGGTATTCTGGATCACCCAGCGGCAGAAGCAGATCGGCGTGCGCCGCGCCCTGGGTGCCACCCGCAGTGCCATCAGCCGCTACTTCCTGCTGGAAAACCTGCTGATCGCCGTCACGGGTATCCTTATCGGCGTGGCCGCGGCGCAGATTTTCAACTACTTTCTCGCCAGTGAATTCGACCAGCCGGCACTGCCGTTGTCGACGACGCTCAGCTGTGCCTTAATACTGCTCGGCGTCAGCCTGACGGCTACCTTGGTGCCAGCGCTGCGCGCGGCGAATATTTCGCCGGCCACGGCGACTCGCAGCGTATAAATTCGAGACTCGGGACTCGGGACTCGGGACTCGGGACTCGGGACTCGGGACTCGGNCTCGGGACTCGGGACTCGGGACTCGGGACTCGGGACTCGCAAGATTGTGCTGTAGATCCGCAGGATGGGCAAAGCGGCAGCGTACCCATCCTACATAGAGGGAAAACAAAACGCGCTATGGATAAAGTCCTGATCATCGACGACAACCCGGGTATCATCTCCGCCCTGGAGCTGTTGCTGTCCCTGCATAATATGGACAGCATCAGCACCGTCACCCCCCAGGCGGGGCTGCAGCTTTTGCGGGAACATTCCGATATCGGCCTGGTTATCCAGGATATGAATTTCACCGCCGATACCACTTCCGGCGAAGAGGGCCGCGAGCTGTTTTTCGCCATCCGGGAAATCGAGCCGGACATTCCAGTGATACTCCTCACTGCCTGGACCCAGCTGGAGATGGCGGTGGAGCTGGTCAAGGCGGGGGCCGCCGACTATATCGGCAAACCCTGGGACGATAACAAGCTGGTAGCGACGGTAAAGAATCTGCTGGAACTGAGCGAGCTGCAGATGCAACAGCGACGATCCCGGCAGGAGGCCATGCAGGCGCGGCAACAGTTGCGCGAGCAGTTTGACCTGCAGGATATCGTCTACCGCAGCGGCGCCATGCAGAAGCTGCTGGAAATGGCCACCCAGGTAGCCCGCGCCGAGGTGCCGGTGCTGATCACCGGCCCCAACGGCGCCGGCAAGGAAAAAATTGCCGATATCGTGCAGGCCAACTCGGTACTCCGCGAGGGCCCCTATCTCAAGGTCAATGTTGGCGCTCTGCCGGAGGAGCTGATGGAGGCGGAGCTCTTCGGCGCCGAGGCGGGCGCCTATACCGGTGCCGGCAACCGCACGCGCCAAGGCCGTTTCGAGGCCGCCGACGGCGGTACCCTGTTTCTCGACGAGATCGGCGAACTGTCCGCCAGCGGCCAGGTTAAACTGCTGCGGGTATTGCAGACCGGGGAATTCCAGCGGCTCGGCAGCAGCCAGACGCGCCGGGTCCGGGTACGCGTAATCAGCGCCACCAACAGCGACCTGCCGCAACAGATCGCCGCCGGTAATTTCCGCCAGGACCTGTTTTACCGCCTGAACGTGATAGAGCTGAAAGTGCCGGCACTGCGGGATCGCCCCGAGGATATACCGCCGCTGGCCCGCGTTTTCCTTCAGCAGGGCAGCGGTGAGACAAAACGACTCGCGCCGCAGGCCCAATCGGCATTGACGCGGTACCACTGGCCGGGCAATGTGCGCGAGCTGCAGAACAGCATGCAGCGCGCCGCCGTGCTCACCAGCGGCGACACCATCGACGCGGAGACCCTGGCCCTGCCACAGCAGGAGACCGGTGCCAGGACCGAGCTCAGTTTCGAACCCAGCCGCGAGCTGCTGGAACAGACGCTCGCCAACTGCAACGGTATCATCGCGCAGGCGGCGCGAGAGCTCGGGCTCAGCCGCCAGGCGCTCTACCGCCGGCTGGACAAACACGGCATTCCCTACTGACGATGCGATCTGCAGCCGTAGGGTGCACCCTCCGCACCGATAGAATGCCGCATCCCCGATCAACGCCAAATGGTGCGAGGCCGCCATGGATGGCGGTCATGCAGATCACGCATGGAGCAGTTATCTGCCACGGCGCACCCTACGGAGAATTGTGAGCAATGCAGTTTAGCCTGGAAGGCCGTATCGTCGGAGTTTCGCTGCTGACGGTGTTGGTTGCCACCTCCACTCCATTTATCTTGTTGCAACTGGGGCTGGAACCAGAACTCGCCTGGAGCGGCGGCCTGCTGTTGGCAGTGCCTGTGGTACTGGCCCTGTTGCGCCCGCTCACCGCCTCCCTCAACCGTGCAATCGCCGCCCTGGAAAGCGGTCTTCTCAATTTCCGCGATGGCGACTTTTCCATCTCGCTGGCGATACAGCGCCGCGACGAAATGGGCCGTGTTTCGCAGCTCTACAATGAAGTGGTGGAGATACTGCGGCGCGAGCGCGCCCATATCTACCAGCGCGAACTGCTGCTGGATACGGTGATACAGAGTTCTCCCCAGGCTCTGTTGTTGCTCGACCAGAGCGAGCGCATCATCTACAGCAATACCAGCGCCCGCCACCTGCTGAACAACGGCAAACCGATACAGGGAATGCATCTCGAGCAGATACTGCCATACTGCCCGCCGGAACTGGCGGGTGCCATTGAGCGGCGCGAGGACGGCCTTTTCAGTTACAGCGGTGACGAGGGCGCCGTTACCCAGCATGTTGGCAACAGTTATTTCGTCCTCAATGCCCACCGCCACCGGCTGGTGGTGATTCGCGAGATGACCCGCGAGCTGACCCGCGCGGAAGTGCAGGTGTGGAAAAAAGTCATTCGCCTGATCAGCCACGAACTGAACAACTCCCTCGCGCCGATTTCCTCCATGGCCCATAGCGGCAAAATGCTGGCACAACAACCGGCCAAGTCGGGAGCCCTGGAAAAAGTCTTCGACACCATCGCCGAACGCTGCCAGCACCTGACCGAGTTCACACAGGGCTACGCCCGTTTCGCCAAACTGCCGGCACCGAGTTGCGAAAAGGTGCAGTGGCGGCAACTGATCGATCAGCTGTCACCGCTGCAACAGTTCACCCTAGAGGGCGAACTGCCCGCGCGCCCGGGTTATTTCGATCCGGTGCAGATAGAACAGGCGCTGTTGAATCTGTTCAAGAACGCGGGCGAAGCCGGCAGCGACAACACGGAACTGCGAATCATCGCCGACCGTCAGGGCCAGCAACTGGTAGTACGCGACCGCGGCTGCGGTATGAGCGAGAAAGTACTGCAGCAGGCACTGCTGCCGTTCTATTCAACCAAGGCCGGAGGCATGGGACTGGGGCTGGCGCTGTGTCGGGAAATAGTCGACGCCCACGGCGGCAATATCCAGATGCACAACCGCGAGGGCGGCGGCCTGCAGATCCGGCTGTGGCTACCGTGGCCCGACAAACAGGCCTGAGGGCATCTACTCCCCCGACACAGCGTCGATCAGTAGTCCCGCTGTACGGCCCGCCCGCCGCGCCGCGTCCAGATCCCCCTGTACATGGGCCTTGACAGTGGCGCCCTCTTTCAGCAACAGCAGTGTTTCACAGATCGCCTGCGCCCGCCGGGGCGATAGTCCGAGTGCATCCACCTGTGGCCGCACCAGTGCCGCAACCCTGCCCTTGTGTGCCGCACACGCCCTGTGTATCGGGTGCTGCCGATCGCTGTACTCGGCGCTGGCGTTAATAAAAAAACAGCCGTTAAAGGGGCTGAGTTTTTCGACCCGCCCATTGAACCAGTCGTCCAGCGCCCGGAACAGCTCGGCAACACCGCGCGAGCCGGCGGGCACACGGGCGAGCCGTTCGCCGAACCATTCCAGGTATATTTCATCGCGATGTTCCAGCGCCGCCATTACCAGCGCCTCCTTGCTCTCAAAATGGTGGTAGAGGGTTTTTTTTGCCACCCCGGACTCCTCCAGCACCCGGTTGATTCCCACAGCGTGGATACCGTGCCGATAGAACAGTGAGAGGGCGGTGCACACCAGATGCTCCCGTTTATCCATAGCCTTGGTTCCGTTATCGCGACAGTCGCCAGCTTGACAGCGGGATACCGACTTGTCTACCTTGGTAGACAAACTGGTCTACCTGGAGACAACAAACGTGTACAAACTGTTTCGCTTCCCCCGCCCTCTAGCGGCTGCACTCAGCGCCGGCATCGGCGCCGCTCTCTGTATCGCCACACTCAGTGGCCTGGATTCGATGGATAGGACGGGAATATGGCTGATGGCTCCCTTCGGGGCGACCATGGTGATCCTGTTCTGCCTGCCGGAGAGCCCCCTGGCACAGCCGCGCAATATCGTGCTGGGGCACTGCCTCACTGCCCTGGTAGGGGTCCTGTCGGCGTGGCTGTTCGGCGTCCACGCCTGGTCCCTGGGCTTGGCAGTCGGGCTCGCCGTTGCCCTGATGCAGGTGACCGGCACCACGCACCCGCCGGCAGGTGCCAACCCGATTCTGCTGATGCTCGGCGGGCAGGACTGGGGCTTCCTGCTGACACCGGTCGCCGCAGGCACAGTACTGATCGTGCTATTCGGCACCCTCTACCATCGCGCGCTGGGGCAGAAATACCCCTCTCGATGGCTGTAACCGGGCAGTCGCCCTCCCGGGGCACACCGGATCTCGCGGTGACCAACGAGGTCAAGCTGATCGAAATACTGTGGCCGGAGAGATACTCGGCTTCAACGAGGGGCTGGTGGTCTGGTATGCGGATACCGGTTACGACAACAACTGGGTCGGCGAGCATCCTGGCAACGCCTTTATCGGCGTTGTCGACGCGGACCAGCACACCAACACCTGGAACGACCAGAGCGGGCCATTACCCCCTGTGGGCTCAAGGTTCGCGCTGTGCAGAGTGACGACAAGTCTGTCGGCAAGGTCCTGCTCTACCGGTAATCCCGGCTCCCCAACCTCAAAAAGCGGCACACACGCAGTGTGTCGCTCCCTTTTCAAAAAAACCGAACACAATCGATTCGCAATTTCATCTGCGTCGATCTCTTGTGCCGTGAGCTAACCTGATAGGCGCATCCTGTTTCATGGAGGTGAACGACCGTGGACCGATACAACCGCAATATCTCGCGGCGCAGGTTTCTCAAATTGGGCGGCAGTGCCGCGGTGCTGGTGCCGCTGGCACTGATCGCGACCGATCGCGCCGCGGCCCAGGGCAAGGCAAGCAAAGAGGCCGTGCAGTACCAGGACTCGCCGAAGAACGGCGACAAATGTGTCGACTGCCAGTTTTTCACAGAGCCCGATGCCTGCCAGGTGGTGGAGGGAAAAATCAGCCCGGAGGGCTGGTGCAGTCTGTATGTGAAAAAAGCTTCCTGACCCCGTAATGCCGGTCAGTCGCAGGGGGCGCCGTGCGCACCAGCTGTGGCCTGACACTTCGCTCCACTCACTGGGTGCGCACGGCGCGCCCTACGTATATCACGCCGACTCGCGATGCTCCCCGCGAAGCTTGTTCACATCCGCCCGCGGCGGCGCGCCGAACATACGGCTGTACTCGCGGCTGAAATGGGACGGGCTCTCGTAACCCACGCGGTAGCTGGCCGAGGCGGCTTCCAGTCCTTCGCTCAACATCAGGCGCCGCGCCTCGTGCAGGCGCAGCTTCTTCTGGAACTGCAGCGGCGACATGCGGGTCACCTGCTTGAAGCTGTGGTAAAGGGACGACTCGCTCATGTTGGCCAGGCCCGCCAGATCGCCGACGCGCAGCGGCTCGGTAAAGCGGTTCTTGAGTACCGCGATCACCCGTGAGATACGGTTGGCCTGACTGTCTGCCAGTGCAAATTTTCGCATCCGCGGCCCCATCTCGCCCATCAGCGCACGGTAGAGTATTTCCCGGCGTATCAGCGGTGTCAGTATCGGCGCGTCGGCGGGTCTGTCCAGCAGTTCCACCAGGCGTGTTATCGCGTCCAGCATGTCCAGATCCATCTTCGCCTGACAGAGACCACAGGAAATCTCGGGACAGGGCATGTCCGGATCAAATGTCGGTGCCCGATCGCCCATTTCGATAACCAGGTCGGTGACTTCCTGCGGGTCCACCGACAACTTGATTGCCAGGTAGGGTTCCCTGCCCGAAGCGCCGATAACCTGGCCCAGCACGGGCAGGTGTACAGACGAGGCCAGGTAGCTCAGCGGCTCATAGACGATCTTTTTGTCCCCCAGCCGCAGTGTTTTGCTGCCCTGCACAATAAACCCCAGCGAGGGCTCGTAGACACTGGATACGCAGCTGCTGGTGGAATTGGCGCGTGCGAATCCCAGGCCGGGCAATCGGGATTCTCGCATGCCTTCATCGGGCATCGACCGCAGCACCAGTTGAGCCAGCCGCCGACGCTCCATTTCCAGGGCCGCAGCTTGCTCTCTCTCCAAACTCTCGTTCACAACCTCTCCTCCCCCGGTTTCCCGGATCCGTGGAACGGATTTCACAACACCGCCGGGCAGGTGCACAGCAATGATGTCTTCACTTCTGGAAGGGCCAGTATACGGAGTTTCAGGCAAGTGTCTTAGACTTTTGCAGAATTGGGCAATAAGCGTGCAGCAATATGCAATACTGACAAATGCTGCCAAACCGCCGTATACCGGGGCCCTCACCAACCAACCGGTTTCCGCCCGACCACCGCCACACCTGCATCCGTCGGTGGACTGAGTATTTTCAGCCAACCACCGTCCACAGAAATAGGCAATCAGGGCAGATCCGGCAATAGTACCGGTGCACAGGCTACAACCTCAACCAATATTGAGGTCAAGGGGCCCGCGGGAGCTTCATCCCCGGTAACGGGCTGAGGGGAACAACCGGACATAGAGGCGGGTGACAATCGACAGCGGAATACAGGTTAGGATGACCAGGATCCCCAGCAGCGCCCGCATGGAGTCACTGCCCTCCTCGTTCCTCTCGTCCTTGTCCGAGAGATAGGCGTTGTAACAGTGACAGGGTCCGTCGATGGGCAGGAAGGTGAAATCGATGACCCGCTCCATGGTCCGCCAGTAGGGACGGAGGGGCGTCTCTTCCACATGGGAGAAGTAACCGGTGCGCGCGGAGATAGTGGCGTCGGGGTTGCCCCCGGCGATTGCGTTGCCCAGCTGGTCGATGGCTACCAGTACGCCGCCTATCCAGCTCACAGTCTGTCTCTCCCGTGGCCCGCAGCCGTTGTCGAGCAGGGAGCATGCTTTCGGGTCAATGTGGCAGATTCATTTGCCAGGAGACGCCAAAGCGATCGTTCAGCCAGCCGAAGCGGCGGCTGAAGCCGTAATCGTCCAGCGGCATCAGCACGGCGCCGCCTTCAGCCAGTTGCCCGAACAGCTGCTCCAGCTCCCCTTCCGATTCGCAGTCGACAAAGATCGAGATAGAGGGAGTAAAACCGAAATCGTGCTTTGCCGGGCTGTCGATACAGAGAAACTCCTGGCCGGCCAGTGAAAATCGCGCCTGTTTGACAGAACCTTCCTCTCCCGGCTCGCCGGGGCCATACTTTTCCACTTCCAGAATTTCCGCGCCCGGGAATACCGACGTGTAGAGATCCATCGCCGCCTCCGCATCGCCGTCAAACATCAGGTGTGTTCTGGTTTTCATTGTCGATCCTCCTCGATCGCGAACGTCGGTTTCGATCCTCTCACACAGCACTTCCCGTACACCCGGTTTTCCTGTGGCAGGATATCGTACCTCATTACGCACTCAATCGGGGAAGCGGCATGATAACCGCAGGCCACCACCGGCTCGATGAGCGGCAATGCCTGCGGCGTTTTGCCATCAACCTTTTGCGCTGGCGGCCGAACGGCAGCGCAGGTTGGGGAAGTAGACTCCGCACTCATCCCCGCCGGGACAGTCCGAATCGACCACCTTCGGTTCCGCTCCCAGCGGGCAGATCTCGGCGCGGCTGTCGCTGCACCAGTTGCCGGTATCCAGTTGGTAGCAGGCTGCGTAGTCCATGGGACACTCGGCGAGAGCCATGAATTCTGTATCGCCGGCCAGGCAGTGGCGTGGGAAAGCCTGCAGGTCGGCCAGCGGCACGCTGCGCTGGGTGTGGAGCGGGGGCGTACCGCGCAGGTCACCCCAGAAACCGTCCAGGCCGGCGCAACCGCCTAGCAGGCCGGCGAGTGTGAGGATGAGTGCAAGTTTACCTTTCATAGTCGATGCAGCGTTTGCCTCCGGAAACCTTGAAACAGCGCGCCGACTCCGGGCAGATGGAACCCGGTGCCAGCTCTTCGGCGTCGCCCGGGCAGGAGCCGGAAGCGGAGCGGCGGGTTGCCGGAGCCGTGGTCCGCTGTTCGCGGTATTCCGCCTTGGGTGTCGGTGGGTTGTAGGGATAGACCACGTCACTGCGCGGGTCGGTTGTGCCGCAACCGCCGAGCAGAATTGTTGCAGCCAGTGTGGAAAGAAAGAATACGGACATTTTCATGACTGTTGACTCCTCATTGCCCTCTCCTCCAACCCTTCTCCCAAAGGGAGAGGGGCGTTGTTTTTTCGCCGGATCCCACTATCAGTAAACCCGCATTACCGGGAAAAACCAGCAGGCGGCTCCCGTTTTTGTCATTTCCCAATCCCCCGAACAATGGTGATTGCTCGATGGTGGCAGCGGGGCGCTGGTTCGATAGTGACTGGCTTCGACAAAGTCGGCGCTGTTACTGACGTCGTCAGCAGCGAAGAAGAAAGGGTCGTCTTTGTCGCTTCTTTCAACAGGTAGAAAGACGCAACCTTGCAATACCAACAACAACAGTGCCGGCAGTGCGAATATCCCTGTGCGCTTCATTTCCGAATACCTCTCGATTTCAGAGTTGCGCGTCTACTCGGTACTTTTTCAGTGTAGTTGGCGGGGGATTTGACTTGTCGGTAGCGGGAAATTTATGCGCGAAATTCGACGGGAGGTTCGGGGCTCGGTCAGTGGTCAGTGGTCAGTGGTCAGTGGTCAGTGCAGAGTGAACCCACTCACACTGACCACCAACCACCGACCATTGCGCGCGCAGCGCGCTACAGCAGCAGGCGACGCACGTCGCCGAGGACGCTGACCATGTAGGTCAGGAAGCGGCCGGCATCACTACCGTTCACAGCGCGGTGGTCGTAGGACAGCGCCAGCGGCAGCATCTTGCGCGGCACGAACTGGGAGCCGTCCCAGACCGGTTGTATCGACAGTTTGGAAACGCCGAGGATACCCACTTCCGGCGCGTTGACGATGGGCGTAAAGCCGGTACCGCCAATGGCGCCGAGGCTGGAAATGGTGAAGCAGGCGCCCTGCATATCCTTCGGCTTCAGCTTGCCATCGCGGGCCAGCGCCGCCATTTCCGACGCTTCTTCCGCCAATTCGTAGAGCCCCTTCCTGTCCACATCGCGGATCACCGGCACCATCAGGCCTTTCGGTGTATCCACCGCCATGCCGATATGCACATAGTCCTTGCGCACGATGTGCTCGCCGTCGTTGTGCAGCGACACATTGAAGCTGGGCTCGGCGCGCAGTGCGGCGGCGGCGGCCTTGAGCAGGAAAGGCACCGGTGTGAGTTTCACTCCGCGCTTTTCCGCCTCCGCCTTCATGGACTTGCGGAAATCCTCCAGCTCGGAGATGTCCGCATCGTCGAACTGGGTGACGTGGGGCACGGTCAGCCAGTTGCGCGCCATATTGGCGGCGGTGAGCTTGTGGATCTTGCTCATCGGCTCGGTTTCCACCGGGCCGAACTGGCTGAAGTCGATCTCCGGCATGGGCGCGACGCCCGCGCCGACACCCACGGCGCCGCTCTCGGACTTCTTCACCTGCTCCTTGATATAGGCATGCAGGTCGTCCTTGGTGACACGGTTGCGCGGGCCGGTGGGCTTGACCTTGTTCAGAGTCACACCCAGTTCGCGGGCCAGCTTGCGCACCGCCGGGCCGGCGTAGACCTCGGCGGACACGGTCAGGTCGCGTTCCAGGTAGCGGTCCTTCTGCGGCGCGGCCGGCGGCTCCGATGCCTGCGGCTCCGGTTCTGCTTTCCGCTCCGGCTCGGCGGCGGGCTTCTCCTCTTTCTTTGTCTCGGCTTTTTCCGCCGGCGCTGCCGCGCCGCCGGAAACCACTTTCATCACCCCCAGGTCGTCGCCGGAGGAGACCTTGTCGCCTTCCTTCACCGCAATGGAAACCACGGTGCCGGCGAAGGGTGCCGGCACGTCCATGGAGGCTTTGTCGCCCTCGACCACGATCAGGGCATCGCCTTCATCCACTTCGTCGCCGGCCTGGGCGCTGACCTCGATCACATCGACAGCATCGGCGCCGCCGAGATCCGGCACCTTGACGGTTTCCTCTTGCTCTTCACCCTGAGCAGCCGGCGCTTCGGAAGACTCGCCCTCGGACTTTTCCTCCGATTCTTCCTCGGCTTTTCCTTCCGATGCTTCTTCCTTTGAGGCCTCTTCCTTTTCCCCGGATTCGGGGGCTTCTTCCTCCCCGCCGCCGGCATCGGTTTCGATCTCGCCGATCACGTCGCCCTCGGAGACCTGGTCGCCCTCGGAGACACTGATCTTGACGATTTTGCCAGCGTAGGGGGAGGGCACGTCCATAGAGGCCTTGTCGCCCTCGACCACAATCAGGGCGTCCTCCTCTGCGATGGTATCGCCCTCTGCCACGCTGATTTCGATTACGTCTACCTGATCGGCACCGCCGAGATCAGGCACTTTGATGACTTGTTTTGCCATATTGCTTGCCTTCCTTTTCCGGTGCCTTAGACCAGACGCGGATTTGCTTTTTCCGGGTCGACGTTGAGCTTCTTGATCGCGTCAGTCACTTCTTTCGCTTCGATCACGCCCTGTTCCGCCAGGCTGTTCAGCGCGGCGATGGCGATGTAGTTGCGGTCCACTTCAAAGAAGCGGCGCAGTTGCTCGCGACTGTCGCTGCGGCCAAAGCCGTCGGTACCCAGTGTGGTCAGGTCGCCGTCGATAAATTCGCGCAGCGGCTCGACGTAGGCGCGGATGTAGTCGGTGGAGGCGATCACCGGGGACTCGTTGCCCTCGAACTGCTCGGTGATCCAGGCCTTGCGCGGTTTCTTATCCGGGTGCAGCATGTTCCAGCGCGCCACATCCTGCCCCTCGCGCGCCGCCTCGGTGGCGGAGGTGAGGTTCCAGACATCGGAGGTCACGCCGAATTCGTCGGCCAGGAGCTCCGAAGCCGCCAGCACTTCGCTGAGGATGGAAGCGGCACCGATCAGCTGCACATGCTTCTTGGCCGCCTTGCCCTTGGCACTCTTCCTGGCGTTGGACTTCAGCTTGTAGATACCGCGAATGATGCCCTCTTCCGCGCCCTGCGGCATCTCCGGTTGCAGGAAGTTTTCGTTCTCGATGGTGATGTAATAGAAAACATTCTGCTGCTCTTCGTACATCTCCACCAGGCCGCGCTGGATGATCACCGCCAGCTCGTAGCCGTAGGCCGGATCGTAGCTCTTGCAGTTGGGGATGGTGGAAGACAACACATGGCTGTGACCATCCTGGTGCTGCAGGCCCTCGCCGTTCAGGGTGGTGCGGCCGGCGGTGGCGCCGATCAGGAAGCCGCGCGCCTGCATGTCGCCGGCGGCCCAGGCCAGGTCGCCGATTCGCTGGAAGCCGAACATCGAGTAGTAGATGTAGAAGGGCACCATGGGTACGCCGTGGTTGCTGTAGGCGGTGGCCAGCGCAATCCAGGCGGACATGGCGCCGGCCTCGTTGATGCCCTCTTCCAGCACCTGGCCCTTCTTGTCTTCCTTGTAATACATGATCTGGCCGTGATCCACCGGCGTATATTTCTGCCCCTGGGAGGAGTAGATACCCATCTGGCGGAACAGCCCTTCCATACCGAAGGTTCGCGCTTCGTCGGGAACGATGGGTGCCACGTTCTGGCCCATGTTCTTGTCCTTGACCAGCGCCGCGATGGCACGCACGAAAGCCATGGTGTTGGAGATCTCGCGATCGCCGGAGCCCTTGGTCAGGGCCTTGAAAATGTCCAGCCCGGGTACCTTCAGTTTCGGGCACTCGGTGCGGCGTTCCGGCACCGGGCCACCCAGGGCCTTGCGGCGCTCGGCCATGTATTTCATTTCCGGGCTGTCCGGCGCCGGGCGGTAGTACGGAACCTCCTCCAGCGCCTTGTCGGTCAGCGGAATACCGAAGCGGTCGCGGAAGCGCTGCAGCGCTTCCAGGTCCATTTTCTTGACATTGTGGGTATCCATGGCCGCCTCGCCGGCGGCACCCAGGCCGTAACCCTTGACTGTCTGCGCGAGGATCACGGTGGGCTGGCCTTTGTGCGCCATGGCCGCGGCGTAGGCGGCGTAGACCTTGTAAGGGTCGTGGCCACCGCGGTTCAGCTTCATGATTTCGTCGTCGGAGAGATCCTTGACCATCTCCTCGAGCTCCGGGTACTTACCGAAGAAGTGCTCGCGGGTATAGGCGCCGCCGTTGGCCTTGAAATTCTGCATCTCGCCATCGACGGTTTCGTCCATGACTTTCTGCAACAGACCTTTCTCGTCCTTCTCCAGCAGCGGATCCCACAGGCGGCCCCAGAGGACCTTGATCACATTCCAGCCGGCGCCGCGGAAAACGCCTTCCAGTTCCTGGATGATCTTGCCGTTGCCGCGCACCGGGCCATCCAGGCGCTGCAGGTTGCAGTTGACCACGAACACCAGGTTCTCGAGGTTTTCGCGGCCAGCCATGGAGATGGCACCGAGGGATTCCGGCTCGTCGCACTCGCCGTCGCCCAGGAAGGCCCAGACCTTGCGATCGCCGCGGGGCGACAGGCCGCGCGCGGACATATAGCGCATGATGTGCGCCTGGTAGATGGCCTGGATGGGCCCCAGGCCCATGGAAACGGTGGGGAACTGCCAGTAATTGGGCATCAGCCAGGGGTGCGGGTAGGAGGACAGGCCGTTGCCGTTCACCTCGCGGCGGAAGTTGTCCAGTTGCTCCTCGTCGAAGCGCCCCTCGAGATAGGAGCGGGCGTAGATGCCCGGCGAGCTGTGGCCCTGGAAGAAGACCAGATCGCCCAGCTCTTTGCCCTCATTGCCGCGGAAGAAATAGTTGAAGCCGACGTCATAGAGGGTGGCGGCGGAGGAGAAGCTGGCGATATGGCCGCCCAGGTTGTCCGCGCTCTGGTTGGCGCGCACCACCATCGCCAGCGCGTTCCAGCGGATCAGCGAGCGAATGCGGCGCTCCATGAACAGGTCGCCCGGCATGCGCTTCTCCGCATTCGGCGGAATGGTATTGCGATAGGGGGTGGTGATGGCCGCCGGCAGCTTCACGCCTATGTCGGTGGCGCGGTCGGACAGCTGTTTCAGCAGAAACGCGGCGCGCTCCTTGCCACTGAAGCGAATTACCGCCTGCAGCGCGTCCAGCCACTCCTGCGTTTCCTGGATATCGGTTTCGTCTTGCATCAAACAATGCTCCTCGGCGAATTGTGCGACGTCGAGTCGGTAGCGTCTTCTTTTTCAGATCGGTTTTTGGCAATCGGGCAAAGTACAGCGCAGGCAGAAAATTGCTTCCTTTTTCTCTGCGTTTCCGCCAAATCGCCGCCCTCGTTGGCGGAAATGCAGAGTGGGCGGACGCTCACTTCTGCGCAGGCGAAACAGGAAGGGAGCCGGCACCTGTCTGCTGCCGTGCTTCTATGATTCTGTCGTGTGCGGGATCCGCCCCGGATCCCCAGGCGGGGGCGATTGTAGTATTACTACAAGAGTTTTTCCAGATAGGACAATTAGTAACAAATAAAACCAATATACAAAACAGATATTTGCCCATTTGCCGTTTGGGCGGAAGATATTGCGGGCAAAGGCGGAAATTAAATTACAAAATCGAGTCTCAATCGCGCCCGCCGGTCACAGCTGTACCGGGGGCCCGCCGGGAAGATATTCAGCGTAGACCAGGTAGCGCAGCGGGCCACCGGGATCGACCGCACCGAAAGGGTAACAGGTGACCAGCAGCAGGCCGGGTTCGGCGAATACCGGCAGTCGCTCGCGTTCGCTGTTGACCACCCGGGTTTCCATAACGCGGTAATGGTGCCAGCGCCCGCGGCCATCCTGCAGCCGTATCGGCGCCCCCGGCTGCAGCTGGTCCAGGCCGGTAAAGTGGGTGTCCCGGTGCGCGGCGATCGCGGTGGTGCGCGCTTCACCCGGCTCGCCGGACGCCGGCAGCATGCCGGGACCGAACGCCAGCGCCTGGCCGCTGCCGCCGGCCAGCACCATCAGTGGTTCGCGATCCGCCAGCTGCAGCTTTGCCACCGGGCGGGTGTCCGCCCAGGGCCAGGGCTCAACCGACTCCCCGCTCGATAACTTCTCTTCCCAGGCCGCGGCAATCAGGTACTGGGCCAGTTCCGCCTTCGCCAGCAGCCAGGCGGCGCCACCCAACTGCCAGAGACCGGCCAGCAGGCAAGCCGCAAACAGTGTCCCGCGCAGCATCAGTGACCCCTCACCAGACCGCGCTCCAGGGGCCGGCGCGCGCGGCGCGGGTCCGGCACCACCCTGCGCAGCAGTTCGCGCAGGCGCCGCAGCAACCTGCCCTTCAACAACCTGCCACGGCACAGCAGGCCCGCCAGGCCGAGCAATCCCGCGGCAGTCAGCAGTTGCGCGTAAAGGCCGGCGGCGGTGGGCGGATAGGCCTGGGTCTGCAGCACCTGCCCGCGGGCCACCGCGTTGGGCACCGGGCTTTTGGAGACACCTTCGCCCCGCGGTCGCACTACTTCCTCCTCCACGGCGACAAAACTGGTGTAAGGGCTCGCCAACTGGTGATCCAGCGCCAGCTGCAGTATCTGCTGCCGCAGTTCCCGGCCGGCCTCGCTGTGTTCACCGACTTCCAGTTGCCGGTCGCGCAGGGATTCGATCCTGGCGCGCGCCCAGACACTGCCGATACCGCGACCGCTACCATCGCCGCTCTCTTTCAGTAACAGGCTGCGACGGAACTGCCTGCCGGCCAGGCGGCCGCGCAGTGCCACCTCCCCCTTCAGGGAGCCGCCATCGATACGCGCCACCAATTGCACCGGTTCGCCGCGGTAGAGATCGGGGAGACGCTTGGGATAGGCGTCCACTTTCAACCCCCGCGGCCAGGTCAGTTGCAGATCCGTCACCAGCGGATTCTCCAGCTTGGCGAACAGCGCCTGCATCTGTTCCTGCACCTCCCCGAGGTCGCCGATGGTGATGGAGGCCCCGCGGCCGAACTGTGCCGCCTTGCGCATAAAATGGCCGTTGGGTGCCGAACCGATACCCACGGTAAAGAGCCGCGCCTGTTGCAGTTGCCCGTGGATCAGTTCGAACAGGGCCCGCTCATTGCCGACGGCGCCGTCGGTGATAAACACCACCTGGCGCACCAGACTGTTGTCGCCGGGCAATTGCTGGCTCAGAGCCAGGCGCAGCGCCGGTGCCATCTCGGTTCCGCCACTGGCCCGCAGTCCCTCGACCCGATCGCGGGCGTGCTGTATGTGCTGCTTTTCCGCCGCCACCGGGCGCGGGAAAAAGGCGCGGGTATCGCTGTTGAACTCGATCACATTGAAGCGATCCCCCGGCTGCAGACGCGACAGGGCGAGCAGCAGGCTCTCCTTGGCCTGGCGGATGGAGTTGCCGCCCATGGAGCCGGAAGTGTCGATCACATAGACCACCTCCCGCGGCAGGCGCCGCACATTCCTGCCCGCATCCGGCGGCAACAGCAACAACTGCAGGTAAGTACTCGCCTCGTCCCCATCACCTGCCTGCGGAGACTTCTGGGTAAAAAGCGCCGCGCGTGGCATGGCGGACGTACGCGGACGCCATTGCAGGGCGAAGTCCCGATCCATCACCGCACTGCCATGTTTCAGGCGCACGGCATAGCGCCCGTCCGACCGTTTATCAAAATCGATAGCGTGGTAGGGACTGGAGATATCCGCCAGCGGCAGGCCGCCATCCAGCTCGACGTCGATCGAAATCCTGTGACTGCCGCCGGCGCTCCGTTCGGCAGCCGGCTGCATAAAACGGCCGGGAGCAGCCCCGGGCAGCTTTGCGCTGCCCCCAAGGGTGGACTCCACGGGTGGAATCCACATGAAAGGGGTAATTTTGTGCGCATCCGGCACTCGATCTGTGGGCAGCGCCCAGCCGCTGCTGTCGGCGGCCAGTTCCGTTTGCGCATCGGGGATGACCTCGCCGGGAATATAGCGCGGCGTCAGCGTCGTGGGCAGGCGCAGGCTGAAGGTGCCGCCGTCGTAGCGGACCGGTTGCAGATAGCGGACCTGCACCTGCACCGTTTCACCGGGAGCGATATTCGCCACCTTGTTGGTAAACAGGTTGGGCCGCTGCTGTTCCAGCAGCGCCGCGCGCTTGCCCGCCTTGCGCGCAGCCTTGTAGATCTGCTGCGCCTTCTCGCGCTCGCGCACTTTGCCGACGATACGCCGCTCGCCCACGCGGATTTCCAGTCCGGCGACGGCGGCATTCTCCGGCAACGGCAGTGCGTAGACCGCCTCCCGCCACTGGTCGCTGCGATTGGCGAATTCCTGCTTTAACGTCACCTCCGCCACCAGGCCGCGCACCGACACCTGCGCTTTGCTGGCGAGATGCACGGCGGGCAGATACCGCCCTTCTCCACCGCCCGCAAACAGCAGGTCGCCGGCCTCCACATCGTTGAGGGTGACTCCGCCGCTACCGGCCGCGGCGCCCTCTTCCGCCCGCGCGCCCACAGCGGCCAGCACCACCGCCAGCACCGTAACAACAAACAGCAACCAGCGTCCGCGCCGACTGCCGCGGTAGCGGCGTCGATAGTATTCCTCGGTCGGCAGCACCAGCAGATCGCGCGGAACCCGCTGGCCGGAAAATAGTGCCCTGTTCACTGGCTTCCCCCCATGTTCGTTTCGTTGTGGAGGTCATTAAACAGAGGCAATACGGCGAAAGCGGGGAGGAATCCGGGTGCTGGAATGGGGAATTGTGGCGAATTATGGCGGGAGGCAGGTAGGCCGTAGGGTGAACCATCCGCACTACACTCAGCTACAGGATATTGACCGAACGGCAAACAAGTGATACGAAGAAAACATGCTGCCTGTAATGAAAGGAAAGTCTATAAGATTCGGCTAATATCAGCCATGTGGTCAAGGAGGATTCATGTTAGCGACGCATCTGGATGCGGAGCTCCGGTATAGTGCATACAGAACAGAAGTTTTCAAACAGGTTAAGGAGTTCCTGACCTATCCTGACTCCCATCACATACGCTTGTCAGATATCGATCACAAAGCCTTAACCCAGGCTCGCCTATGGCACGATATCCCGGAGAGGTCGGTGAACTTCGATTGGGAGCATGACTGTCGACTTTACCGCAAGCTATACCCAAAACGATTTGAGCTGGCTATCTGGCACCAGAACAGACTCGAATCCCTTGCGCTTGGTCGGCCCTCATACAGTGGAACGAGAGTACGCCTGGAGCTTGTCGAAAGGCTGGCGAGAAACAGCCAGCTGAAGGGAAGAGCCTTCGTAATAACCGAACTCTCGTTGATGGCATATGCTGCTTTACTCGGGGCAGAGGAAATCAGGATTATGGAGCCCATCAACGAAAGCGTAAAAAACTACTACATATCCCGAGGCTACCGGTACGTGCCATCTACAGGTGCCACACACTTTCCAGACTACTGTGTAAAGAAGTTATGAAAGTCAAGAAATCCCATCAAGAGCGTCTTAAAAAAATGAAAAAGACTCTCGAAGAAAATCAACATATCCTTGACTCCGAATTTCCGGACAACGTTACGCACGTAGGGTCTCCTGATCTTACGAAGAAGGAGGATAAGGACATCGACGAAGATTTTGAGGATAAATCAGATGAGGAATAGAGAGGAAGCGAGAAGCTTGGAAGATGCCAGAAACAGAGTCAAGGAGATCCTGCAATCCGAAAAGAAACCACTCCCGCCCACTGATGTAAAACCAAAGCGCAATATTCCTGCAACAACGCAGAAATAGCCTGACCAAAAAACCGGCGCTTGGCCGGCTTTTTATCAGAGACAGGAATTCGATCAATCGATCAGGCCGTAACCGTCGCGCAGGACCTCGATCAGCTCCGCCCTGGGATTGTCGGAGAGTTCGAGCTTTTTCCCGATGATCTTTTCCGCAATCCCCACATAGGTGGCGGAGACATCCATCAGCATGGATTCCGGCAGTTCGTTGTCGCGGGCCAACGCCCGGCGCTCGTCCATGCGCTCCTTGTCGAGCAGGATATCCGGGTCCGGGAAGTGGTTGAGCAAGGCCTGGCGGAAGCCCTCTTTGGAGTTTTCCACCACCCTGCCGTTGCGGTACTGCTGGCCGTCCCAGATGCGGGAGGAGTCGGGGGTGCCCACTTCGTCCATGTAGATCAGTTTTTCGCTGCCGTCGGCGTCGATGACATAGCCGAATTCGAACTTGGTATCGACGAAGATCTGGTCGATCTGTTCCAGCTCGGCGGAGATTGCGGCGAAGCCCTCTTTCAGCAGCTTCTCGTAGAGATCGATATCGTCGGCGTTGCGGAAATTGAACGCCTCGGCATTGTCTTCAATGTTCTTGCGGGTAATGTTGACGTCGTCCGCTTCCGGCACACCCGGAAGGCCCTTCAGGACACCCTTGGTGGACGGGGTGATCAGCAGCTCCGGCAGCTTCTGGTCTTTCTGCAGGCCGTCGGGAATCTGAATACCGCAGAACTCGCGCTCGCCCCGGGCGTAGGCGCGCCACATGGAACCGGTGATATACCGGCGGGCGATGGCCTCGATCATCACCGGGCGGGCCTTCTGCACGATCCACACCAGCGGGTGCGGGATATCCAGGATATGGCTGTCGGCCAGGCCCTTGTCCCTGAATAGCTGGAACCAGTGGTTGGAGATGGCGTTCAGCGCCGCGCCCTTGCCGGGCACACCACGCATACCGCCCTCGCCGGTCCAGATACAGTCGAAGGCGGAGATACGGTCGGAAATCACCATCACCGCCAGCGACGCGTCGGGCGCCACCGGGTAGCCCTTTTCCTCGATCAGGCGCCGGCTGTCGGCTTCGGTCAGCCAGTAGACCGAGCGGACCTTGCCGCTGTGGACGGGTTTATCGGTGCGGATCGGCAGATCGTCGTTGACTGCCAGTACTTTGCCAGCATGGCTCATGGATCATTCCTAATTGGATTCAGTTCTTATCGATGGCGAACAAATCGGGGGCGGGAAGTTGGCAGGCTCCCACAGGGGCAACTCTTCACTCGGCGGCCTCTTCTGTCTCCTCCGCCTCCCTGGCCTGCCATTCGGCCTGATGCTCGACGGTGGGCCAGGCGTTCATGATCGCCTTCAACAGGGTCGCCAGCGGAATGGCGAAGAACACCCCCCAGAATCCCCAGATACCGCCGAAGAAGAGTACCGCCAGGATGATGGCCACCGGGTGCAGGTTGACCGCCTCGGAGAACAGCAGCGGTACCAGCACATTGCCGTCCAGAAGCTGGATGATGCCGTAGGCCAGTATCAGGTAGAAGAACTCACTGCTCCAGCCCCACTGGAACAGGCCGATGGCGGCCACCGGGATGGTTACCACGGCGGCGCCGATATAGGGAATCAGCACACTGAGCCCCACTGCCACTGCCAGCAGCAGCGCGTAGTTGACGCCCAGCGCCAGGAAGGCGGCGTAGCTGATCAGTGCCACTATGCCGATCTCGATCACCTTGCCGCGCACATAGTTGGCCACCTGATCGTTCATCTCGTGCCAGATCTGGCGCAGCATGGGTCGGCGATGTGGCAGGAAGGAGGTGCACCAGCCGATCAGCCGCTCGGAATCCTTGAGGAAGAAAAATACCAGCAGCGGCACCACCACGGCGTAGATCAACACAGCGGCGAGAACCGGCAGGTTGGCCAGGGAGAAGGTCAGCAGTGTCTGGGTCACATTGCCCAATTCGCTGCCAATGGTGTTGAAGATTCCGTCGATCTGCTCGGCGGAGACCAGCCGCGGATAGCGCTCGGGCAACAGCAGTAGCAACTCCTGCCCCCGCTCGATCATGTTTGGCAGTTCCGCGAACAGGCGCACCAGTTGGCGCCAGATGATCGGCAGCACCACCAGGAAAAGCGCGACGACCGTCCCCACCAGCACCACGCAGGATAAACTCACCGCCAGCCAGTGGGGGGCACCCCAGGATTGCAGCCGCTGCACCATGCCCTGCAACAGGAAGGCGATGATCAACGCCGCCAGCACCGGCGCCAGTACCTGCCCCAGGGTGGCCAGCACCACCAGGGCCGCCAGCAGCAACAGGACCAGCAATACCACCTCTTCCTGGCTGAAATAGCGGTTAACCCAGTGTTTGACGATGGTCAGCATAAATTCGGCGTTCTCTTTCTATTGCCCGGCCCGCAGCCAGTAGTAAAAACAATCCCCGCGGCGCTCCGCGCGCAGCAGGACACGGCCGCTCAGCTCGGCAAAACTGTGAAAATCGCGCCAGGATCCCTCGTCCGTGGCCAGCACGCACAGCAGCGTGCCGGCAGGATAGTCCCGCAGTGCGCGACGCATGGCCAGCAGCGGCTGAGGGCACCGCAGGCCGCGGGCATCCACGGTGGTGGCGGCGTCCCGATCGGCAGAGCCTTCAGCGGACAAATTGTCATCGGCGGGAGGTCCGGTCATCGGCTGCGCGGTCACTGTCTTTCGATGGGCGCATTATAACGCGTATAAGACGCGGGAATCCGGGTCAATCCACCTCCCGCGCAATTTCTTTCAACGGCGATGGTGACGACAACTCTTAGAACCTTTTACCACCCCTCTGGTCAAAACCTCGACAGTTTGCCGAGGTTGCCATAGAGTTGTCCCAGAGATATCCCCGGAACAAACCGAGCAGTAACAACCGATGATCGACCTGAAGAGAAACAGCCGCCTCCGCCCGCTACGACAGCGTATCAGCGGCGGCCTGGCAGCGCTGGGCATGGGGCTGCTGCTCGGCAGTGTGCCGCCGGCAGCACTGGCGGAAGAGGATCGGATACAACTGCCCGAACTCGGCGACGCCACCAGCGGCCTGGTCTCCCACGCGCGGGAGAAGGATCTGGGGCAGATGTGGCTGCGCATGTTCCGCAGTCAGGTGCCCACCTCCAGCGATGCGCTGCTGCAGCAATATGTGGAGGAGACCGTCAAAGGCCTGGCGGAACACAGCCCACTCGAGGACAAAGCCGTCGATGTGGTGGTGGTCAACAACGACACCATGAACGCCTTCGCCGTCCCCGGCGGCGTCATGGGGATCCACACCGGCCTGTTCCTGTTCGCCGAAAACGAGGACCAGTTCGCGTCGGTGGTGGCACACGAACTGGGCCACCTGAGCCAGCGTCACTATGCGCGCTCCCTGGAGGCGCAACGCAACAGTACCATTCCCACCCTGGCCGGCATGCTGGGCGCGCTGGTGCTGGCGGCCACCGCCGGCGGCGACGCAGGCCTCGCCGCCATGACCGCGACCCAGGCGGCGGCCCTGGACAACCAACTGCGCTTCTCGCGCCAGAACGAAAAGGAAGCGGACCGGGTAGGCATCCAGACCCTGGCCAAATCCGGCCGCGACCCGCAGGCGGCCGGGGAAATGTTCGAGCAGATGCTCAGGGCCACCCGCTACTATCGCCGCCCCCCGGAATTCCTGCTGACCCACCCGGTGACCGAAAAGCGGATCGCCGATGCCCGTTTGCGCGCCAATCGCATGCCGGACACAAAGACCACCGACAGCCTCGACTACCACCTGATGCGCGCGCGTATCCGGGTCAGGGCCGAGGACACGCCGCAACAGGCGGTCAAACGCTTCCAGGCGGAACTGCGCGGTATCCATGACAATGAGGAGGCGGCCCGCTACGGCCTGGCGCTGGCGCAGATCGACGCCGGCAAGCCCGACTATGCGCTGGAGACCCTGCAGCCGCTACTGGATGCGCGACCGGACAAGAACACCTATGTACTGGCTCGGGCCGATATCGACATCACCCGCAACGCCTACGACACCGCCATCGAGCGCCTGCAGTCCGCCCTGGACAAGGCGCCGGGCGACCACGCGCTGACCATGGGCCTAGCCAACGCCCATTTCAAGGCGGGCAATTACCTGGCGGCGGAGCGCCTTCTGGAGACACACAGCCGCGTGCGTCGCGAGGACCCGTCGGTCTGGTACCTGCTGGCGGAGACACACGGCCTGGCCGGGGATATCGTCGGTGTACACGAGGCGCGCGCCGAGTACTACATCCTCAACGGCGTCTTCGACAAGGCCGCCCAGCACCTCCGCCACGGCATCCGCCTGGCCAAAAACGACTACCAGACCCACGCGATCCTGGAACAGCGGCTGAAGGATGTAATGAAGATGCAGCGGGAGGCGAAGGAACTTTAATGATGAATGCGGAATGATGACAAATCTGCTGGGAGCAGATATGTCATCATTCCGCATTCATCATTCGCCCTAGTCCAGCGGTTTGCGGAAGTCCAGCATCCGCTGCAGCGGGATCATCGCGCGCCGGCCCAGGTCCGGGTCCACCAGGATTTCGTTGTCGCCGCGCTCCAGCACCCCGCAGAGGTTTTCAAGCCCGTTCATCGCCATCCACGGGCAGTTGGCGCAGCTGCGACAGGTGGCGCCGGCACCGGCGGTGGGGGCGACGATCAGCTCCTTGTCCGGGCACTGCTGCTGCATCTTGTAGAAGATGCCCTGGTCAGTGGCGACGATAAAGCGCTTTTCCGGGCGCGTCCTGGCCGCATTGATGATCTGCGAAGTGGAACCCACCACATCCGCCAGTTCCACCACCGCCGCCGGCGATTCCGGGTGCACCAGCACCACGGCATCCGGGTACATGGCCTTCAGGTCCTGTACGCCCTTGGCCTTGAATTCCTCGTGCACGATGCAGGAACCGTCCCACAGCAGCACGTCCGCGCCGGTTTCCCGCTGCACATAGCTACCCAGGTGCTTGTCCGGCGCCCACAGGATCTTCTCGCCCTGCGCGTCCAGGTGATCCACCACATCCAGCGCGATACTGGAGGTTACCACCCAGTCGGCGCGCGCCTTTACCGCCGCTGAAGTGTTCGCATAGACGACCACGGTGCGGTCGGCGTTGGCATCGCAGAAGGCGGAAAACTCCTCCGGCGGACAGCCGATATCCAGGGAACAGGTGGCTTCCAGGGTGGGCATCAATACGCGCTTTTCCGGCGTCAGGATCTTGGCGGTCTCGCCCATGAATTTCACCCCGGCCACGATCAGCGTGTCCGCCTGGTGTTCGGCGCCGAAGCGCGCCATCTCCAGTGAATCCGACACGCAGCCACCGGTCTCCTCCGCCAGTGCCTGGATCAGCGGATCCGTGTAGTAGTGGGCCACCAGCACCGCGTTCTGTTCCTTCAGCAGGCGCTTGATGCGCTCGCGCCACAGCTGCAACTCGTCCTCGCTGTACTCGTGTACAGCCGGCTCGGCCAGGTGGGCCTGCACTATCGACCTGGAACCGGAGCGGGAATCGACGTCTTCTGTGGGAACCAACTTCTCGGTCATGATTACCTGTCACCAGTGGAAAAGCGCGCATTATAGCCTTTTGTGACCAGACTGTTGCAGCCCGGGCCCAGAGTGTAAGACGGCACCTGTGCAGATCTCAAATTCGCGTACGCGCGAAACGGACGGAGGATACAAGGGGGAATGGTGGGTCGTGCTGGATTCGAACCAGCGACCAATTGGTTAAAAGCCAACTGCTCTACCGACTGAGCTAACGACCCGCAAAAGAGGAGCGCATCATACTGATCTGCTGCCGAAAAGCAACGCCCGCGGCGCTGCAATCCATACAGGAAGGGCCGCCAGTGGCGGCCCTTCCGGAAAGATGGTGGGTCGTGCTGGATTCGAACCAGCGACCAATTGGTTAAAAGCCAACTGCTCTACCAACTGAGCTAACGACCCGTTGATGCCTCGCTGTCGAGGAGCTGCGTATCTTACGGATCTATTTCCAAAAGACAATACCCGGCGGTAAAAATTCAAAGAATTTAAGGGGTTAGCGCCGCATTGCAGGCTCCTGCAGTCAACCCGCGTAGATCGTCGGGTCCGCCAGGCCGGCCTCGGTGAAACCGGCCGCCCGCAGGCGGCAGCTGTCGCAGCGGCCGCAGGCGGCGCCGTCCGGCCGTGCCTGATAGCAGGATACCGTCAAACTGTAGTCCACTCCCAGTTCGGTGCCGCGGCGCACGATATCCGCCTTGGACATTTCCATCAGCGGCGCGCGGATCCTGAGGCCGCGCCCCTCCACACCGGCCCGCGTGGCCAGGTTGGCTGTCTTTTCGAAGGCCTCTATATATTCCGGGCGACAATCCGGGTAGCCGGAGTAGTCCACCGCATTGACACCGACGAAGATATCCTGCGCTCCCAGCACCTCGGCCCAGCCCAGGGCGATGGACAGGAATACGGTATTGCGCGCCGGTACATAGGTCACCGGAATACCGCCGGTCTCCTCCTCCGGTACGTCGATGCTGTCGTCGGTCAGCGCAGAGCCGCCGATGGCGCCCAGGCCCAGTTGTACCACCTTGTGTTCGCGGGTCTCCTGATCGGCGGCCACCCGCCGGGCGGCCGCCAGTTCGGCGCTGCTGCGCTGGCCGTAGTCGAAGCCCAGCGCGTAGCATTCGAAGCCCTCGGCGCGGGCCATCGCCAGTACAGTGGCGGAATCCAGGCCGCCGGATAGCAGGACTACGGCTTTTTTCGTGGTCATGATTTCCTCGTGAATCAGTGTTCAGGGGATAGGATTGGGTGCCAAACCCGCCGCCCTCTCCCCCGGCCCCTCTCCCGGAGGGAGTAGGGGAGCTATGCGTTCAGATTTCGGGGAATTCCAGGGTGCACCGCGCGCCCAGTCCGCAGCAAGCTACCAAGCTACACCCCGGGAACATCGCCCCAGAGCAGCTTGTGCATCTGCAGTTGCATGCGCACCGGCAGGCCGGCCTCGAGGATCCACTCGGCCAGTTGTCGCGGCGGGACCTGTTCGTAGCTGGGAGAGAAGAGCACTTCCCCCACCCGTTCGGTCAGCCGGTAGCGGTCGACGGTGAAGCTGGCCCAGTCGAAATCCGAGCGATCGCAGATCACGAACTTGATCTGGTCGCGCCCGGTGAGGACGTCGATATTGTCCATGCGATTGCGGTGCTGTTCGCCGGAGGCCGGCGTCTTCAGGTCGACCACCCGCGACACGCGAGTGTCCACGGCCCCCACCGGCATGGCACCGCCGGTTTCCAGGGATACCCGGTAGCCGGCGTCGCACAGCGCCGTCAGCAGCGGCAGGCAGTTGGGCTGGGCCAGCGGCTCGCCGCCGCTGACACAGACATGGCGCGCCGGGTGGCTCTTCACCTCCTGCAGGATCTGCGCCAGGGTCATGCGCTCGCCGCCATGGAAGGCGTACTCGGAGTCGCAGTAGGTACAGCGCAGCGGGCAGCCGGTTAGGCGCACGAATACCGTCGGGTAGCCGGACTCCCGCGCCTCCCCCTGCAGGGAATAGAAGATCTCGGTGATGCGGAGCGACTCCGCGGTCAAGTCAGTCATTGCTACCACAATAGAAAACGCCCGGACGGCACATGCCGCCCGGGCGCGGGATCATAGAGGTTTTGTGGTTAAAAAACCAGCGGGAGGCTTCGAGACTGGTCCGCCAGCCTCTTCCCAACCCGCGAAAGTCCAACATCGGGGGCATGGGAACCACCGGGCTCTTCTATGCCCTCTCCCCCGGCCCCACTGACTCGCGCCATCCCTGGCGCTCGCCCGCTTAGCGGGCGCCTTCGGCGCCCAAATTTGATCCAGTCAAATTTGTCCCGGTGGGAGAGGAGAGCTACTTTTTCGGACTTTGGGGGGAAGTGTAGGGTGCGCCGTGCGCACCGCCCGGATCCCGGGTGTTCAGAAGTTCTGCTCCAGATACTTCTTGGCCAGGCCGGAGGCCCGGGCGTCGCTGGCGGCGACCTGCTCCAGCAGTTCGCGGGCCTTCTGCTCTTCGCCCAACTGGTGGTAAACAGTGCCCAGCTTGTAGCGGCCGTCCCAGACCTTGGTGGAATCGGGATAGCCGTCCAGCAACGCCACAAACCACTGGCGCGCCTCTTCCAGGTTGCCCTGCACCAACGCTATCTCACCCAGCCAGTAGTTGGCATTGGGGGCATACTGGCCGTCGGGGAAGTCCTCGAGCAGCTTCTCGAACTCGGCACTGGCGCCATCGTAGTCGCCGTCGCGAGCGAGGCCAAAGCTGGCCTGGTAGCGGTCGCGCTCCTCTTCACTGGCGGCCGCCGACTCACTGCCGGGCTGCTGCGCCGGGCTCGAGGCGTCATTGCCTTCGGAATCACCGCCGCCGGGCGGGATCCCGACGGGCCCATTGCCCGAAAGGCGGGAAATGCGCCTGTCCAGATCCATATAGTCGTCGGTGCGCTGCTGCTTGAGGCGCTTTACCTCGTGGCGCAGCTCTTCCACCGTGCCGCGCAACTCCTGGACTTCCTGCTGCAGTACCTGCATCTGGTAGTAGGCGTCCGCCTGCTGATCGCTCTGGGCGCGCGGGGCGGGAGCCGATGCCCGCGCCATCCGGGTTTCCCGGTAGGCGGGTTCGGAACTGGTGGTATCCGGGGAGGAAGACGTCGATTGCGCCCTGTCGTCACCGGACAGGTCGACAATCGGCGCCTGGGAGAATACGGGCGATGCCGCAGCCAGGGCGGCTGCGGCAATCGCGATCTGTTTAATCGTCAAAGCCATCGTTGGCAGCTTACACGATTATTTTACGATCACAACACGACGGTTCATCGCGCGAGCACTCTCGCTGGAACCAGACTGGGCCGGGCGCTCTTCGCCGTAGCTGATCACTTCCAGGCTGTTGGCGTCCACGCCCTGCAGCACCAGGAAATCGCGCACGGCGTTGGCGCGGCGCTCACCCAGGGCCAGGTTGTACTCGCGGGTGCCCAGCTCGTCGGCATGACCTTCCAGGCGTACGTTCTGGGTGGTGCCGCGCAGGCGATCGGCGTGCTGAATCAGCAGCTCACGGGTATCCGGCTTCAGCAGGGACTGGTCAAAATCGAAGTAGACGATATTGTCCAGCGGCATGGCTTCTTTCGGCTCGGGCGGGGTATCCACCACCGGCTCCTGCGGCTGCTGGGTCATTTCCTGTTGTGCGCTGTCGTCGGTATCGGTGCTGGAACAACCGGCCGTTACCGCCAGAACGCAGGCCAGACCCAGGCCGGTTTTTACTGATTTCAACATAAGCAACTCCGCTATTTTGTGTTATAGAAAAATCCTGAAAGACTTCTTTGTCTCTGAATCCATACCCGCCGAAGGCCTCAGCCCAATCGAACGAGCACCCCAATCAATCAAAGTATGGCGACCACGCCGGTTCGCGAACATCCCCCCGTTGGGACGGCAGGTTGTACTTACCGCCGGCATCCAGCGATACCGCTGCCAGAATTCCCTTATCCCCCCGCTTGGTGGCATACATCAGCATCGCGCCGTTGGGTGCAATGCTGGGGGACTCATCCAAGCTCGTCTCCGTGAGAACACGCATTCTGCCGGACTCGATATCCATCGTAGCAATCGTGAAAACTCCCCTGCTGCGATGCACCATGACCAGCGTTTTCCCATCCGGCGATACCCGCGGCCTTGCGTTGTAGTCGCCATCGAAGGTTAAGCGGTCCACTTGACCGGTGGCAAGGGTCAATTCATAAATTTGTGGCTTACCTCCCCTATCTGAAGTGAAAACCAGTGATTTACCGTCCGGCATCCAGTTCGGCTCGGTGTCGATGGCAAAGTGCCGCGTCATCCGTTTAAACCGACCGGTATTCAGGTCCAGAACATAGATCTCCGGATTGCCGTCTTTCGATAGCACCATCGCCAGTTTGGTTCCATCCGGCGACCAGGTCGGCGAGCTGTTGATCCCCTCGAAGTCGGTCAACTGCTGGCGCGCCCCGGTCTGCAGGTTTTCACGGAAGATCGCCGGGCGGCCGGTTTCGAAGGAGACATAGGCCACTTCCTGGCCGTCCGGCGACCACATCGGCGACATCACCGGCTGATCGAAACGGCGCACTTCCCGCGCCCGCGCTCCATCGATATCCGCCCGCATCAGCGCGTAGCTGGGGCGACCGCCGCGGGTCGTCTCCTGTACGTAGAGCATCTCCGTGGAGAAAGCACCGCGAATGCCGGTGATCGCCTCGAAGATCTCGTCCGCCGCGCGGTGCGCCATATCCCTGAGCTGCTGGCCGCTCCCCCTGACCTGCTTGGTGAACATCTTGCTCTGTCCGAAGATATTCACCAGATCGAAGGTCAGCAGGTAGCCGCCCGCCTGGGGCTCTATACGACCCGTTACCACGTATTCGGTTCCCAGGATTCGCCAATCGCGATACGCCACATTTTCCGGCGTCTTGGGAAAGGACAGCATGTCCTCGCGCGGCACCGGGTCAAACAGGCCGCTGCGGCGCAGGTCCGCGGAGACGATTTCGGACACATCCTCGGACAGCACCCCGCTGCCGGACCAGCCGAACGGCGATATGGCAATCGGGGTGGGATCCTGGACATCCCCGGAAATTTCCACCACCAACTGCGCCTGGGCGGCGACCACCAGCAGGCAGTTGGCAAAAATGACTATCAAGGACAACTTGAGTTTTTTGATCATTGGCGCAGGCCTTCGACTCTGAAAATCAATCTCGTGGTACGTACTTCGCGCTCGAACAGCGCCGGTTCCTCGCGGGCCAGATCCTTGACCTCCGGAAAGACCTCGACCTTCCGCACCGCATTGAGCACCGAGCGGTCCAGGGCGGCGTTGCCGCTGCTTTCGGTGACATCGGCGGCCACCACACGACCGGTGGGCACAAAGCTGATCCGTACTTCGGTCACCATACCATTGCGCGCGCTGGGCGGCAGGCTCCAGACCGCTTCGATACGCTGCTGGATAGCCTGGGCGATGGACATCACCGCCTGGGCGTCCTCTCGCGCGTCGAGCAGTTCTTCCTCGTCTTCGAGCGCCTCGTCAAAGGCACTCTGGCGTTCGCGCTCCCGCTGCTCCCGGCGCTCGCGCTCCTTGCGTTCTTTCTCGCGCCGGGCCTTTTCCTCCGCCGCCTTGCGTTTGCGCTCGGCCTCGGCCTTGCGCTTCTTTTCCGCCTCGGCCTTTTTCTTGCGCTCGAGGGCGGCTCGGCGCTTTTTCTCCGCTTCCGCCTTGCGCTGGCGCTCCAGCTCCTGCTGGCGTCGTTTCTCGCGCAAATCTACCTTCTTTGGCGCCTTTTTCTTTTTTACCGTGGCGTCAACCGTAACCAGTTTCGCCTGCACGAACTGCGGCATGGTGCGCTCGGGCTCCTCGGTCGCCTCCCAGCCAAAACCGAGCACGGCGATCAGCAACCCGTGGAACAGCAGGCTGACGACAACAGGCAATACATAGGAATTGGCCCGCATATGACGCTATTCCTGTGGCGGCTCGGTGACCAGCCCCACGCTGGGCGCACCCGCCCGCTGCAAGTGGGTCATGGCGCCGACGATCAGGCCGTATTTGGCCTCGGTATCGCCCCAGACCAACACCGGCGTCTCGGGTTTTTGACGCAGAACCTTGGCGACAGTTTCCCCGATTTCCTCCAGGGGCTTGGCCGCTTTCTCGTCCTCGCCCAGGTTCAGGTAGTAGGTACCGTCGGCGCGCACCGAGACGATCAGCGGCTCGTCGTCCGTATCGTCGATCGGTGCCGAGGGCGCGTTGGGCAGGTCCACCTTGACCCCCTGCATCAATAGTGGCGCGGTCACCATGAAGACGATCAACAGCACCAGCATCACGTCGATATAGGGGACGACGTTGATTTCCGATACCAGCTTTTTCTTGGGTCCCTTGCGAAACACACTCATAGGGGTCGTCTATCCACTCAGCTGGAGTGCACTTTGCGGTGCAGGATCGAGGAGAACTCCTCGGCGAAGGTCTCGTAGCTGGACAGCAGCCACTCCGCCTTGGCCGAGTAGCGGTTGTAGGCCATCACCGCCGGAATCGCCGCGAACAGGCCCATGGCAGTGGCCACCAGTGCCTCACTGATACCCGGCGCCACCGTGGCAATGGTCGCCTGGTGCATGGTGGCCAGGCTGCGGAAGGAGTTCATGATGCCCCAGACGGTGCCGAACAGGCCGATATAGGGGCTCACCGAGCCCACACTGGCGAGGAACGGCAGGTTCATCTCCGCCTTTTCCTGTTCGCGGGACATGGCCACGCGCATGGCGCGCTCGGTGCCCTCCATCACTGCCTCGGGGCTGCTGCGGCCCTGCTGGCGCAGGCGGGTGAACTCGGTGAAGCCGGCGCGGAACAGGGATTCGACGCCGTCGGTCCCGCCGCGCTCGGCGCGTGCGTTGCCCTCTCGGAACAGCTGGTTGACGTCGGCACCGGACCAGAAGCGGCGCTCGAACTTGATCAGCGCCTTGCGGGCGCGGGACAGGTAGAAACCGCGCTGAATGATCATGACCCAGGAAATGACCGAGGCCAGCAGCAGTAGCAACATGACCAGCTGCACCAGCAGGCTGGCGTTCTGTATCAGCCCCCACAGGGAAAGTTGTTCACCGGCGTTCATTTTTTAACAAGCTGCCTTTAATGCTGAGTAAATGGGTTTGGGTAGCGCGCAGGGCCTGCGGTTGTCATCCGCGACGCAGGCCACTTTGACCGCGCCCTCGCAGATAATTTCATCGTCGCGCCATATTTTTTGTTCAAAGGTCATCCCGGCGCGTCCCAGTTTGCCAACCGCCGCCGTGGCCCGCAACGAATCGTCCAGCCAGGCCGAGCGGCGGTACTGGATCTCCGCCGAGTGCACCACCAGCAACAGCCCCTGCTGCGGCATGGCGGGCTTATCATAGCCCAACGAACGCATGAATTCTGTGCGCGCGCGCTCCATATACTTCAGGTAATTCACGTAGTAGACGATTCCGCCCGCGTCCGTGTCTTCGATATAGACGCGGATGGGGAGGGTGAAGGGTTCGGTCATGGGGTTCGTTATCGTTCTGTGGGTGGTTCTGGGTGTCCGTTGGTCGGGTGGCTTTTTTCGGGGCTCGAGCAGGGTGCGCCGGCCGGACGGTGCGCACGGCGCACCCTACGCTCCGGCGAGACCGCCCTCTTTGCTTTATTCGCGCTCCGGCGCTTTTCCCCGGGTTCCGGGTCCCGGGTCCCGGGTCCCGAACAATCTATCCGGCTTCGGTATCCCGAAATGCTCGTACGCCAGCCCCGTGGCCACCCGCCCGCGGGGGGTGCGCGCCACGTAGCCCTGCTGGATCAGGTAGGGCTCTATCACATCCTCGAGGGTGTCCCGCTCCTCGCTGACCGCCGCGGCGAGGCTGTCCACCCCCACCGGGCCGCCGTCGAACTTCTCCATCACGGCCAGCAGCATCCGCCGGTCGAGCTGGTCGAAGCCGCTGGCATCCACATTGAGCATGTTCAGTGCGGCGTCGGCGATGGCCGCATCCACCTTGCCATTGCCCTTCACCTCGGCGTAGTCGCGCACCCGGCGCAGCAGGCGGTTGGCGATCCGCGGCGTACCGCGGGCGCGGCGGGCCACTTCCAGGGCGCCGCCGGCGTCCGTCTCCACCCCCATCAGGCCGGCGGAGCGGCGCACGATACTGGTCAGGTCCTCGACGCCGTAAAACTCCAGGCGCTGCACTATGCCGAAGCGGTCGCGCAGCGGCGACGTCAGCAATCCCGCGCGCGTGGTAGCGCCCACCAGGGTGAACGGCGGCAGGTCCAGCTTGATCGAGCGCGCCGCCGGGCCCTCCCCGATCATGATATCCAGCTGGTAATCCTCCATTGCCGGATAGAGCACCTCCTCCACATGGGGACTGAGGCGGTGGATCTCGTCGATAAACAGCACGTCCCCCGACTCGAGGTTGGTCATGATCGCGGCCAGGTCGCCGGCTTTCTCCAGTACCGGGCCGGAGGTAGTCTTGATGGCCACCCCCATCTCTGCGGCGATGATATTCGCCAGGGTGGTCTTGCCCAGGCCCGGCGGGCCGAACACCAGTGTGTGATCCAGGGCCTCGTCGCGCAGCCTGGCGGCCTGGATAAAGATCTCCATCTGCTCGCGCACCACCGGCTGGCCGACGTAATCCGCCATTTTTTTCGGGCGCACGGCACGGTCGTACTGTTCTTCCTGGCCGGAAGGGCCCTGGGGCTCCGGGGCGATCAGGCGGTCGGCTTCAATCATCATTTTCCCCCGCGAGCACAATATCTGTCGTAGGGGCAAACCCTGTGCTCGCCCCTACATCATCATTCACAGACCACCGACCACCCATCATGCCGGCGCCAGGCCCTTCAGCGCCAGGCGGATCAGCGTGGCGCTGTCGGCGTCCGGCTGCTCCTTGCTGGCGCGGGCCACCATCTTGCTGGCCTCGGTGGGCTTGTAGCCCAGTGCGGCCAGGGCGCTCTCGGCCTCGCCGGCACAATCCACTTTCGGTTCGGCGGACGCGGTCATCAGCGGGATATCGTTCGAATCGCCAAACTGCGGCGCCAGCTTGTCGCGCAGCTCGATAATCAGGCGCTCAGCGGTCTTCTTGCCCACGCCAGGCACCTTGACCAGCGCGCCGACATTGTCCTCCGCCACACAGCGGGACAGCGCGGCACCGTCCAGGCCAGACAGAATCGCCAGCGCCATCTTGGGCCCCACACCATTGACCTTGATCAGGGTGCGGAACAGCTGGCGGTCGGCGTCGCGGATAAAGCCGTACAGGGTCTGGGCGGTTTCCGACACCGCCAGGTGGGTGTGCAACTGCACCGGCTGGCCCAGGGGCGGCAATTCGAAAATGGTGGTCATGGGAGCCAGCACTTCGTAGCCGATCCCCTGTACATCCACCAGCATGTTCGGCGGTTGAACGGCGGCGAGGGTGCCGCTGAGTCTTCCTATCATTCTTTCTCTGGTTCCGGGTTGTTCTTTTCTGGCTCCGGGGCGGCGCTGCTGCGGATAGTCCCTTGCGGGACACGCCGTGAATCCATCCCTGGAGGCTTGTCGGCGAGGTCCCTCTCGCCGACAGTCCCGCAAGGGACTATCCGCAGCAGCGCCTTCGCATCTGACTATCGAATACTTAATCGCCCGCGGCGGAAGCGCCCCCGGGCACCACCACCGCCGGCGGTCTGCAGCAGGGTCTGGGAGGTGTGCATATGGCACAGGGCCACCGCCAGGGCGTCGGCGGCGTCCTCCTGCGGCGACGCGGGCAGGTTCAGCAGGGTCTTGACCATATGCTGCACCTGCAGCTTGTCCGCTGCACCGTTACCCACCACGGCCTGCTTGACCTTGCGCGCCTCGTACTCGGAGACCAGCAGGTCCGCATTGACGGCGGCGACGATGGCGGCGCCGCGGGCCTGGCCCAGTTTGAGCGCCGATCCGGCGCTCTTGGCCATGAACACATTCTCGATCGCCATCTGCCCGGGGGCGTGCTGCTCCGCTATCTGGCTGACCGCGTCGAAAATGAGCTTGAGACGTTCCGGCAGTGGCCCGTCGGGAATGCGGATCACGCCGCTGGCGACATAGGCGGCCTTGCCGCGCTGCACATCGATCAGGCCGTAGCCGGTTTTGCGCGAGCCGGGGTCTATGCCCAGGATTCGGGTCACAGGCTATATCCCTGTACGTTTATATAGTGGCGGGAGTTTCCCAAGGTGGGCGGGAGGCGTCAAGTTGGCGATGGAAGGCCGGCGATTCCGGGGCGCAGGTCCGGCCCTCTCCCCCGGCCCCTCTCCCAGAGGGAGAGGGGAGCTACTCTTTCGAAGTTCGGGGGGGTCGTAGGGTGCGCCGCGCGCACCGCCCGGGTCCCGACAATATCACCCCAACTCGGCCATCACCTCTTCCGGGATATCCGCATTGGTATAGACATTCTGTACGTCGTCCAGGTCTTCCAGCATATCCACCAGCGCCAGCACCTTCTCGGCGCCGTCTTTCTCCAACGGAATGGTGGTGGACGGGATCATGGCGATCTCGGCGCCGTCCGGCTTGAAGCCGGCTTCGGTCAGGGCGTCCTTGACCGGCATATAGTCCTGGAACTCGGTGGTGAGCTCGATGCTGCCGTCGTCGTTGGTCTCGATATCGTCGGCGCCGGCCTCCAGGGCCGCCTCCATCAGGGCCTCTTCATCGGTGCCGGATTCGTAGTACATCTGGCCCTTGCGGGTAAAGAGATAGGCCACGGAGCCGTCGGTGCCCAGGTTGCCGCCGCGCTTGGTGAAGGCGTGGCGCACCTCGCTCACTGTGCGGTTGCGGTTGTCGGTGAGGCACTCCACCAGGATGGCGACACCGCCGACGGCGTAACCCTCGTAGGTGCAGGCCTCGTAGTTGTCTCCCTCGGCATTGCCGGCGCCGCGGGCGACGGCCTTGTCGATGGTGTCCTTCTTCATGTTGGCGCCCAGCGCCTTGTCGATGGCGGTGCGCAGGGCGGGGTTGTCATCCGGGTTGGGGCCGCCCTTGGCGGCCACGGTCAGCTCGCGGATGATCTTGGTGAAAATCTTGCCGCGTTTGGCATCCTGGGCCGCCTTGCGGTGTTTGATGTTGGCCCATTTACTGTGTCCAGCCATTATTTTCTCCGGTATTTCTCCGCTGTGGCTTTTACAATTTTCCCGCTCCCCCGGCGCGGCCGGGGACCAGAAGACACTGGATTCCGGCATGCGCCGGAATGACGACTGTTAACTGATTTTCTCTTCCTTCTGGCGCAGGCGGATATTCAGCTCCCGCAACTGCCTGTTCTCCACTGTGCCCGGCGCATCGGTCATCACATCGGCCGCGCTCTGGGTTTTCGGGAAGGCAATCACATCGCGGATCGAATCGCTGTCGGTCATCAACATCACCAGCCGATCGAGGCCGAAGGCCAGGCCGCCGTGGGGCGGCGCGCCGTACTTGAGCGCATCCAGCAGGAAGCCGAATTTCTCCCGCTGCTCCTGCTCGCCGATACCCAACACGCGGAATACCGATTCCTGCATGGACTGGTCGTGGATACGGATGGAACCGCCGCCCAGTTCGGTGCCGTTCAACACCATGTCGTAGGCCCGCGACAGCGCCTCCAACGGATTCTCCTCCAGTTGCTCCGGCGAGCAGGAGGGGGCGGTGAATGGGTGGTGCAGCGAGGTCAGGCCGCCGTTATCGTCTTCCTCGAACATGGGGAAGTCCACGACCCACAGCGGGGCCCAGTCGCGGGTGTACAGCTCCAGGTCCTCGCCCAGCTTGCAGCGCAGTGCGCCCAGGGCCTCGGAAACCACCTTGGCCTTGTCGGCGCCGAAGAAGATCAGGTCGCCGTTCTCGGCCTCCAGCCGATCGAGAATCGCCGCGCGGGTCTCGTTGGGCAGGAACTTGACGATCGGCGACTGCAATCCGCCCTCGAGGTCGGACTTGTCGTTGACCTTGATATAGGCCAGTCCCTTGGCGCCGTAGATGCCGACAAACTTGGTGTAGTCGTCGATCTGCTTGCGGGTCAGCTTGTCGTTGCCGCCGGGCACCTTGAGCGCGGTCACACGGCCCTTCGGGTCGTTGGCGGGGCCGGAGAAGACCTTGAAGTCCACCTCGGTCATCAGGTCCTTGATCTCGACCATCTCCAGCGGAATGCGCAGGTCCGGCTTGTCGGAGCCGTACTTGAGCATCGCCTCGTAATAGGTCATACGCGGGAACTCGCCCAGCTCCACGCCTTTCAACTCGCTGAACAGGCTGCGCACCATGCCCTCGGTGACGGACATGATGCCGGCCTCGTCGAGGAAGGCGGTCTCGATATCGATCTGGGTGAATTCCGGCTGGCGATCCGCGCGCAGGTCCTCGTCGCGGAAGCACTTGGCGATCTGGTAGTAGCGGTCGAAACCGGACACCATCAGCAGCTGTTTGAACAACTGCGGCGACTGCGGCAGGGCGAAGAACTTGCCCCCGTGGGTGCGGCTCGGCACCAGGTAGTCGCGGGCCCCCTCGGGGGTGGCGCGGGTGAGGATCGGGGTCTCGATATCCAGGAAGCCCTCGCCGTCCAGGTAATTGCGGATGGCGGTGGTCAGCTTGGAGCGGAAACGCAGGTTGTGCTGCATCTCGGTGCGGCGCAGGTCCAGGTAGCGGTACTTGAGGCGCACGTCCTCGCCCACCGCGGTGTGCTCGTCCAACTGGAAGGGCACGGTTTCGGCGGTATTGAGAATCTCCAGCTCCGTGCCGTAGATCTCGATTTCGCCGGTGCCCATATTCGGGTTCACCGCCTCGGCGGCCCGGGCGCGCACGCGGCCGGTTACCTTCAGTACATACTCGCTGCGCACCCGGTCGGCCTTCTCGAAGTGCGACCCGGCGTCCGGATCGAACACCACCTGGGCGATACCGTCGCGGTCGCGCAGGTCGATGAAGATGACCCCGCCGTGATCGCGGCGGCGGTCCACCCAGCCGCAGAGGGTTACAGTGCGGTCAATATCCGCAGAGCGAAGGGCGCCACAGTAGTCGGTGCGCATGGATGCAAATTCCCGTTGTCGAAAGTTGATTCTGGGCCCCCAGTGGGCCGTGTGTGAAGTTCTGTAGCAAAGGAGCCCAGCCAAAACGTCCAGATCAGGGCGAGAAAGCGCTGGAATAGTGGTTCTATTTCGAGCTTTCTCAACGCAGAGCCGGGCGTTCTGGCGCAGCGAACTGTTACAGAACTTTGCGCACGGCCCACTGGACCCGCCTGTCCCTGCCCCGGCGTCAGCTCGCGGCCGGTTTGTCCGCCGCCGGCCCGGACCCGGCTTTGGCCGCGTCGCCGGCCAGGTTCTTCTTGCCACCGGTCTTGAAATCGGTCTCGTACCATCCCCCGCCCTTGAGGCGGAAGCCCGCCGCGGAGATCTTCTTGCGCAGTTCGGCCCGCTCACAGGCCGGGCAGTCCGTCAGGGGAGCGTCACTCATCCGCTGCAGCTTCTCCATTTCGTGGCCGCAGGCTTTGCACTGGTATTCGTAGATCGGCATTGGTCAATACCCGGTACTTTTAAGGGGCGCAGATTATACATGACCCCCCCAGCCGGAAGAAGCAGTGGCGGCAAGAGGCAATGGATACACCATATATGAAGCATGAAGATGCGGTCCGGCCCCCAAAAATGTGTAAAAAAGCACTATTTTTCCCGTATTTTCCCGTGCGGGCGAACAAAAACTATATATACTTGCCCCAACACCTGTTGCGTACCCCCGGGGCTCCCGCGGTAACGTAACGGGCGTACGAACACACTCTCACTGGAAAACACGATCAGAGAAGGAAGCTACTCATGGCCGCAAAGAAAAAAGCAGCTAAGAAAGCACCCGCCAAGAAGACCGCAGCCAAGAAGGCCGCCGCCCCGGCCAAGAAGGTGAAGGCGGTCAAGGAAAAATACACCAAGACCCAGATCCTCAACCAGATCGCCGAGAATACCGACCTGACCCGCAAGCAGGTCCAGTCGGTTCTGGACGAGCTGAACGACGTGATCCACAGCCACGTGAAGAAGCGCTCCGTGGGCGAGTTCGCCCTACCGGGCCTGCTCAAGATCACCACCGTGAAGAAGCCGGCCAAGAAAGCGCGCAAGGGCATCAACCCCTTCACCGGCGAAGAGACCATGTTCAAGGCCAAACCGGCCAGCACCCAGGTCAAGGTGCGCCCGCTGAAGAAGCTGAAGGAAATGGCCGAGTCCTGAGGCTTCTGATGGTTGGTGGCCGGTGGTCAGTGGCGAGCGCGCCCCGATTACCGGCCACCGACCACTCCTCCCCTCCCCGCCAAATGCCGTAGAATACCCGCCCCCGAAGCAACACAAACAGAACACGACCCTATGCGCGCATCCCGCTACCTGATCGCCACCCAGAAAGAAACGCCCAGCGACGCCGTGGTCATCAGCCACCAGCTGATGCTGCGCGCCGGCATGATCCGCCGCCTCGCCTCCGGCCTGTACACCTGGCTACCGACCGGCCTGCGGGTGCTGCGCAAAGTGGAGCGCATCGTGCGCGAGGAGATGGACAATGCCGGCGCGCTGGAAGTGCTGATGCCGGTCGTACAGCCGGCGGAGCTGTGGGAAGAGTCCGGCCGCTGGCAGGAGTACGGCCCCGAGCTGCTGCGCCTGCGGGACCGCCACGACAACGCCTTCTGCCTGGGGCCCACCCACGAGGAAGTGATCACCGACCTGATCCGCAACGAGATCAACAGCTACAAACAGCTGCCGGCCAACTTCTACCAGGTCCAGACCAAGTTCCGCGACGAGATACGGCCGCGCTTCGGCGTGATGCGCTCGCGGGAATTCACCATGAAGGATGCCTACTCCTTCCATATTGACCCGGACTCCCTGCAGGAGACCTACGATGCGATGCACGGCGCCTACTGCCGCATCTTCGACCGCATCGGCCTGGACTACCGCCCGGTGCTCGCGGACACCGGCGCCATCGGTGGCTCCAGTTCGCACGAATTCCACGTGCTGGCGGAAAGCGGCGAGGACGATATCGCCTTCTCTACCGAGAGCCGCTACGCCGCCAACGTGGAACTGGCGGAAGCCGCCGCACCCACCGGCGAGCGCCCGGCAGCCACAAAAGACATGCAGCAGGTGCACACGCCGGGGCAGAAAACCATCGCCGCCGTGAGCGACTTCCTGAAAGCGGATCCGGTGCAGTCGGTCAAGACACTGATCGTGCTCGGCGAGTGCGGAGAAGAAAGCCCGGAACCGGAAAACGCGGCCCCGCTGGTGGCGCTGGTACTGCGCGGCGACCACGAACTGAACGAACTGAAAGCGGAAAAACTGCCGGGCATCGCCAGCCCGCTGGAATTCGCGCCCGAGGAGCGCATTGCCAAAGAGCTCGGCTGCGGCATCGGCTCCCTGGGCCCGGTAGGCCTGAAGATAGATACCATCGTCGACCGCGCCGCCGCCCACCTGGCGGATTTCGTCTGCGGTGCCAACCTGGACGACTACCACTACACCGGCGTCAACTGGGACCGCGACACCCCGCTGGGCCGGGTCGAGGACCTGCGCAACGTGGTCGCCGGCGATCCCAGCCCGGACGGCCGGGGCAGCCTGGAGATCAAACGCGGTATCGAGGTGGGCCATATCTTCCAGCTAGGCGACAAATACAGCCGAGCCATGAACGCCACGGTGCTGGACGAGAACGGCAAGGAACAGCGGATGGATATGGGCTGCTACGGCATCGGCGTATCCCGCATCGTCGCCGCCGCCATCGAGCAGAACCACGACGACGCCGGCATCATCTGGCCCGACGCCATCGCCCCCTTCCAGTTGGCGATCGTGCCGATCAACATGCACAAGAGCGACCGGGTGCGGGAGAAGTGCGAACACCTGTACGAATCCCTGCGCGCAAAAGGCGTCGACGTGCTGCTGATGGACGAACCCAAGGCCCGCCTGGGCGCCATGCTCGCCGACGTAGAGCTTACCGGTATCCCGCACCGCATCGTGGTCGGCGACCGCGGCCTGGAAAAGGGCGTGGTGGAATACAAGGGGCGCCGGGATGCCGAGAGCCAGGAGTTTGCGGAATCGCAGCTGGAGGAAGTGCTGCTGAAAAAGCTCGACGGCTGATTCGAGCGCAGCTTGGGGCGAGCGCCGCGAACCCCGACAACCCCCGCACCCGATGCAGGACTCGATCCGGCCCCCCGGTCCCGGAATCGGGTCCGGCACGACCGGCAATCCACAATTGCCCCTGCCCTTTCCCCGCGCCTTTTCGTAAAATCCCGCCCATGATAAGAAAAACCCTGCTCACCCTGCTGCTGTGCCTGCCCGCTGTGGCCCAGTCGGCGCCGGATATCGACCCGGCGCTGAAGCGCGCCCTGAAAGAGGCGGTGACCGGGGCCGACAGTTTCACCGACCGCTTCGACGCGGAAGTCTGGCTGATGGCCAAATCCCAGCCGCTGGCCCGCTATATCGACGAGCCCCAGGACCGTATGCACGTACTGAAAGCGGTGCACCGCGAGGCCACCCTGGCCGGCCTGCGTCCGGAAATCGTGCTCGCCGTCATCCAGATAGAGAGCGCCTTCGATCCCTACGCCGTATCCCGCGTCGGTGCCCAGGGGATGATGCAGGTGATGCCCTTCTGGAAAAACGAAATCGGCCGCCCGGAGGACAACCTGATCGATATGGACACCAACCTGCGCTACGGCTGCACCATCCTCAAACACTATATCGGCAAGGCCGAGGGCAACCTGGCCAACGCGCTGGCCTATTACAATGGCAGTTACGGCCGCCATACCTATTCCAGCAAGGTGCTGGACGCCTGGGCGGAGCGCTGGCGCTAATGTGGTGTCAGGTACGGATCGAGGGCCCCGGGGAATGACAGCGGAAAGCAGCTACCTGTTCTTCACCGGCAGCGCCTGCGGCCTGTTGCTGCTGGCGGCAGCGCGGCTGGCGATCGGGTATCGGCAGCAGGCCGCGGGGCGCTGGCTGCTCCTGTTGCTGGCCGGGGTCTTCTGCTATCTGCTGCGACCACTGTTGCCGCTGGAAAGCCGTTTCATTGAATTCCTGCTCGATCTGCCCACCATCCTGGTGCCGGCGGCCTTCTGGCTTTTCGCGCACCTGCTCAGCAGCGAAGGCGAGCCTTTCCCGTGCTGGGGCTGGATTCCCGTGTCGCTGTCCGTCGCGATCAGCGTGGCCGCGGGCCATCTCGACTTCCCGCCATCTTCACGGTTACACGAAACCCTCTACGTGCTGTCGCAGCCACTGAAGCTGGGCCTGATCGCCGCCGGTATGCTGGCACTGCTGCAGCGCTACCAGTCGGACCTGGTGGCGGCGCGCCGTCGCCTGCGGGCGCTGCTGCTGATTGCGGTGGGCGGCTATATGCTGATCGTGGTCTGCGCCGAGTTTCTGTTTTCCTACCAGCCGGTGCCCGCGGGCCTACCGACCCTGCACGCATTTCTCGCCAGCCTGCTGATCTTTGCCGCCTGCCTGTGGCTGCTGGCGCTGTCGCCAAACGCACTGACCGAATCCATGCCCCGGCCAACGGACAGCAACGCCGCTGCGGAGGAAACGCCGGCACCGCTGGACGAAGCCCAGCGACAACTGCTCGACAGGCTGGAGTCGCATATGGCCGCTGGCGGCTACCGCCACACCGGGCTGACCATCCGCGAACTGGCGACACAACTGGACGCCCGCGAGTATGTACTGCGTACACTGATCAACCGCCACCTGGGCTACCGCAATTTCAATGAATACCTGAACCGCTTCCGTATCGACGAGGCCAGTGCGCGCCTCGCCAGTCCCGACCAGGCGCACCTGCCGGTGCTGTCGATTGCGCTGGATATCGGCTACCGCTCCCTGAGCCCGTTCAATGCCGCCTTCAAGCGTCGCCACAATATGACCCCCACGGAATTCCGGCGCGAACGGCTGCCGGCCTGACGCGCTTCCCGCTTTCTTCGAAGACCTGCAAACCGGCCACTCTCACTGTATTTACCAGCAAGATGGATGCCCTCTTGTTTACCGTGACCGGCTTCTCACAACTCTCCCTGTAAAAAACTGAATAAAGAAAGCAGCGCCAAATCCCCTTGCCACAGTTGTGGATTAAAATGGAAACGCTTACATTGTTTCGCAGCCCGGCCCAGTATCCGAAGCGCTGAATCCAGAAACGGCAGGCCGGGCGAGAAAAAAGACAAGATAAAAAAACAGAATAATAAAAACAGAAACCCGGGGATCAGACTGTTCGCAGACAGAAAACATCCCGGACTTCCTTCCGCACCTCACGCTGGCAGCAGTGCATCGCCGCTATATGGCCGCTGCTATCTACCCGGCATCAATTCCTCGGACATACCGAGGTCGTAAAGGCGCCACCGCATGCGGTGGTATCCATTTACCTATTGACGGTGCAGGAAATAATAATGAAAACCCCCGCCTTGAACATCTCGTCATTATTTCTGTGCTCGTGTTTATGGGCATCGGTGCAGACAGCGACCGCCGCCACCTGCGAGTACACAGTGGGCAACGACTGGGGCTCGGGCGCGCAGGCCGCGATCCGTATCACCAACGACGGCGAAAGCGCCATCGACGGCTGGGAAGTCCAGTGGGAATACGGCGATGGCAGCGTCCTGACCGACAGCTGGAATGCCAATGTCTCCGGCGACAATCCCTACACCGCCAGCAACCTGTCGTGGAACGGCAGCATCCAGCCCGGGCAGTATGCCGAGTTGGGCCTGCAGGTGAGCAACGGAGCGGACGGCGCCGCGATACCGGAGATAACCGGCCCGGTTTGCGACGGCGGCGGCAATTCGAGTTCCAGCTCTAGCTCCTCGTCGAGTTCCAGCAGCAGTTCTTCGTCGAGCAGTTCCAGTTCGAGCAGCGGTGGCCCCAGCGGCCCACCGCCAGCAGTGGAGATAGAGCGGGCCTTCCCGAACCTGACCTTCAGCCAGCCACTGGGGTTGATGCAGGCACCGGGGGACGATTCGCGCTGGTACCTGCTGGAAAAAACCGGCATGGTCTACTGGATCGACGCCAACAACAGCGCCACATCCACCAAGACCCCCTACCTGGACCTGTCCGGCCTGGTGGACACCGCGGTCGAGGGCGGCCTGCTGGGGATGGCCTTCCACCCGGACTACCAGAACAACGGCCAGGTGTACCTGTCGTTTACCACAGCGGATTCGGAGCCGATGACATCGGTCGTCGCCCGCTATACCGAGAATGCCAGTGGCACCGCCCTGGACGCCGGTTCGCGCCAGGACCTCCTCACCCTGCAGCAGCCCTACGCCAACCACAACGGCGGCCAGATCGCGTTCGGGCCCGACGGCTACCTGTATATCGGCTTCGGCGACGGCGGTTCGGCCAACGATCCCGAGGCCAACGGCCAGGACACCAGTACCTGGCACGGCTCCATGCTCCGGATCGATGTGGACAGCGGCTCCCCCTACGGCATTCCCACGGACAACCCCTTCGCCAACGGCGGCGGCCAGCCGGAGATCTACGCCTACGGCCTGAGAAACCCCTGGCGCTGGAGCTTCGACAGGCTTACCGGCGACCTGTGGCTGGCGGATGTGGGCCAAGCGGAGTACGAGGAAGTCGATATTATCGAAAACGGCGGCAACTACGGCTGGCGTTGCCGGGAAGGATTCCACACCACCTCCAACAGCTGCGACAGCAGCGGTCCCTACGACGACCCCCTGTTCGAGTACGATCACAGCCAGGGGCAGTCGATCACCGGCGGCTATGTCTATCGCGGCTCGCAGATCGCCGGCATGGGCGGCGCCTACCTGTTCGCCGACTACCAGAGCGGCAGGGTCTGGGCCTATACCGACGCCATGCACCAGCTGTTGGACACGGACCTGAGCATCACCTCCTTCGGCCAGTCCAACAGCGGTGAGCTCTACCTGGTGGATATCGCCGGCGGCACCCTGCACCGGATCGCCGCCGAGGGCGGCGGCAGCTCCAGCTCGTCGTCCAGCAGCAGCGCCTCTTCGAGCGCCAGCAGTTCCAGCTCGAGCAGTTCCACGTCCAGTAGCTCGACGTCCAGCAGCTCCTCCAGCGGCAACCCCGGCGGCGGTGACGTAAGCTGCTCGATCACCAGCCAGAATGTCTGGGGCAACGGCTACCAGCTGGATATCACCGTCACCAACGGCGGCAACAGCGCCGTGGACAGCTGGGAGATCACCCTGCCGTTCAGCGAGCCGCCGCAGGTCACCGGCAGCTGGAACGTGGACCTGAGTGTCTCGGACAACACGGCCACGGCCAGGGACGTGGGCTGGAACGGCAGCCTCTCGCCCGGCGGCAGCGCCTCGTTCGGCTTCCAGGGCGACCACGACGGCAGCTTCACCGTGCCCGACTGCCTGGGGCCGGGCGGCTCTTCGAGCAGCAGTTCCAGCTCCTCGTCCAGCAGCTCCAGTTCGTCGTCCAGCTCCTCCAGCGGCGGCACCGGCAATATGACCGGCTCCGAAATCTATGCCAGCGACTGCGCCCACTGCCACGGCTTCGCGGGTGAAGGCGGCTCCGTGGGCATACCGCTGACCACGCCCCAGGACCTGGACTTCATGATCGGCTTTATCGAGGACGCCATGCCCCAGGGCCAGCCGGAAGTCTGCGGCGCGGACTGCGCGGACAAGGTGGGCAACTATATCGCCGACACCTTCTGGGAAGACCAGCAACCGCCCAACTGCAGCATGGTCCGCTACGGCGCCCGCCAGCTGAAGATACTGACCCGGTCCGAGTACCAGAACACTGTCGAGGACCTGCTGGGAGTCGATTACGACGCATCCGGCGAGCTGTCCGAAGACAGCACGGTGGGCTACTTCGCCAACAACACCCACGCCGCCATCGTCACCGGCACCTACGACCGCTACCTGACGGCGGCGGAGGAAATCGCGGCCTGGTCCGCGGCGCGCGATTACGCGCCGGCACTGAGCTGTGATTCCTTCAACCAGGACTGCGTGGACCAGTTTATCGGCGACTTTGCCCCCAGAGTGTTCCGCCGCCCGCTGGACAGCCAGGAAGTGACGACCTACACGGAGCTGGCCAACGGCACCTTCACCGAGGGCGACGTGCACACCGGCATCCAGCTCGCCCTGATGACCATGCTGTCCTCGCCGCAGTTCCTCTACCGCCACGAGCTGGGCGAATCCAACCCGGCCAACAGCGAACTCGATGCGGACGCCTTCGAGCTGACCTCCCACGAAATGGCCACCTGGTTGAGCTATTCCTTCACCGGCTCCACACCGGACGATACCGCCCTGCAGAAGGCGGCCAACGACCAGTTGCGCGACCCGGCACAGATCCGGCAGGAAGCGCAGCGGTTGCTGGACCTGTCCGACGCCCGGGAAACCATGGGCAATTTCGTCGGCAGCTGGCTGGATACCGACAACCTGGAAAAATCCCCCAAGGATGCGGCCACCTGGCCCGGCTTCGAGGAAGTGGCGCCGCACATGGAGCGGGAGATCCGCGAAGTGTTCGCGGAGGTGATGCTGAGCGGCGAGGAATCCTTCGCCTCCCTCTACGACGCCAACTGGACCTTCGTCAACGGGCCGCTGGCGCAGCACTACGGTATCGGCGGCGTCTCCGGCGATAGCTTCCAACGGGTCACCACCAGCGATCGCGGCGGTATCCTCACCAGCGGCGCCTTTATGGCGCGCTGGGCCGAGCGGGTCGAGACCTCGCCCATCCGGCGCTCGGTGCGCGTGCGCCGCCGCATGCTGTGCCAGGACCAGCCGGACCCGCCCGCCGGCATCGCCGAGAGCCGCGCGGAACGCCTCGAGGAACTGGCGGACCTGATCGCCGACCCGGCGACCACCAATCGCGATAAATATGAAGCACTGACGTCCGTTTCGCCCTGCCTCAACTGCCACCGGGAGTGGATCAACCCGCTCGGTGGCGGCATGGAGGACTTCGACTCCGTGGGCAACCCGCGCAGCGTCGACCTGAACGGCAACGTGATCGACGCCAGCGGGGAGCTGTACGCACCCGATGTATTGAGCAACCGCGGCGAGTCGATCGCGTTCGAGGGCGCCCGGGGGCTGGGCCAGGTACTGGCGACCCTGCCCAGCGCACAATCCTGCGTATCGCAGAACCTCTTCCGCTTCATGCTCGGCGTCGGACACGACAGCATCGACAACATGAATCCCGAGGGGCGGGAACTCGATCCGGTCGAAGAGGACGGTTACACCTGCACGGTGCAGGATATGACCGACACCCTCGTGGAACAGGATCCCCGCACGATGCTCGAGCGCATGAGCACACTGCAGGCGGTGCGTTACCGCAAGGCGTGGGCGCGGTGAAGAGGGGACTCGGGCCCCGGAAAAGAACGGCTGAGTCAGATGCGAAGGCCCTGATACCGGGGAAAGTTTGCGGGACTGTCTGCGAGAGGGACCTCGCAGACAAGCCTACAGGGATGTATGCACGGCGTGTCCCGCAAACTTTCCCCGGTAGCAGGGCCGCCCCCAGCCTCTCTTATCGGCAACAAGAGACGTGAGCAGTTACCGCAAAAATAAAAAGGTTCAGGTCATGGCAAAGCGACACAAGAACGTATTCGACAAAAGACGTCGGGATTTACTGAAAATTTTCGCAGCCGCCGGTATCACCCGGGGGCTGCTGCAGGCCTCGCCGCTGGTCGCGGGCATGATGGCCGCCCGCCGGGCGGAAGCGCAGACCGGGCCCAACAAGTCGGTGGTCATCTACGTGCCCGACGGCGCCCTCCCCGAACACTGGTTTCCCAACAGCGACCTCACCAGTTTCGGCGCCATGTCCCAGCCCTACAGCAGCGTCGCCGGCGAGTGCAACTTCCTGCGGAGCATGAGCCACCACCGCGGCGGCCACGGCGTGATGCCCACCATCATCAACAACAGTTGGGGCGGCGACAGTTTCGACGTCAACATGGGCCGGATCCTCGGCGGCGACCTGCCCTTCACCTACGTCAACCTGGGGGTACACAGCAACGGCAACGGCACCCTCACCAAGGACAACGGCTCGGAAGTCCCGTTTGAGGACAATCCCTTCAATGCCTTCAACCAACTGTTCGGCAACCTGCAGGGCGGCGGTGGCGATCCCAAGCTGAACGCGGTGGATGCACATCTCGAAGCGGCCAATGCCCTGAAAACGAAACTGGGCAACTACGAACAGCAGCGCCTGGATTCGCACCTGACCGCCATCGAGGAAACCCAGCAGCGCCTGCAGGACCTGGCCGGCGGCGGCCTCTCCTGCGGCGGCGCCACGGAGCCCGATCCCTTCCCGATCGAGTTTTCCACTTTCCAGCAGCAGGCGGAACTGCAGGCGGATATCATCACACTGGCGCTGGAGTGCAACCTGACCGCCTCCTGCTCCCTGGCACTCGGCAACGACGGCGCCGAGTTTGCGCTGCCCTACCTGGATTTCAAGGATACCTACCACAACTCGATCCACGGCGGTAACGGTGGCGACCCCACCTACCCCCACTACCGGGAGACGCGCGCCCACCTGAGCAGCCTGTCAGCCATCCTGATCGGGAAACTCAGGGACCGCGGGCTGCTCGACAGCACCATCGTCTGCGAGGTCTCCGATATGGGCAACGGCGACGCCCACGGCAGCAACGACATCCCGCTGATCATGGCCGGCGGTGGCGGCACCATCCAGCGCGGCGTGTCCAATGCCGGCAGCGCCGCCTATACGCCCCTGCACCAGGTACACACCGCCGCAGTGGCACTGCAGGCCGACCAGCACCCGGCCTACCAGGGCTATGAGAGCGAAGTGATTCCGGGTGTTCTGGCCTGAATGCCAATAAAATAAGCCCACTCTCTTCGCAGGATGGGCAAAGCGTAGCGTGCCCATCAGCGGCGCCCGAATGATGGGCACGTCGCTGCGCTCCTGTGCCCATCCTACACAATATGGCTCTTCTGCATTGACCTGAAAGGCGAAATAACGACTTTATAAATGCCCAACATGCTCGAGAATAAAAACACAGGCCTCATCGCACTGGCTGTCGCACTCGCCTGCGCGGGCAGCTGTTCGAAGCCCGACGAGGACACTGCGTCACCGCAGGGCCGCCTCAACGACACCGGTATCACCTGGGGCGCCGACTACCCCCGCGGCGTCAACGACGACTGCAGCGCCAGCATCGACAAAAAGCTGCTGCCCGAGGGAGACGCCATTGCCGGCGATATTCTCAGCCAACAGGATTGCAGGCACGGCGGCGACGCCGATGGCGCTGCGAGCTTCGCCTATCGCAAAATCGACGCCGGAGGCGAACCGCTGCCCGCGGATGCACAGGACTGGCAGTGCGTGCTCGACGAAACCACCGGCCTGGCCTGGGAGATAAAACAGCCGGGCGACGGGACCTACGGCAACCGGGGCATGCACGACGCAGACGATGTCTACACCTGGTACAACCCCAACAAAGGCGTCAACGGCGGCGCCATCGGCGACTGGAACAGCCGCTATGCGCAGTGTACCGGCTACCTCGAAGGCCAGCCCGCCACCTACTGCAACATCGAGGAATACGTCAGTCGTATCAACCGGGGCGGCCTGTGCGGGCATAGGGATTGGCGTGTTCCCAGTCTCGACGAGCTGGCCAGCCTGGTGCACTTCGGACGCAGTGCGCCGGCCGCCGACACCACCTATTTTCCCAACACCAAAAGCGGTTTCTACTGGAGCCATTCACCGGACGCAAAACTGCAGGAGCGAGCCTGGGCGGTCAACTTCCAGTTCGGCTATTCCGCACCCATGCCGCGCAATAACGGCCGCCACCTGCGCCTGGTGAGGGACTGGAAGGGCGATAAAAACCGACCCGGAACGGGGGCCGAATGATTAACAGGGTATGGAAAGCAGGGGTCTTGTCGATATTGCTGACAGCTGCCTGCCACGCGCAGGCCGATCAGCTTTGCAAGACCGGACACATCGCGACGACAGCGCCGCCCTCGCGCTATCAACAGAAGGAAGACAGCACTGTTGTCGATACAAAAACCGGTTTGATGTGGCGCACCTGCCAGGAAGGTGTCGCGGGAAAATCCTGCGGCGAAGGTGCACCCCTGATGTTGACGTGGGCCGAGGCGCTGGCCTACGTGCCGACTTTCAACCGGGAGGGCGGTTTCGCTGGCTACAGGGACTGGCGACTGCCGAATATCCGCGAGCTGAGTAGCCTGATCGAACCTCAATGCGTCGCCCCCGCGATCAACCTGACAGTTTTCCCAAATACGGCCCCGGTGGATGTCTGGTCCTCGTCGCCGTCCCGTTTCCATAGCCATTATTCCTGGCTCGTCGATTTCGAAACCGGAGCATTTACCTACGGCGAACGGGCCAGGCCTAAAGCCATTCACCTGGTGCGCGATCGCCTTGTAAGGTGACCCTGTGACAGCAATCAGCCCGCCAGACGCCCCATTCTGGCTGCCGGTGGCGTTATCGGCGCAGTACCAGGCCAACAGCCTGATGGGCAATCGCTATGGGAAGAACATCAGGCACGCGGCCCATCCGGGTAAGCCAGGGGACGATCCCAGGCTTCCGCTCCCTGAATAACGCAACCTTTTGCCACCGGCACCGCTGCTCTATTTCCTCAAAAGCCACCCACTACCGGCGGGAAAAGTTACCCGCTGGCGACGCTTCTTTTCACCAGCCTCCATTCAGAGACGGAATCGGACTTCATATAAGCGATTATTACGATCCCGCTCCGGGACAGTTATCGCTTATATTCTATACTGTTCGATCTCGGCGTCAGGAAAGAGCGGCCCCCAGTGGTCGCTTTTATCCCGCCAGATCGCGCGCAAACCGGAAGGAACACCGATCATGAATGGAATCACCAATACGCTGAACGAATTCCTCGGCCCGGGGGTTTCGGGCACCTTGGGACACGCCCTTGTCGGCCTGATCATCCTCATCGTCGGGCTGGTAGTCGTCAAGATCTTCGTAAGCATTCTCCGCAAGATCCTCTCGAAACTTTCATTCCTGCACCGCAAAGATGCAGACGGCACTGTCACAGACCTGGCATCCCCGATCGCCTCACTCGTCAAGGCGGTCCTGATCATCTTCGTGTTGCTGGCGGTTCTGCAACATTTCGGCCTGACGGATGTGCTGGCGCCACTGCGGGACATGCTGGGTAAATTCACCGCCGCGATCCCCAATATCATCGGCGCGGGCGTGATTGGCTACGCGGGCTGGCTGATTGCCAAAATCGCCTCCGAGCTGGTGGGCGTGGCACTGGGCAAGGTAGACCAGCAGGTCGCCGAGCGGACCGGCAACGACAAGGTGGAGGTCTCGAAATTCGGCAGCGCCTTCGTATTCATCGCCATCCTGCTGCCGATCATCGTGGCCGCGCTGGGGGTTCTGAATATCCCGGCCATCTCGGAGCCGGCCTCGACCATGATCGAGCGGCTTATGGCCGCCATACCGAATATCATCGGCGCCGCGATCATTCTGCTGGTGACTTACTTCGTAACCCGTTTTGTCGTGACCATGCTCAACAGCCTGCTGGAGGCCATGCACGTGAACGAGCTGCCGGCCAAGATGGGCGCCGAGAGCATGTTCAGCTCCTCGTTTACGCTGACCAGACTGATCGGCGGCGTCATCATGTTCTTCGCGATGCTGGGGGCGGCCACCGCAGCCGTGAACCTGCTCCGTATCGAGGTGATCTCGACCATCTTCGCCGGCCTGCTGCACTTCGGTGGCAATATTCTGGTGGGCGCGGTAATCCTGCTTATCGGCAACTTCCTGAGCACCCTGGCTTACAACAAGCTGTCCGCTGGCGGTACCTCGAGCGCGATGGCCAACATCGCCAGGTTCGCGATCCTGGGCCTGGTGCTGGCGATGGGGCTGCGGGCCATGGGCCTGGCCGACAACATCGTCAACATGGCCTTCGGCTTTACCCTCGGCAGCGTCGCCGTCGCCGTGGCGCTCGCCTTCGGTCTGGGTGGCCGGGATGCGGCCAAGATCATCGCCGACAAATGGGCGTCGAAAATTTCACAGCGCTAATTCCCGCCCGGCAGTGGCGGCCGGCCCATAGGGCGCGGCCGTCACCAGTCGGGTCGCCCCGCCTCCGCGAGCAGCCCGACAACCCGCTCCACGTCCGACTCACTGGTAGACCAGTTGCTGAACGCGGCGCGCACCGCGGTTTCCCCCTGCCAGTTTCCCGGCGTCATAAAAACCAGTCCGGCACGGTTGAGCCTCTCCAGCCAGGCCCCGATATCGCCGTGTCGCGTCGGGCAAAAGACCACCACGTTCAATCCGCACGGCACCAGCAGCCGGTAATTCGGCGAAGCGTCAATCCACTCCGCCAATCGCGCCGCCTGCCGGCAGTTTTCTTCCACCAGCCGGGCCGCCCCTTCGCGGCCATAGGCCTGCAGCGCGAACCACAGTGGCAACGCACGGAAGCGGCGCGAGTTCTCCACGCCCCGATTCATAAAATGCGGCGCGGGACCGCCGGTCGGGAGGTAGGGAGACGCCACCGCCAGCACCTCTTCCAGCAGATCGAGATGCCGGGTCAGGAAGATGCCGCTGTCGTAGGGCACGTTGAGCCATTTGTGCGCGTCGCTGGTAATCGAGTCCGCCGCGCCGATACCGCGGAGCCAGTGCCGGCGGTCGTCCAACAGGCTGGCGAAAAGCCCGAAAGCGGCGTCGACATGTAGCCAGGCGCCGTGGACACGACACAAGCCGGCGATGGCCTCCAGGTCGTCGAAGTCCGTGCCGGTGACGGTACCGGCACTGGCCACTACGATCTTGCCGGAGCTGTCACTGGCGGTGAGGCAGCGTTCCAGGTCTGCCACATCCATACGCTCGCTGCCTGGCTCGCAGGCCACGTTTACCACCCTGTCCCGGCCCAGCCCGGCCATTGCCAGCCCCTTCAGGCTGCTGGCGTGGGGGCAGGCGGAAAATACCTCGATACGCGTACCCACCAGTCCTTCGGCGGCCACGTCGATTCCCTGCGCGCGGCCGGCGAACTGGCGGCCGCACAACAGACCCAGCAGGTTGGCGCTGGTGGCACCACTCGTGAGACTGCCGGCGAAGCTCGACGGCAGTCCGAACATTTGCCGTAGCCATTCCAGCACCTGCTGCTCCACCGCCGGCGCGATGGAGTCGCCGGAAACCGACAGGTTCTGGTCCGTGACCGCCGCCAGCCAATCGCCCATCAGTGCCGCCGGGCTGGCACCACCGGTGACAAATCCCCAGTAGCGGGGCCCGGCCGAGGCGGACAGGTGCGGCATTATCTGCCGGCGGAAAAGGTCCAGCGCACCGGCACCACCACAACCGGATTGCGGCAGTTCCCCCGCCGGCAGCGGCGGCGCATCGGTACAGGCCGCCGGCCGGCTTTCCAGGGTGCGCAGAAACTCGCCGCTGGTCTCCAGCGCCTGCGCCAGCAGTTGCGGCAGCTGCGCGCCCTCCTCTCGTATCCTCGACATCGTCTTCCCTCCGTACAGGCGGTTTACCGGCTTTGAACCCCGGACCCGCGACGCCCGAACTCGCCGGAAGTATTCCCGGCGGTCATGTTACGATGATCCGAAAAGGATATCGTTATGTTTCTGCCCCGCCCGGTTGCTTTCATCTGCTTCGCGCTGACATTGACTGCCTGTAGCGATATGGCCCGCCTGCCGGTGTCCGCGGGAACCGGTCCCAACCCCGTATTGCCGCCACCTGCGAAATCCCTGATTCCGACGGTCAATATCGCGCCGGCCAGGGGCTGGCCCGAAGGGGCCGGGCCGGTTGCGGCCACCGGTACCGAGGTGGTGGCCTTCGCCGGGGCACTCGATCATCCTCGCTGGCTCTATGTGCTCCCCAACGGGGATGTGCTGGTGGCCGAAACCAACCGACCGCCAAAAAAAGCGGGCGGGTTCAGGGCCTGGATTGGTCGCCTGCTGATGAAGAAGGCCGGTGCGGGCGGCGAGAGCGCCAATCGCATTACCCTGCTGCGCGATACCGACGGCGACGGCGTGGCGGATCGGCGTTCGGTATTCCTCGACGGGTTGAATTCCCCCTTCGGCATGGCGCTGGTCGGCAAGGATTTCTATGTGGCCAATACCGATGCCGTGCTGCGCTTCCCCTACGAGACGGGCCAGACCCGGATCACTGCAGCGGGGGAAACCATCGTCGAATTGCCGGCCGGCCCCATCAATCAGCACTGGACCAAAAGCCTGATCGCCAGTCCCGACGGCAACCGGCTCTATGTGGGCGTGGGATCGGACAGCAACGCCGGCGAATACGGCCTGGAAAGGGAACGGGGGCGCGCCGCCATCTGGGAAATAGACCTCCGAAGCGGCGATCATCGCCTCTTTGCCTCGGGGCTGCGCAACCCGGTCGGCCTGGCCTGGCAACCCGACAGCGGCGAGCTCTGGGTGGCGGTCAACGAACGCGATGCCCTGGGCAGCGACCTGGTGCCGGACTACATGACCTCCGTGCGGGATGGCGGCTTCTACGGCTGGCCCTACAGTTACTTCGGCCAGCACCTGGACCAGCGGGTCGAGCCGCAGCACCCCGACCTGGTTGCCAGCGCCATTGTCCCCGACTACGCCCTGGGACCGCATACCGCTTCCCTGGGCCTGGCCGCGGCCGAGGGCAATTCCCTGCCCGGACGTTTCAGCAAGGGCATGTTCATCGGCCAGCACGGCTCCTGGAATCGCGAACCCCGCAGCGGTTACAAGGTGATATTCGTGCCCTTTGAAGACGGCCTGCCCGCCGGTCAACCGGTGGATGTGCTGAGCGGGTTTGTCAGCGCGGATGGCGAGGCATTCGGCAGGCCGGTGGGCGTGGCGATTGACCGGCAGGGCGGATTGCTGGTGGCGGACGATGTGGGCAATGTCATCTGGCGGGTGCATCGCGCGCGCCCGTAGGATGGGCAAAGCGAAGCGTGCCCATCAGCCGTAGTCGCCCACGTCTGGTGTGTGTTCCCGGTATTCGAAGAACCCGAAATCCGCCGGCCGACACCTGCCGGACGCATCCTGGCAGGCCATGCCGACAAAGGCGCCGGTAAAACTCTTGCCCTCGCCGCGGCCGGCTTCGTCGGAAATCAACGAGTAATCCAGGCAGACGTCTATGTGCTGCCAGTCCTCCCCGTTCAGGGACCAGGAGAAAAAGAGCTTTTCAAAAGCTACCTCCGCGCGCAGGTAGAGGACACGGCCCTTCGGCAGGGGAATTTCCTTTGCGCCTTCGTGTGGATAGTTCAGGTTCCACTGCTGCTGCCCTTCGCAGCTCAGGATGGCGAGATGCTTTTCTCGGGCCTCGTTGCAGCTCACGTGCAAGTAGTGAAACTTGTGCGCGTTGTAGTAGCAGACCAGGCCGGCCGACTGCTGGAAGCTGTCCGGCTCGAATTCCATTTTGGTGGTGGCGGTGAAGCAAAAGGCCTGTTGCCGCCGCCCCACCAGTGCCTGCGTGAACCAGGAGCCGATGGATTCGTGCCCGTACAGGCGCAGGTAACCGGGTCTGTCTTTCAGTGAGAAGACGGATTCGTCCCGGGGAATACGCAGCCACTGGAAATCCAGCGGCAGGTTGCCGCCATCGAAAGTGGTTCTGGCCGGGGTTTCCGGCCAGGGGTGCGGCGGCAGGTCCGGCGGGTCGACGTCCCGATCGGGGTCGGTGCCGCCGTTGTCGAGGCGCAGCCAGCCATCGTCGTTCCAGTAGGCCTTTTGAATCGCGGTTTCCCGCCCCAGCGGGCAGCGGCGCTGATCCGCGCCGCCGTGCAGGGACAGGGGGCGGCCGCACAGGTGCACGATATAGACCTCGCCGTGCCGGGTTTCCACCCAGTCGCCGTGGCCGGCGCGTTGCAGCGGCAGTTGCGGGTCATCCTTCGCCGTCACGATATGTTTGATCGGGTCCAGCTCGTAGGGACCGGTGAGATTTTTCGAGCGCGCCATGGTAATGGCGTGGTCGTAGCCGGTGCCGCCCTCGGCGGTCATCAGGTAGTAGTAGCCGTTGCGCCGGTAGAGGTGCGGCGCCTCGGTCAGGCGCAGATCCGTGCCCCCGAAAATATTGCGCGCGGGGCCGACCAGTTTCTTTTCTTTCGGGGAATATTCCTGCAACAGTATGCCGTTGAAGGAGTGGCGGCCCGGGCGGATATCCCACTGCATGTTGACCAGCCACTTGCGACCGTCGTCGTCGTGGAACAGGGAGGGGTCGAAGCCGCTGCTGTTGAGCGGCACCGGGTCGGACCAGCGACCGTCTATGGTGGCGCAAGTGGTGAGGTAATTGTGGCTGTCCTTGAAGGAACCCTCGTGGCGCTTTACGTCGGTGTACACCAACCAGAAAAGGCCATCGCAGTAGGACAGGCAGGGCGCCCAGATACCGCCGGAGTCCGGGTTGCCGCGCATATCCAGCAGTTCGGCGCGGTCCAGCGGGCGCGCGACCAGGCGCCAGTGCACCAGGTCCCGGGAGTGGTGGATCTGTACCCCGGGATACCACTCGAAGGTGGAGGTGGCGATATAGAAATCATCGCCGGCACGCACTATGGAGGGATCCGGATTGAAACCGGGCAGAATCGGGTTTGTGATCTTGCTGTTCATAGCGTACTGGAAGACGGAACGGGTTGGGACAAATCACCGGCCGGAAGCGACTCCTGCCAGCCGCGGTTCAGTTTGTAAAAATGCAGACAGACGATCACCAGCGCTCCCGCAATGACGGAGCTGCCGGCAAAGGCGAAGACAATGCCGAACAGCGCCGGCCCGCTCTGTTCCACATTTGCCTGGTAACCGAAGAAAGCCAGCACCCAGCCGGTGAGGCCACCGCCGATGGAGTTGCCCAGTTTGAGGGCGAACAGCTGGCCGGCAAAAAACATGGCCATGGCCCCCTTGCCTACCGTTTTCACTCCGTAATCCACCGTATCGGGCACCGCGGAAAACAGCAGCGGCACGAACATCATGTGGAAATAGTTGGACAACATGGCCAGGGACAGCGACGGCAGCAGCCATTCCCGCGGTACCAGGAACACGAGAGCATTGGTGACGATGGTGCCGCACAGGGCCAGCTTCATCACCTTCACCTTGCACAGCCCTTTCACCAGCCAGCCGGCGGTGAGGGCGCCGGCGACACCGGCGAGCATGGTCAGCCCCATAAACAGTGACAACAGGTTGGCGGTGTCGGCGAAGAAACCGCTCATATTGTTGATCAGGTAGTAATCCACGAAATAGGGCTTGGCCGCACTCTGCATGGCACCGCGGATCATGATGATCAGGGTCGCCAGGGCGACGAGCAGCCACTGGGAATTGCTGAACATGGCCTTCAGGTCGGCGGTGGGACTGACTTTCGGCGCGCTGTCGTCCGGCTGTATGCGCTCGCGGGTCAGCGCAAAACAGCCCAGGAAGCAGAGCACGGCGATGACCGCCATCACCGCCATGGCCAGGGGGAAGCCCAGTTGCGGGTTGTCGCCACCCAGCAGCGCCGCCAGCGGGAATATGGAAGTGGTCACCAGAAAGCCGCCCATCATGGCCATGGCGAAACGGTAGGTCTGCAGGTTGGCTCGCTCCTCGCTGTCCGCCGTCATCACCCCGCCCAGGGCCGAATAGGAAATATTCACGGCGGTGTAGGCGCTCATCAGCAGGGCATAGCTGATATAGGCGTAAACCAGCTTGGTGCCGGCATCGGAACCGGGGGTGATAAAGGCGGCCACGGCGAGCAGCCCGTAGGGAACCGCCACCCACAGCATCCAGGGCCGGTAGCGGCCGTGCCTGGAACGGGTGCGATCGGCAATGGCCCCCATGATGGGATCGGTCACCGCATCGAACAGCCGCACCACCAGCATCAGGGTGCCGGCAGCGGCGGCGGTGATGCCGTAGACGTCGGTGTAGAAATACAGCAGGACGTTGATCACCGCCTGGAAGACGATATTGCTGGCGGTGTCGCCGAGACCGTAGCCCAGCTTCTCTTTGCGGCTCAGTGGGGCAGGCTTCACGGGGGGCTTCCTTCTTGTTTTTATCGCAGGAATGTTACCGCTAACAAAAGAAGCCTATAGAGGCGGTTCGAGGCCGTCAAGAAAAAGGCACCGTACCGCCGGAATCAATCCTGAAACAACAACTCCAGCGGATAGCCGGTAAACGGCTTGGTCTTTTCGATCACCAGGTGGGAGGTCATGCGGGAAATGGCCGCCTCCTCGTTCGCCAGCAGTTGCTCGGAAACGCGGTTGAAATCCGCTGCGTCCGGGCAGACGAAGCGCAGCATATAGTCGAATTCACCGGACATTTTCACGCAGGAGACGATCTGGGGAATATCGTTGATGGCGCGGCGGAAATTTTCGCTGGTGCGCGCATCCTGGCGCTTCAGGGCCACGTTGACGTAGAACTCGGCGTGGCGCACCTTGTCCAGGTTTACTTCGGCGAGAAACTCGCGCACATAGCGCTCGCTGGTGAGGCGTTTGACCCGCGCCAGGCAGGCGCTCTCGGACAGGCCTATCTGTTCACTCAGGTTCAGGTTGCTGATGCGCGCATTGGTCTGCAGCGCCTCCAGAATTTTCAGGTTGTGGCGATCTATTTTCACGCGGTTGTTCTTCTACCAGGGGATTCTGTGCCAAAGAGGAAGGATAGCGGCATTCGCCGGGGATCGAAACTGCCCCCACCCAACCGGTCGCCGTCATTCCAGCGAAGAGCCTGTGCTGGAATTGATCCAGTACCGGAATCCAGCCCCCGGGGGCTCTGGATTCCGGCATCCGCCGGAATGACGATTTGGGAGATTCAAGGGGCAGTCAGCCCGCCTGGCGGCTCCCGCTGGCAACGAAGCGCTCGATGCGGTCCAGCGCGCGGGCGAGTTCGCCCTCCTCCGCCGCCAGGGTCAGGCGCACGTGGTTTCTGGCGCTGGGGCCGAAGGGCGCGCCCGGCAGCACCGACACGCGCTCGGCGTCCAGCAGCGCCTCGGCGAAGGCTTCGCCGCAGTTTCCATCTTTCGAGTGGGCCACCGCAGACACATCCACCATCACGAACATACCCGCATCCGGGGAGGTGCAATTGAGACCGGGGATATTGTTGATGCGCTCGACGATCAGGTCGCGACGCTTCTGGTAGGCGGAGCGCATCTCCTCGACAAAATAGGTGTCGAATTCCAGCGCAAAGGCGGCGGCCTCCTGGATAAACTGCGGGCAACCGAAGATGGTGGCGCCGGCAAACTTTGCCAGCCGCTCCACCAGCGGCCCCTGGGCCACGGCCCAGCCCAGGCGCCAGCCGCTCATGGCGTGGGATTTGGACAGGCCGTCGATCACCACCACATTGTCCAGGTGTTCCGCGGCACTGCGCAGGGAAGTGTGGCGGCGGGCGAAAGTGATCATCGAGTACATCTCGTCGCAGATCAGCCAGATACCGCGCTCGCGGCAGTAGGCGGCCAGCTCGCGCAACTGCTCCGGGGTGGCCATGGCGCCGGTGGGATTGACCGGGGTGTTGACCATCACCGCGCGGGTGTCTTCGCCGATGGCGGCCTTGATGTCGTCGACGTCGAAGGCGAAATCGTTGTCCGCCGGGCAGGCGACCTTCTTCATGTTCAGGCGCAGTGCATCGCAGATGGGCACATAGCCGATATACATGGGCTCCGGGATCAGCAGTTCCTCGCCGGGGTTCAGCAGGCAGGCGAGCACCGCGTAGATGGCGTTGGTGCCGCCGGGGAACACCACCACGTCGTCGGCGCTGCAGGGGTGCGGCGAGACCTTGCTCTCGATATCGGCGATGGCGCGGCGCAGTACCGGTTCGCCGGCATCCGGGGAGTAGTGGGTACGCCCCACGCCGAGGCGCGCGCGGGTGTAATCGAGAATCGGTTCCGGGGTGTCGAAGTTGGGGTCACCGACACAGAGGAAAATCACATCCTCGCCCTTGTCGGCCAGCTCGTGGGCGCGATCGCTGACGGCCCAGACATTGGCATCGTCCTTGTTCAGGGCTTCACTCAGTTCGCTGAATCGGGGGTTGTACTGCGTCACGGTCTTTTACTGCTCGGGTTGTCTTCGATCCCCCTACGGTAACAACCGGGCGGGTAATCGTTGCCGCGATCGGGGCGGTGTTTTCGCATTCGGGGGGCTTTTAAGAGGGGATTGCCGCAGAAAATTCGGCGGCCGTTCGGCCCCCTCTCCCCCGGCCCCTCTCCCGGCGGGAGAGGGGAGCGCCGTAGGGTACGCAGTGCGCACTGCCCGGGTCCCGACAGAATCAAAACCGGTAATTCAGGTTCAGCCCGCCGACGGTGTCGTCCGCCCCCACCTGGATATTGCCGCTCACCTGGAACTTGTCGGTCAGGTTCAGGCCCACCAGGGCGCCGGCACCGTTCTGGAAGAAGCCGGCGTTGCGGCTGTCGTAGGCGGCCATCCGGGCGCTGTTGCCGCGGATGGATTTGAGGCCGATCCCCACGGTGTCCGTTTCGTCGCCGTCGTTGGCCTCGAACCAGACCTCGCCGAACCAGCGCCACTCGGCATTCTCCGGCGCGTTGTAGAAGAAGCCGGCGCGGTAGCGCCAGTACTCGCGGCTCTGGTGGTGCACCCGCAGGCCGATGGGGTCCAGGTTCCTGCCATTGCTGCCGACGTAGGTCAGGTCCCCGTGGGTATCCTCGCGGAAACCGGACGCGGAGACATCGGTCCAGGCCGCCGACACGAACGGGCCCAGCTGGCAGGGCAGCGCGGGCGCCGTATCGTAACCGGCGCGGGCAAAGAGACTCACGGCCTCGCCGTCGGTATCCCCGGTGATTCGGCGCGAGAAGTGGGGCCCCAGTTGAATGCGGCGGTCCACCTCGTAGTAGTCGATATCGGAATAGGTGACACCGCCGTCGACGAAGAAGCGCTCGTTGTCCCAGCGCGCCAAACCGCTCAGGTTCCAGCTGTCCGCCTGCAGCCACAGGTCCTCCGGCTGGTATTCGGAGCCCGCATAGGAAAGCGCCAGCGCCCATTCGAAATCATCGGTGGCGGCGAAGCTGAAGCCGAAGAAACCATCCCAACTGTCGCCCCGCTCGCCGGGGGCCGGGCCCTGTCCCAGGTCGTTGCGGGACCAGGCGGCACCGAAAAATACCGTGGTGGTCGGGTCGCGGAAGCGCTGCGCCACCAGGTGGTGATCGATGTTCGACTGGTGACTGCGGGTGTTCTCATAGCCGAGATCCGGCAGTATCGCGAAGCCCACCGGTGCCGCGAGCACGGAATAGTAGTAGTCGCCCAGCAGTTCCCCGGCGGCCAGGGTCGGGTGGACACCGTCGTTGAAAAACAACTGATCGGAGTCCGGGGCGCTGCCGCTCTCGCTGTAGACCGGATCCGGGTTGGCACACTCGCCGGCGGCGTAGCAGGTGGCGGCCTGGTCGATATCGGCAAAGCCGAACAGGCCCGGGCGGTCCAGCGCCAGGGCGCCCAGGCCCTCGGTATCGAGGATCAGCACATTGCCGACGCGATTCAGCTGGCGGCGCAGGGATTCGTTGAACAGGGTCGTGCCGGTATTGCCGGCGCTGACCGCGGCCGGCCCCAGATCGTTCATCAGCGGCGTATTGCCCACCCGCGGCGCATTGGACACGGCAACGAAGCGCGCGCCCGCACTGCGCAGTGCCGCCGCGGCAGTGGCGAGAAATCCCGCCGAGCGCTCCATGCTCCCCGGCGAAACGGTGCCGGCCAGAACGCCGGCAATGATGTCGTTGCCACCGCCGTTCAGGTAGTAGAGCGAGTCGCGGTCGACCCGGTTCTGCGTCAGATAGCCCTGCCCGGTGGCGAAAGGCACGCCGGTCAAGGTAATACTGTTGCCCGGATCATCCACCAGCGCCTGCAGCGCCGCCGGATCGTCAAATGCGGCGGTCGCCAGCGCCACGTCCGCCGGTGACGGGTAGGGGCTCTCGCCGGCGGAGGGGTCGCAGACGCCGTCCGCGCCGCAGCGGCTGGAATCCGGCAGCACCGTGGTCAGGGTATTGTGGTCGGCAACGGTGGTGTTGGGGGCCAGCTCGCGAAAGCGCTGTGGCCCCACCACATCGAGCAGTACATCGGCGGCGCGGTTGCCGCCCACGGCCCAGTTGCTGCCGTTGGCCAGCACCGAGCCGGCAATCTGCTGCAGTTGCTGCTCGGCCGTGCCCGCCGCCGGCGCACAGGGAATGGCGCCGCCACTGGCCGGGCCCAGGCCGGAACAGGAAGGCAGCAGGGGGGACACGCCGAAACTCTGCGCGGTGAATTCGATCGCCGGCTGCATCGGCAGGATGCCGTCGGGATCGCTGCTGGTGAAAATGCCGGCATTGCCGCCGTCCGACAGGCTGTCACCGAAGACGACGATATTGTCGTAGAGATCCGGGGTGAAGTTGTCGGCCTGTGCGCTGGATACGGCGGCGAGAGCCACTGCCGCGGCGATGGATCTGACGGGAAACCCCATGGCGCACTCCTTTGCGTCGTTTGCGATGGGGCAAGTATAGACATGCCTGCGGCACAGGCCCGCAGCCTGGATCACAGCGCCGGAAACCGAGGTCAAGCTCCCCTCTCCTCGACCGGTGAGGGGACTGGCATGGGGCCCGGGAGGGCTCGGTGGGTTAATTTGCCTCAAGCGCTTCCGACATGGCTCCCCTCTCCCTAACCCTCTCCCGGCGGGAGAGGGGATTGGTATGGGGCCCGGGAGGGCTCGGTGGGCTGATTTGCCCCCGGCGTTTCCGACATGGCTCCCCTCTCCCTAACCCTCTCCCGGCGGGAGAGGGGATTGGTATGGGGCCCGGGAGGGCTCGGTGGGCTGATTTGCCCCCGGCGTTTCCGACATGGCTCCCCTCACCCTAACCCTCACCCCGCGGGAGAGCGGACTGGTATCGGGCGTGGGAGAGCTCGGTGGGCTGATTTGCCCCCGGCGTTTCCGACCTGGCTCCCCTCTCCCTACCCCTCGCCCGGCGGGAGAGGGGATTGGGATGGGGCCCGGGAGGGCTCGGTGGGCTGAGTTGCCCCCGGCGTTTCCGACATGGCTCCCCTCACCCTAACCCTCACCCCGCGGGAGAGCGGACTGGTATCGGGCGTGGGAGAGCTCGGTGGGCTGATTTGCCCCCGGCGTTTCCGACATGGCTCCCCTCTCCCTCCGGGAGAGGGGCCGGGGGAGAGGGGAGCGGATGCGCCCGGGAAGTTCGCTCACCCCACCCTACTCCCACTTTTGCGCCCGGTAGGCCCGCACCCGGGCAAGGAACTCCTCGCGCCGGGGCCGCTCCTCCAGTTGCCAGGCCTCCTCCACCGGCAGCGCCGGAAACAGCTCGCGCAGCCGCTCGGCGAACAAGCCGGCGCCGTGGGCCTGCGCTTGCGGGTCGCCGGGCCGGTAGCGCGGCGTCGAGTGCAGCCCGCAACTGGGGGATTTCTGCATAAAGATGAATCCCCCCAACCGCGCCACCTGCGGCGCCACCCGCTCGGCGTATTCCCGCAGTTGCCGGGTCACATCCAGGTGCGGATCCCCGACACCCTGTGCGCGCGGCCCGCCGTCGCTCGCTACCAGGTGGATCGGCGGCCTGGGCACCCCCATACCGATGGCCACTTCCGGGCAGAAGGGCAGATAGTCGAAGTATTTCGACAGGGCTTCGGTACAGACCCGGCTGAGCTTGTGGCCACCGTTGTAGCGCACCGGCGCGCCCAGCAGGCACTGGCTGATGCCGACGGGAATTTTGCGGGGAGATAGCATGGTGTGATCACACTGCAAGATTGTTGCATCGCCTGTATACCGGCCACAGAATGTTTCATCAACCCCACGGGATAGCAGTGACTTCTCTGCGAAGTCCTCGCCACACCGGTATAATGATCGGCCTTTGTGGCACCCGGTTAATAAGCACAGGCCCTACATGATCCCAGCACTGCGCGAAGTCGACGAAGTTCAGGCGCTCTACCTGCAGTATCTGCAGGCCCTCAAGGAAGCCGGTTTTCGCGGCGATCTCAGCCCCAGCTACGCCAGCCGCACGGTACTGGCCACGGACAACTCCATCTACCAGGTGCTGCCACAGGCGGTGGCCTACCCCCGCGATGCCCACGATCTGCAGTTGCTGGCGGAGCTGGCGGATCGGGAGGAGTTTCACAAAGTGGTGCTGTCGCCCCGCGGCGGTGGCACCGGCACCAACGGCCAGTCGCTGACCGACGGTATCGTCGTCGACATCTCCCGGCATATGAACCGAATCCTCGAGATCAACGCCGAGGAGCGCTGGGTGCGGGTACAGGCCGGTGTCGTCAAGGACCAGTTGAACGCGGCGCTGAAGCCCCACGGCCTGTTTTTCGCACCGGAACTCTCCACCAGCAACCGCGCCACCATCGGCGGCATGATCAATACCGACGCCTCCGGCCAGGGCTCCTGCGTCTACGGCAAGACCCGCGACCACGTGCTGGAGCTGTCCACGGTATTGCTGGGCGGCGAGCTGTGGCAATCGGCCCCTGTGTCCGACGAGCGGCTGGGCGAGATCACTGCCCGCGAAAACCGCGCCGGCCGGGTGCACCGCATCTGCGACGAAATCGCCCGCGGCAAAGCGGAGCTGATCGAGCGGAAATTCCCCAAGCTGAACCGCTGCCTGACCGGCTACGACCTGGCCCACCTGCGCCAGGACGACCGCTTCGACCTGAACAGCGTGCTCTGCGGCTCCGAGGGCACCCTCGGCTTTATCGCCGAGGCGAAGCTGAATGTGCTGCCGATTCCCAAATATGCAGCGCTGGTGAACCTGAAGTACGACCACTTCCAGGATGCCCTGCGCGACGCCGAGGACCTGATGAACGCCGGCCCCACCTCCATCGAAACCGTCGACAGCAAGGTGCTGGGCCTGGCGATGGAGGATATCGTCTGGCACAGCGTCAGCGAGTTTTTCCCGAGCGACGAGCGCCCGGTCAAGGGCATCAACCTGGTGGAGTACACCGCCGAGTCCGAGGAGGAACTGGAGCGGCTGCTGGCAAAATTCACCGGCCGTATCGACGCGGCCATCGGCCAGCCCGGCAAGAGCTTCGGCTACACCATCGCCCGCGGCCACGCCCAGGTGAACCGCATCTGGGGTATGCGCAAGCGCGCCGTGGGGCTGCTGGGCAATGTGGAGGGAGAGAAGCGGCCCATCCCGTTTGTGGAGGACACCGCCGTGCCGCCGGAACACCTCGCGGACTTTATCGCCGAATTCCGCGCGGTGCTGGACGAAGCCGGGCTGGAATACGGCATGTTCGGCCACGTGGACGCCGGCGTACTGCACGTGCGCCCGGCCATCGACATGAAGGATCCCGGACAGGCGGCACAGATACGCCCGATCACCGACAGGGTGGTGGCGCTGACGCAGAAGTACCGCGGCCTGCTGTGGGGCGAGCACGGCAAGGGCGTGCGCTCCGAGTACGCGCCGGAATTCTTCGGCGAGCTCTACCCGGAACTGCAGAAGATCAAGGCCGCCTTCGACCCGCGCAACCAGCTCAATCCCGGCAAGATCGCCACCCCCAGCAAGATCTCCCCGCTGCTGAAGATCGACGCCGTGCCCACCCGCGGCGAGCGCGACCGGCAGATCCCGGCGCAGGTCTGGGACGGCTACAGCGAGGGCGTGCACTGCAACGGCAACGGCGCCTGCTTCAACTGGAATCCGGACGACGCCATGTGCCCGTCCTACAAGGCCACCCGCGAGCGCATCCACTCCCCCAAAGGCCGCGCCACGCTGATGAAGGAGTGGCTGCGGCTGCTGTCCGCGCGCGACGTGGACGCGGTGGCCAGCGCGCGCAAATTCCGCGAGCAGTCCTTCCTGGTGACCCTGCCCGGGCGCCTCAAGAACTCCCTGGCCAAGGCCCGCGGCGAATACGACTTCAACCACGAGGTCAACGAGGCCATGCAGGGCTGCCTGGGCTGCAAGTCCTGCGTCGGCCAGTGCCCGGTGAAGGTGGACGTGCCCGAGTTCCGCAGCAAGTTCCTCGAGCTCTACTACAGCCGCTACCTGCGGCCACTGAAGGACTATTTCATCGGCGGGCTGGAATTCGTCATGCCGCAGCTGTCCCGCTGGCCGCAACTGTACAATTTCCCCCTGCGCCTGAAGCCGGTGCGCTGGCTGCTGGAACGGGGCCTGGGGCTGGCCGACAGCCCGCGGCTGTCGCGCAAGACCCTGGCCGCCACCATGGACGAACTGGGCGTGCCCTACGCCAGCCGCGCCTGCCTGGAAGCGATGGGCCCCGAGCAACGGGGCCGCGCCGTGATCCTGGTGCAGGATGCCTTCACCAGCTACTTCGATGCCGAAGTGGTGGGCGACGCGCTGCGGCTGCTGAAGAAGCTCGACTTCCACCCGCTGGTGGCGCCTTTCAAGGCCAATGGCAAGCCCCTGCACGTACACGGCTTCCTGCGCCAGTTCGAGCGGGTGGCGGGAACCAACAGCGCCATGCTGAACGACCTGGCGGCCAGCGGTGTACCACTGGTGGGCGTGGACCCGTCCATGACCCTGACCTACCGCGCCGAATACCGGAAACTGCTGGGCGACAGGGCACCGCGGGTACAACTGCTGCAGGAATGGCTGGCGGGCCAGCGGGACCACCTGCAACAGCAGCGCAGCCGCCTGGAACCCGCCAGCTTCCGCCTGCTACCCCACTGCAGCGAACAGACCAACGCCGCCGCCTCGCTGAAAGACTGGCGCGACATATTCGATGCCCTGGGGCTGGAACTGCACAGCGAGAGCCTCGGCTGCTGCGGCATGGCCGGCACCTACGGCCACGAGACCGCCCACCGGGAGACCTCGCGGGTGGTGTTCCAGCAATCCTGGGCGCCGCACCTGACCGGCGACACCGCCGACCTGCTCGCCAGCGGCTACTCCTGCCGCTGCCAGTCCCGGCGTTTCGCGGGTGTGACCCTGCGCCACCCGTTGCAGGGAGTGCTGGCACAACTGCGGGTTGGGGGGTGATACTGGGGGGGACTCGGTACTCTCAGTAGGGTGCGCCGTGCGCACCGCCCGCTCGCACCGTCACAACACAGGAAGGGCCGATGTATACCACCCTGACCAGATTGCTGCTCTGCACGGCGCTCCTCGCGCCGGGCGCCGCATTGGCGGAGCCCGCGCAGCAGTTGGTGGCCGAGGCGGAGCAGCGGGCCCTGGAAGGGGATTTCGACAGCGCCCTGCCCCTGTACGAGAAGGCCATCGCCGCGCTGGATACGGAACCGCGGCGCCAACAGGCACTGCGCTATCGCTACGGCATGGTGCTGAACGCCCTCGGCGGGCGGGCGCGCCCGGAACTCTACCCGCTGGCGCGGGCCCAGTTCGAGGCGGTGCTGGACTACCTGGACGGCGGCGCCGACCCGGAACAGGCCCCTTCCTTCGAGCACTCGCCCGCCCGGGTGCGCTCCGCACTGGCCCACACCTACCACCAACAGGCCGCCAGCGAGGGGGACACCGGCCGGCGGACACACCTGCTCCGCAACGCCTACCTGCTCTACAGCGGCGCCGCACGCGGCCTGTCACAGCGGCAGGAGTGGCACAACCTGTCCATCACCTACTTCAACCTGGGCCAGGTGTGCGAATGGCAGGGCAACCTGGAAGAGGCCATCGAATGGCTGGAGAAAGCCGTGGAACTGGACGCGCGGCACGGTTTCGCCGACCTGGAGGAAGACCGCGCTTACCTGACCGCCCTCCGCGAGCAGGTGAATCCCCCGGCGAGCATCTCCGCAACCGCCCTCTGATCGCTGCCGATTTGCCGCTGCCCATCGCCATAAATCGCGACAGCCCCTCCGAATCGACAGATTTTCCCGCAAAAGCCCCACCAGAACCCGGAAGTCACAAATAATTTAATCGCAAAATTTTGCTTCGGATGCCACCGATAGGAGCGTCATCCTGCATAGAAATTAACCATCCCTTAGCATGACATCGCTATCGTCCAATGCCCGGGCAAAGCAATCAGATACTACGACTCTCCGATATTTTTGGTCATCAATTTAGAGAAACTTTATTTGTGGAAATTTTATTTCCTGCCACACCTCCAATTCCGGGAAATTTTGCCAGGCTTCCACAAAAACCCGTCAATCCGTACGGCTATTAGGCAGATAGACAGAACGTATTGATTTGCCATCACCAAACCGTAATATAGCGACTGTCGATCAAATATTGATCAGTTATTCCTAAAGTCATTTTAGGATTCCGCCTGTCTCCGTCGACAGGCGACTGTTTGAATCCTGGAGGTATCGGGACATGATGAAACAGACTCTGCGCAACACAGCATTTTTTGTGATGGCCATCCTCGCAATCGCAGTCAGCATGAACGTAACTGCCGCGAGCAAGAAAACCATGACCGTCGACGCCACCGCGTACAACTCCGTACCGGGCCAGACAGACGACGACCCGTGGGTAGCGGCCTGGAACAACCGCCTGCGCCCGGGTCAGAAGGTCATCGCCGTGTCCCGCGACCTGGAAAAGCACGGTCTGACCAACGGTGCCAAGGTGAAGATCGAAGGCCTGCCGGGCACCTACACCGTGCGCGACCGCATGAACAAGCGCTTTAAAAACCGCATTGACGTGTGGATGGAGAAGGACATCAAGAAAGCGCGCAAGTGGGGCAAGAAGAAGCTGAAGATCATCTGGGGCCACAAGAAGTAACCCGACCTCCAGCGGCAAAACAACCACATTATGAGAACCGCGGCCTCACCGCGGCCCTCCACGCCCCGCCTCCCCCGGCGGGGCTTTTTTTTGCTCAAACCCCGGAGGTCGGATACGCCCCTCAACCTTTGGTATCAGGGCTCCGTCTCCGCCGCAATTCCCGGCAGCTCCTTACACCGCTCGTTTTCGATGTAGTAGACACTGGGCTGGCGGTTTTCGTTGTAGCGGTGCTCCAGGCCATCCTCGCCGAGTACGATCAGGTACTCGGATTTCACCCAGCCGCTGTCCTCCCGATATTCGCTCAGCCACAGCAGCGCCGGCCGGTTTTCGTAACAGCGGCCGTAGAACATGCGGGTCTTTTCCACCAGTTCCTTGCTCTGGTAGTCCACATACTTGCCGGGGTAGGTATAGCGCTCGGTTGTGGATACACCCTCTTCTCCGCCGTTGTCGGGCGGGGCAATCCGGTGGATGTAGATGGAGGTGTTCTCGTCGCAGTCGATACAACTGCGCCCGGCCACAATGGCGTAGCCGTCCAGTTCGGATACCAGTCTGGCTTCCGCCAGGTCGGTATGCAGAACCCGCTGGTCAGACAGCTGGAGGGTTTCCGCCACCGCGAACAGCGGCAACAGGAAGAGAAGGGGAAAAATAGAAACCGCTTTCATCGGCAAGGTAATCGCCACTGGACCAGTGGGCGCCGCCGGAGACAACTTTCCGTACTGACTCCGGGCGACACCGTGATTGGGTAGTGCTGTCACACTGTCGCGATTCCCTTCTCCTTAAACCATAGCAGGAAAATCGCGTTTGGCCCGGCCTTCGATGATCCCCGGAAAGCGTGGACGGATTACCCGCTTTCGTCCGTCTCCTGCACCGGCCCCACAAACGTCTCGATCCCCTCTTCGCTCAGGGCATCCAGGGCCTCGTCCAGAGCTTCTTCCTCGGACTCGAAGGCGTCCTCCCACAGGGTGGAATTGTCGTCTTCGTCGATGATTTCCAGCAGCCAGCCGCCTTCATCGTCCTCGTAGATATCGATCTCCACGATGAGGTCACCCTCGCGGTAGGTCCGGCTCAACTCAGACTGTCTGGGAACGAACTCTTCTGCCATCGGGTTAGCCTCGCTGTGGCTGTTGGGGAAGGTGGTGTGGTGTCCCATACCGGTGCCGAACTGTGACAACTTGCGACGCACCGGTCAATCGATTTCGCTCCGGCGGCGGCGCGGAGACCGCTGTCCCGGAACGGCTACTGACTGATAAATGTACGACAATCTCCGCCATCTGAGATAAAATACGCGGCGATTTTTGATGATATCCACTTCGAAACCCCGGATACCGCAACTACTTGCCCCGGATTTACGCTCCGGCATGCAAAAGAGGCTTTCCTGTGAACCGACACCCGAACCAGACCGTCGTCTGCGCGCTCTACAAATTCGTCACCCTGGACGATTTCGAATCCCTGCGCGCCCCCCTGCTCGAGGTAATGCTCGAACAACGTGTACGCGGCACCCTGCTGCTGGCCCGCGAGGGCATCAACGGCACCGTGGCCGGCAGCCGCGAGGGAATCGATACCCTGCTCCAGTGGCTCAGGCGCGACCCGCGCCTGGCAACGCTGGACTGCAAGGAATCCTATACCGATATCGCGCCTTTCCGCCGCAGCAAAGTGAAGCTGAAGCGCGAGATTGTCACCATGGGTGTGGAGGGCATAGATCCGCGCCGCAGCGTGGGCACCTATGTCAGGCCGGAGGACTGGAATGCGCTGATCAGCGACCCGGAGGTCCTGCTGATCGACACCCGCAACGACTACGAAGTCCAGGTGGGCAGCTTCCGCAATGCGCTCAACCCGACGACCGAAAGCTTCCGCGAATTCCCGCAGTATGTGCGCGACAACCTGGATCCGGCCAGGCACAAAAAGGTGGCCATGTTCTGTACCGGCGGTATCCGCTGTGAAAAATCCACCGCCTACCTGAAGGAGCAGGGCTTCGACGAGGTCTACCACCTGCAGGGCGGCATCCTCAAATACCTGGAGGAAGTGCCGAAGGAAGAAACCCTCTGGGACGGCGAGTGCTTCGTGTTCGACGACCGGGTGACCGTGAACCACGACCTGGAACGCGGCAACTACGACCAGTGCAACGCCTGCCGCATGCCGGTGACCAAAGAGGAAAAACAGTCGCCGCTATTCGAGCAGGGCGTGAGCTGCCCCCACTGCTACGACAGGGTCAGCGACGCGGATCGCGCGCGCTTTCGCGAGCGGGAAAAACAGATCCAGCTGGCGAAACAGCGCGGCGAGGCCCATATCGGCCACGACGCCAGGGAAACCACCGCCGCGCGCCGACGACAGAAGCGCGAAGAGCGCGGGCGCCAGGCACAGAACGGCTGATCTCAGCCAGTGACCGGCCTGCGTTCACGCAACCAGTCCAGCGCTTCGGACTCCACCAGAAACTGGCGCGCATTGGGTAAATGCCTTGTAACCAGGCCGGACACCAGCGCCGTTGCGCTGTAGTCGTGGCGGTGCAAAATGGCAATGTGCGCCTTCTGCAATACGGGGTCGTCGCATACAAACCCGGCCAACTGCCGCTGCTCCTCTGGAGTCAGGGCGGCTTCCTGTTGGCGCAGATCCACCAGCAGGCGCAGCGGGCTGTGGTGATGATATTTTTCCGTCACCTGCTGCGCCGCTGCAATCCGCTCGACCAGCCCCAGCCGGCCGGCGAACACAACCCGCACAATGCGCCCGTCGGGAATGTACTTGATGCTGAAGTAAGGAGACATACGGACTTCCCGGAAGATTGCAGGCACGGGCCTTTTGGCGCGAATTTCCCCCTACAATACCTCCGGAACATTTTCCTAAAAAGCGTCGGCTTCAGGAAAATTACACCCGTGTGACCCACCTCTCACACCACTTCTATTTCCGGGCTGTCGTCTCCGGCCTCCAGCCAGATCTGCGCCGCCGCCCGCCGTGCGATCTCGCGGTAGTGGCCCGCAATCTCGCCGTCCGGGTCCGCCACCACACTGGGTTTGCCGCCGTCGGTGTCCTCCCGGATCGACAGCGCCAGCGGCAATTGGCCCAGTAAGCGCGTCTCGTACCCGGCGGCGATCCGCTCGCCACCGCCGCTGCCGAAGATGGCCTCGGTGTGGCCACAGTTGGAGCAGGTATGCAGGGCCATGTTCTCGACGATGCCCAGCACCGGCACCGATACCTTGCGGAACATCTCCACGCCCTTGATCGCATCCTTCAGCGCCAGATCCTGGGGCGTGGTGACGATCACCGCACCGGCCAGCGTCGCTTTCTGCGCCAATGTCAGCTGGATATCGCCGGTGCCCGGGGGCATATCCACGATCAGGTAATCCAGCTCGTCGCCGTCGTCGCACCAGAGGGTCTGGGTCAGGATCTGGTTGAGGGCACCGCTGGCCATGGGGCCGCGCCACACCGCGGGCGTTTCCTCGGTCATCAGGTAGCCCAGGGACATGGTCTTGAGACCCTGCGCCGGCACCGGCAGGAAGAACTTCTGTTCCTTCACCTCCGGGCGCACCGCCTCGGTACCCAGCATGGTGGGCAGGCTGGGTCCGTAGATGTCGGCATCCAGCAGGCCCACACTGGCGCCCTCGGCCGCCAGCGCCAGGGCCAGGTTCACCGCAGTGGTGGACTTGCCCACGCCGCCCTTGCCGGAGGCCACGGCGACGATATTCTTCACCCCGCGCAGCGGCTCCGGTACATCGGCCGCCGGCGTCTGGGTGATTTCACTGAACAGCTCGAACTGCAGGTGGGCCTCGCCCAGCGGACCGCCCTTCAGGGTGGGCAGGCAGGCCTCGCGCACCCGCGCCTCCCAGTCGTCCCGCTGGCTGGCACAGGGATAGCCGAGGGTCAGGCCCACCAATACGGTGTCCCCCTCGAAGCCCACTTCTATCTCCGCATCCAGTTCGTCCAATTCCAGCCCGGTGGCCGGATCGTGCAACTGCCCCAGGCACTCCGCCAGCCGCTCCAGCTCCGCCTGCGCGGCTTCCGACAGATGTTCGTGTTCGTGATCGCTCACTTCCTGCCCCTCATTTAGCGAATACTCGATGGGCGGCATTGTGGGGGATGACCGCCACCAACGCCAGCCGCGGCACAGCGCCCCTCTCTGTGCAAGCAGACCCCCGGGGCCGATTAACCCTCGGCGTTTCCGACATAGCGCCCCTCTCCCACCGGGAGAGGGGCCGGGGGAGAGGGCTGCGATAGGGCCCGGTGGATTCTTCGGCCCCGATGTTGGACTTCGCGAAGCTCAGTCCAACCTACACACAGCACCGGCGCCCACCGGGAGAGGGGAAGAAGCAACCCCCCAAATCTGCTATATTCGCCGGTCTTTTAACGGCGGCCGCAATCCCGCGGCCGAAACCCTTCAGCCGATGGAAGAACCGATGTCAGAATCGCGCAACATCCTCGTTACCAGCGCACTCCCCTACGCCAATGGCTCCCTGCACCTGGGCCATATCCTGGAATATATCCAGACCGACATCTGGGCGCGTTTCCAGCGCGCGCGCGGCCACAACTGCCTGTACATGTGCGCCGACGACGCCCACGGCACCGCCATCATGCTGAAGGCCGAACAACTGGGCCTGACACCCGAACAACACATCGCCAACATGAAGGCGGAACACCAGCGGGACTTCGCCGACTTCCTGATCGGCGTCGACAACTACCACTCGACCCACTCGGACGAGAACCGCGAGCTGTCGGCGATGATCTACGAGCGCCTGCGCGACAACGGCCATATCGCCTCGCGCACCATCACCCAGGCGTTCGACCCGGAAAAGGAACTCTTCCTCGCCGACCGCTATATCAAGGGCACCTGCCCGCGCTGCAAGACGCCGGACCAGTACGGCGACAACTGCGAAGCCTGCGGCGCCACCTACAGCCCCACGGAACTGATCGACCCGGTATCCGCCATCTCCGGCGCCACGCCCCTCGAAAAGGAATCCGAGCACTTCTTCTTCACCCTGCCGGCCTTCACCGACTTCCTGAAGGACTGGACCCGCGCGGGCCACCTGCAGGATGAAGTGGCCAACAAACTCTCCGAGTGGCTGGACGAGGGCCTGCAGGAGTGGGATATCTCCCGCGACGCCCCCTACTTCGGCTTCGAAATCCCGGACGCGCCGGGCAAGTTTTTCTACGTCTGGCTGGACGCGCCCATCGGCTATATGGCCAGCCTGAAAAACTACTGCGACAACAACGGCCTGGACTGGCAGGACTACTGGAAAAAAGACAGCGATGCCGAGGTGTATCACTTTATCGGCAAGGATATCGTCAACTTCCACGCCCTCTTCTGGCCGGCGATGCTCGACTCCGCGGATTTCCGCACACCGAACCAGGTCTGCGTGCACGGCTTCCTCACCGTGAACGGCAAGAAGATGTCCAAGTCCCGCGGCACCTTCATCAATGCCCGCAACTATCTCGACCACCTGCACCCGGAATACCTGCGCTACTACTTCGCCGCCAAACTGACCGACGGCGTCGACGACCTGGACCTGAACCTGGACGACTTTATCGCGCGCGTAAACTCCGACCTGGTGGGCAAGGTGGTGAATATCGCCTCGCGCACCGCCAAGTTCGTGAGCAAGGCCGGCGGCGAGCTGGCGGGCGAACTCGCCGACGAACAACTGTGGCAGCAGTTTGTCGACGCCGCCCCCCGCATCGCCGAGCTCTACGAGAGCCGCGAATACGCCCGCGCCATGCGCGACATCATGGCGCTGGCCGACGCCGCCAACGCCTGGATCGCCGACAAGGCCCCCTGGACGCTCGCCAAGGAGGAAGGCCGGGAAGCCGAAGTGCTGGCCATCTGCTCCCAGGGCGTGAACATGTTCCGCGCACTGATGACCTGGCTGGCGCCGGTGCTGCCGGAAACCGCGGAAAAGGCCGAGACCTTCCTGGGCGCAGAGCTGGACTGGCAAACCGCCACCACCCCGCTGGCCGGGCACAAGATCAACAAGTTCAAGCCGCTGATGCAGCGCATCGACCAAAAACAGGTAGACGCGGTGCTGGAAGCGGCAAAAGAATCCCTGGCCCAGCTACAGGCGGAAACCGCCGGCGCGGCCAAGACCGGCCCGCTCGCGGACGACCCCATCGCCGACGAAATCCAGTTCGACGACTTCGCCAAGGTGGACCTGCGCATCGCGCGGATTGCCGGGGCCGAATACGTAGAGGGCGCCGGCAAACTGCTGAAACTGACCCTCGACCTGGGCGGCGAGACCCGCCAGGTATTCGCCGGCATCAAGAGCGCCTACAAACCCGAGGACCTGGAAGGCAAACACACCGTCATGGTCGCCAACCTGGCGCCGCGCAAAATGCGCTTCGGCGTCAGCGAAGGCATGGTCCTCGCCGCCGGCCCCGGCGGCAAGGACCTGTGGATCCTGGAACCCCACGAGGGCGCCCAGCCGGGCATGCGAGTGATGTGATCGTAGGGTGCGCCATCCCTGGCGGCCTCGCACCACCGGCATCGCCCCCCTCCTGGGAACGCCGAGCCCCAGCTCGGCAAGCGGACCGCAGGTCCGCCCGCCGGCGGGAGCCAGGTTCCCGAAAGTCTTGCCCATCGAAACATCAAAAAAAGGAATCCGACAAATGCACGGCGTATTCCTCGATACCCTCACCATGAAACCGGAGGAACTCGACACCTCCGCCCTGGAAAGCACCCTGGACCACTGGGATTTCTTCGAAACCACCGCACCGGCGGAAACCGCCCAACGCATCGCCGATGCCGACGTGGTGCTCACCAACAAAGTGGTCCTCGACCGCCAGCTGATCGAAAACGCCCGCAAGCTGAAGCTGATCTGCATCTGCGCCACCGGCACCAACAATATCGACCTGCGGGCGGCGGAGGAAAAAGGCATTGCGGTCAAAAACGTCGCCGGCTACACCGGCAGCTCCCTGTCCCAGCACACCATCGCCCTGCTGCTCGCCCTCGCCACCCGCTGGCACCAGTACAACGCGGATGTAAAACGCGGCCGCTGGAGCCAGTCGCCGGTTTTCTGCCGGCTGGACTACCCGGTGATGGAACTGGCGGGCAAGAAGCTCGGCGTCATCGGCTACGGCGACCTGGGGCAGAAAGTCGCGCTCCTGGCCGAAGCGCTGGGCATGAAAGTACTGATAGCGGAATCCTTCACCGGCGAGAAAAAGCCCGGCCGAATGCCACTGGCAGAGCTGCTGTCGGAGGCCGACGCCATCAGCCTTCACTGCCCGCTCACAGAGCAGACCGACAAACTGGTCGACGCCGACTTTCTCGCGGCGCTGAAACCCGGCAGCTTCCTGATCAATACCGCCCGCGGCGGCCTGGTGGACGAGCCGGCCCTCGCCGATGCGCTGAGAAGCGGCCACCTCGGCGGTGCCGCGCTGGACGTACTGAGCCAGGAGCCACCCCCCGCAGACCACCCGCTGCTGGCGGACGACATTCCCAACCTGGTCATCACGCCCCACAACGCCTGGATCAGCCGCGAGAGCCGCCAGCGGCTGCTGGACGGCGTGGTCGACAATATCCGCGAATGGAAAAAAAGGTAGGAGCCTGCCCCGCAGGCGATCGCCGACACTACCGCCCCGCTCCCATCGAACTTCGTGTCAATGCGCAAACCCCACACTAACATGCGCAGAAACCCCGGATGTCCGAACGAGGAGAACTCCATGGCTACCGCAAAATCCCCCCAGCACAACTCAGGCCGGGAAAAACTGCAGCAGGCCTATCACCTGGCCGGCGAGGCGGCACACGACACCGCAGAAAACCTGAGAACCCGCGCCAAGACCTCGGTGAAGAGCAACCGGAAACGCGCCGCCGATGTGGCCGAAAAAGCGGAATCCTCCATCAGGGAACACCCGACCCTCAGCGTTGGCTGTGCCTTCGCCGCGGGGTGGCTGATCGCCAGGCTGATGAAGTAAGTAATCCGTTGCCGACAGGGAACCCGATTCATGGCGCGACCAACCGAGTCTTCCGAAGACCCGGCTGCGCAGCACCGCAGCCGGGACGAATTGCCACCGCGGGATGAAAGCAGCAATGAAGAAAACACCCTGGAGCGGGCCCAGGCGACACTGACACTCGCCACTGCCTGGCTTGCCAACCTGCAGTCACTGGCGCAGCTGGAATTCAGCCGCACGCTGGTCGCCGGCAAACGGATTCTGGCCCTGCAGTTACTGCTGTTGCCACTGGCGCTCGCCCTGGTGCTGAGCCTGTGCGGCGGTGCCGGCCTGCTGGGTTACTATTTTTCCCAGTCGATTTACGTCGGCTTCGCCGTTTTCGTGCTGGTGCAGCTTCTGATTGTGGCCGGGATACTGCTCTACCACCGCAGGCTGAGCGCAATGCTGGGATTCCACGAAACCCGGCGGCAGGCAAAAGAGGCCATCAGCGATGTCTTTCAGTCAATTAAATAAGCAAATCGAAGACTGCAGCCGGGAGATGGAAAAACAGCGCCACTGTGTACAGACCCTGCTGGTCCGCCAGAAACGCGATATCGGCCAGCAGGCACAACGCATTCCACTGCCCGCCGCCATGGGTGCAGCGCTGGTCGGCGGTTTTCTCCTGCAGCGCTTTTTGCACACACCCACTTCCTCACAGATGCTGCGGCTCTTTCTGACCTGGCGGGCACTGTAATCCCCCCTTGACCGCAGCGCCGGCTCGGCTAGAGTTGTGGCAGCTTCAGCACCGATTTTGCGCCCGCCATGATCCCGAGCCCGCAGACAGCACCGCCGCCTCCGCGCGACTACCCCGACACCAGCGGGGAGGCCGCTGCGCAACTGGCCGACTTTATCCACCGCCACCCGCGCCTGACGGTCCTCACCGGCGCCGGCGTCAGTACCGATTCAGGCATTCCGGACTACCGCGACAGGGAAGGCGCCTGGAAACGCAAACAGCCGGTACAGCACCGGGATTTCATGGAGAGCCTGGCCACGCGCCAGCGCTACTGGGGCCGCAGCCTGGTGGGCTGGCCGGTCATGCAGCAGTCCAGGCCCAACCCGGCGCACCGCCTGCTGGCAGAACTGGAACGGCGACAACACACGGAGCTGCTGGTGACACAGAACGTGGACCGGCTGCACCAGCACGCCGGCAGCCGCCGCGTGCTCGACCTCCACGGCCGCGCCGACGAAGTGATCTGCATGGCCTGCGCCTACCGCTGCCAGCGCCAGGCGGTACACGACCGCTGCTACGCCCTGAACCCGGAATTCCGCCAACACCGGGCCACCACCGCACCCGACGGCGACGCCGACCTGGAAGTGGATTTCAGTGGCTTCCGCATCGCCGACTGCCCTCAGTGCAGCGGCATCCTCAAGCCGGACGTGGTCTTCTTCGGCGACAACGTGCCCAAAACCCGCGTCCAGCACGCTCTCGATGCACTGCAGGGCAGCGATGCGCTGCTGGTAGTCGGCTCCTCACTGATGGTGTATTCCGGCTTCCGCTTCTGCCGCTACGCACGGCAGTGGAACAAACCCATGGCCGCCCTGAACCTGGGGCGCACGCGCGCAGACGACCTGCTGGATCTCAAACTCAACACCCGCATCGGCGAAACCCTCGAGGCCACCCTGCCCCTCCTGTAGGAACCTGCTTGCAGGCGAAAAAACCGAGGCCCCGGCTCCTTCGCCTGCAAACACCGAGGATGGGCACAAATCGGCAGGATTGCCGATTTGGACGCCGAAGGCGCCCGCGAAGCGGGTGAGCGCCAGGGATGGCGCGAGTCCAAGCGCAGCGTGCCCATCAAACCCACAGGTATCGAGGCTCCTGCAACCAACTATTCCCTCTCCCCGCCAATCTTGTCCTCCGTGCGCTCCTCAAAATCATCCGCATCGTGCCGCTCCCGCAACTGCCCGGCGGGATCGCCCCAGGTGCGGTTCACCATCCGCCCGCGCTGCACGGCCGGCCGCGCGGCAATCTCCTCCACCCAGCGATTCACGTTCTTGTAGCTCTGCGCATCGAGAAACTCCGCCGCGTCGTAGGCCTCATTCCGCACCACGGCGCCATACCAGGGCCAGATCGCCATATCGGCAATGGTGTATTCACTGCCGGCCACATAGGGGTGTTCCGCCAATTGCCGGTCGAGCACATCCAACTGGCGCTTCACCTCCATGGTGTAGCGGTTGATCGGATACTCGTACTTCTCCGGCGCATAGGCATAGAAGTGCCCGAAGCCCCCGCCCAGAAAAGGCGCACTGCCCATCTGCCAGAAGAGCCAGTTCAGCGTCTCGGTGCGCTGCTCCGGCGTGTGCGGCAGGAAGGCACCGAACTTCTCCGCCAGGTACAGCAGGATGGAGCCGGACTCGAACACCCGGATCGGCGGCGCAGTGCTGTGATCCACCATGGCCGGAATCTTGGAGTTCGGGTTGATCTCCACAAAACCACTGGAGAACTGGTCCCCCTCGGTGATACGGATCAGGTGCGCATCGTACTCGGCTCCCTCCTGCCCCAGCGCCAGCAGCTCCTCCAGCATGATGGTCGCCTTCACGCCATTGGGCGTGGCCAGTGAATAGAGCTGAAGCGGATGCCTGCCCACCGGCAGCTCCCTTTCATGGGTGGGACCGGCGATGGGACGGTTGATACTGGCAAACTGGCCGCCGCTGTCGGCGTCCCATTTCCAGACTCGGGGCGGGGTGTAGGTATCGTCCGTCATAAATTGGCTCCGTATTTCAGTGGTAGCGTATTTCACACAAGGTATCGTCGCGCGCGACAGTGTCAAAGGGCTCGGCCGCTCAGGATAACCGCTGCATCGCAAACACGCCTCGCCGGATACTCCACCCTTATTGCCAATTTCCCCCAACCCCACAGCATCCAGGCCTATCCCCCTTCCCTGGCCGCAGCGCTGGTTTCCAGCGCCTCGATCAAGGCCCGGTGGTCCTGCCGCAGATGCTTTACATAAAACTGCCACTCGACCCCCAGGCTCTCCCAGGCCTCGACCACGCCCCGATCACGTGGCAGCAAATCCAATCGCTCCACCACAAAAGCCGCGGCAACCTGCACCCTGGTAGCGCCGCTGCCAAGAGCACCCCTCCGCAGCAGGCTGTGGGCGTTCTTCAGGATCTTGTCTAGCGGATACGGGAGCAAATCGATTTTCCGGGGTAGGCATTCCATGGCGGACCTCTCATACAAAGGGCTGCAAAAGTGTATCTGCCTCGAAATTACACCACCCTGCCAATGCCTCAAAAATCGAGGCAATGAATACGTTTATCTCCTAACCCACATAGACACACATAAATGCCCGCTTTCATACCTCCCGCAAGTAACCTGATCCCTGTGCATCCCTTCCCTTTGCGTCTCGAATTTTGCGACAAGCGATTCTGCATCTAGTGTCGACGCAAATGTTCGGCTCATCTCTACACAGTCCCGAATACGACAATCTTCGAGAATGGTTGAAAAGAACCAGGGGAAAGTCTGGGCTGTCGCAAAGAGCACTCTCAAACAGGCTCGGGCTTCACCACTCCATCGTTGGCAAACTGGAGTCAGGTGAACGAAAATTTGAGCTGTACGAGTTTATAAGGTACTGCGAAGCGATAAATGCAGATCCCGAAGAGGCTTTCAGGGCTGCTTTGAATTGGCATAAGAAAGCCAAACAACCCGTATTCTAGTCCGTAGGATGGGCAAAGCGCAGCGTGCCCATCAAAACCACACTCATCGAGGCTCCTACAGCCAGCCCCCGGAGAATGGGTAAAGCCCATCGGCGTCACTGCCCGGCCAGACGCACCGCATCGAGAAATTCCATCGTCTCTGCATGAATACCCGGACACTTGCTCTCGCGGGGCCCGGCGATATTGAGCGTCCGAACGTGGTTTTCCGCCAGCCACAACAACACTGCTTCGAAATTTTCGCGCGACTCCCGCCGTTCAAGCTGCACCAGCTTCCAGGGCTTCCCCAGCCGCTCCGCGAAGTGCCGTGTCAACAGCGTTCCACCTTCCAGCGCCCCCAGATTGAGAATCAGGGTACCGTCACTGTCCTCGACATTGGCCCTGGTACGCTTCCGGTAGCCGCCGTCCGGCAATTCCCGCAGCGCATACTGCGCCGGAATCACACCGTCCTCGGCCAGACGCCCCTGCGGACACCAGCCACCGTGGGCAAGGCCACTTTCTATCGCCCAATCCAGCGCCGCCCGATCCACACCGGTCTGGCCACCGGAGACGATTCGCAAACGGCCGAGAAACCACTGCCGGTCGAACGCCTCTTTGCTGTCGGGTTGCTTCATCGTCTGGCCTCTGTTCATTCCGGGTTCAATCCACACACACCTGCAGGAAGACACCAAGTATAACCGGCTGCACAATCGGCATACGGCAATTCCCCCTGCCATACCGATGCAATACACTACCCGCAGACGCTGTACCAGCGCCACCTCGCGAAACAAAAAACAACCAGAGACTCTTGGGGGACAAGCCATGAATTATTTCGAGGGAATGAAACACCTGCCCGGTCTCCCGGTCGGCAGGGCCGCCTACAGCGACCGCATGGCCTATATCGGCGCCGAACTGTCGCGGCTGGTATACGAACCCTTCACCCCCGACGCCAACCTGACCGGTATACTGCAAAAGCTCGGCCGGGCGTCGAACGACACCGAACGCCGCGAACTGCTCGCCGCCTGGAGCGCCCGACTGCAGAGCTCCAACTGCCAGCTGGAGGACGGTATTCGCAGGATCCTGCGGCAAAACCACTTCGAACCCATCGCCTTCTACGATGTCTCGGAAACCCAGGCATTCCTCGCCCGCATGGACGAGGGCCCCGGCCGAAAGGTGCTGATGCTCTGTTTCCGCGGCACCGAAATAACACCCCGGGACATCGCCACCGACCTGAAATTTCCCCTGACACCCGCCGACGGCCGCGGCCGCATTCACACCGGTTTCAAACAGGCCTTCGAACGCATCCGCGAACAACTGCAACGCGACCTGGCAAAACACATCGATTGCCCCCTTTACACCTTCGGCCACAGCCTCGGCGGCGCCCTGGCCCTGATCAGCACCCGGGAACTGAACCCCAGCGGCAACGGCGCCACCTACGTGTACGGCACCCCGCGCACCGGCGACTGGCACTACTTCAGCCGCGTAAAAACTCCCATCTACCGACTGGAGATCGGCGGCGACCCGGTGCCCATGATCCCCTTCGGTTACGGCCTCAACGGCTTTCTCGCCCTGATCCGGCTGATCCCCCTCAACGGCACCCTGCAGATCGCCCACTGGCTGCAACACCGACTCCTCGGCTACTGCCACACCGGCTTCCGCATCTTCATCAAACACGCCCCAAACGAGCTGGATGCAAACAATATCGGCTACCGCAAAATGCGCGTCGACCAGTCGGTAAATATTTTCTGGCGCCTCCGCTGCATCACCCGCGCTTGGCTGCGCACTCTCCCAAGCCTCCGCGGCATCGCCGGCTTCCACTCGATTGCGCTGTACAGCGATATGCTGAAGGCGCATATGTTGCGGCGAAACCTGGACCAACTGAAAGCCGCCGATGAAGCGGGCAAGGTAGTGTTGCAGGATTCAGAACAGGGGGATGCTGTTCCGGAGGTGGAGACGGGCAGCGCTGAGCATTGAACGGCAGGGCTAATGCCAGTTGCTCTTTTAGTACACACTTGTCGAGGTCAATCAACTGCAGCCCCCTCGTTCCTATTCACGCACCCACGAGAGGTGCGACCCACCTTCTGTGGCCGCTATGGCAGTAGCGAACCAGTTTCTATCCACATACCCGCGAGGGGTGCGACGGGTCAACTTCTCCAGCGGCCGGCTGGGTGCACTGGTTTCTATCCACGCACCCGCGAAGGGTGCGACTTTGTCACAGCAGAAGAATTGCGCGATGTTACCGGTTTCTATCCACGCACCCACGAAGGGTGCGACCAAGACGCTTAATACTATTAAGTTCATTAATGAGGTTTCTATCCACGCACCCGCGAAGGGTGCGACGTCGCGCAGCCGGCTGTTAGTAACGACAAGATGCGGGTTTCTATCCACGCACCCGCGAGGGGTGCGACGGGCGATATCAACTACCTGGGCACGTTCCACCGCGAGTTTCTATCCACGCACCCGCGAGGGGTGCGACGCTGCGGATACCACAGTCCGAACTCGGTGGGCGAGTTTCTATCCACGCACCCGCGAGGGGTGCGACGTGGAGTTCTCTCATCCCGCCCCCGTTGGAATTGTTTCTATCCACGCACCCGCGAGGGGTGCGACAGGCGCGATCCAGGGCCGGTTCCGGTTCCACGACCTGTTTCTATCCACGCACCCGCGAGGGGTGCGACGCCCTGACAACCTGATTAGCTTTTCGTCGAAGATTGAGTTTCTATCCACGCACCCGCGAGGGGTGCGACAGCGGAAATACAGGTCGATCAGGTCCGCGACGGTGTTTCTATCCACGCACCCGCGAGGGGTGCGACGTACGGCTTCGGCCACATCTCGGGGCTTCATTTTGTTTCTATCCACGCACCCGCGAGGGGTGCGACTTGACCAACCTGTCAAGTTGGCCATTCAGAATTGTGTTTCTATCCACGCACCCGCGAGGGGTGCGACTGGCTGATCGTCGTACCAATGGCCGGCGTGTTCGAGGTTTCTATCCACGCACCCGCGAGGGGTGCGACGATCAGCTGCATGTTTCGGTACACGTTCACGCGGGTTTCTATCCACGCACCCGCGAGGGGTGCGACCTGGGATGTTGTGCGTAAACTACGGAACCGACGGCGTTTCTATCCACGCACCCGCGAGGGGTGCGACGCCGTCTCCCTTGTTTTTCGTCTTGCTACTCGCGTGTTTCTATCCACGCACCCGCGAGGGGTGCGACTCCACGCACGGCGTGCAGGTGCTGACTAATGCGGGTTTCTATCCACGCACCCGCGAGGGGTGCGACAACCAACATCCGGCCATAGTCAACAGTTAATCAGAGTTTCTATCCACGCACCCGCGAGGGGTGCGACTGGGGATCGAAACGACCTATCGTGATCTTCGCCAGTTTCTATCCACGCACCCGCGAGGGGTGCGACGCGCGGTAACGTGGCTATAGTAGGGTTGCGTTGAGTTTCTATCCACGCACCCGCGAGGGGTGCGACGGCCAACATGCCGAGCGAACGACAGTACGGGCGCGTTTCTATCCACGCACCCGCGAGGGGTGCGACGGAAAAACCAGCCGCCCCGACGCCCGTGAATACAGTTTCTATCCACGCACCCGCGAGGGGTGCGACTGGGGCGGTCTGGATCAGCAATTACGACCGGCAAGTTTCTATCCACGCACCCGCGAGGGGTGCGACCGGGCCTACGCAGGTTTTTGCTCTGGAGGACGTGGTTTCTATCCACGCACCCGCGAGGGGTGCGACCCAGAGATATGATGTATGTGCAGACGGCCCACGTGTTTCTATCCACGCACCCGCGAGGGGTGCGACCCGTAGGAGGTGAGGTATGAGGCTGCCTAAGAGCCGTTTCTATCCACGCACCCGCGAGGGGTGCGACAGAATGCGGATCATTGAATAGCGCAGCGGGCGGATGGTTTCTATCCACGCACCCGCGAGGGGTGCGACGCCAGGCCAGCCGTGTGGGCCCGCTCCATCGCGTGTTTCTATCCACGCACCCGCGAGGGGTGCGACGGGCGGCTACCGCGCCACTGCCTGCTATTAGTGTGTTTCTATCCACGCACCCGCGAGGGGTGCGACCAAAGACCCGAAAGAAATGACCACCAACGAACTGGTTTCTATCCACGCACCCGCGAGGGGTGCGACTCAGGTGTCATTATTTTCTCCTCTATGATGCCCATGTTTCTATCCACGCACCCGCGAGGGGTGCGACCGCACACCCCGAGACGTTTGGTTCTCGGCCCAGGTGTTTCTATCCACGCACCCGCGAGGGGTGCGACAGTGGCAGAGGCCGCAACAGCCTAGTCGCGCTCAGTTTCTATCCACGCACCCGCGAGGGGTGCGACGCCAATATCCGGCCATAGTCAACAATTAATCAGTGGTTTCTATCCACGCACCCGCGAGGGGTGCGACCCGCTCAGCAGTTGCCGCGCTTTACGGCAGCATCTGTTTCTATCCACGCACCCGCGAGGGGTGCGACCGCGTTATTCTAAGTTGTTAAAGAGCAAAGAAAAAATCAGTAGTTTCCGCTAATCCACCCCATAAGCACACACGCCTATCGTGCAAACTGGTCAAAATTTACACAAATTGAGAATTTTCAATAACTTAGAGGGCCGCTAACCTCCCGGGGTTTCGGTGAGAGCTGGAGGTTAGCGGTTACAGGATAAGCGCATCATGCACGGGGTCTTCGACCGGCTTGGCACCAAAGTGCTCCACTCGTTGGCGTCCACGTTTACCGAGAAAGTAAAATCTCAAGCTGTCTTCCTCGGAGTCGTAGATTTCCAGCAGCCGATCCTTGAGAAAAGCGAGCTGCGCCGGGTCTACCTCACATTCAAATACGGAGTTCTGAACACGAACCCCGTAATCAAGACAGGTTTTAGAAATATTTCTCAGGCGTTTGCGGCCCTCCGCCGTCGTTACGCTGACATCGTAGGTAACAAGAACCAGCATGTTATTTTACCGCGTAAGGAGTGTAGTATTCGGTATCCCCTCTCAGGTGACGAGCCAAAAGCAACGCCTGACAGTGAGGCAAAAGACCAATTGGCACTTGCTCCTGCAGGTAGGGATGCGTTAACTCTACTTGTTTACGTTCCTGGTAGAGCGTCAACAGCTTTTTCCTTGCATCCTCCTGTAACCGTACTGCACCGCTAGCTTCCGTAATGAAATCGCCAGGTTGCAACTGTCGTCGGTTGATAAGAGTTAGGACAAAGCGGTCGGCCCAGGAGGCACGGAACTCTTCCAGTAAGTCGAGGGCCAGACTGGGGCGGCCCGGCCTGTCTTTGTGCAAAAAACCGACATAGGGATCAAGGCCTACTCCCTGCAAAGCCGATACACATTCTTGGGTAATCAGGGAGTAAACAAATGACAACAGAGCGTTGACCGGATCTGTAGGAGGTCGACGCACCCGGCCACCAAATGCAAATCCGGAACCACGCAGAAGCTCATTGAATACAGAGAAATAGGTACTGGCAGCATCCCCCTCTATACCCCGGGCTTCCTCCACGGACTTGGCGGCACGTACACGCCGCAAACTTGATGCCAATCTGTCAGTCGAATCGCTCAAGGCACGATTATCCCCGTGATTCCTGAGTTCCCTCTGAAGTACAGAGCGGCTGTTGGCAATTTTTGCTGCTACAATCAGCCGAGCGACTTCGACACTGCGTTGATCGCTGTCAGCCCAACGATACTGGGTACGACGCAGTAGCACGTTTCCAGTCTGACGGCCTTGCACCCTGGCGAGAAAACGGCCGTACTCGGTATAGAAGGTTATCCCGATACCATTTTCTGCACAATATCCCATCAAGAAAGGTGAAACGGAAACCCGGCCAAAACACAGAACTCCGCCGAGAGACAGGGCCGGGAACTGGCCCAATTTTTCGTCGCCCTGCTTGATGACGATGGTCTCTCGCTCCTTGTGCAGATAGCTTTCCTGGCGCGTGATATAGAGAGTATTGAGCAGCTTTTTCACAATTCAAATAGCTTCCTTGTATAGTGAGCAGAACCATCCCGACGAAACCGATCCGGGCGACACTGGTCGCGAAGAGAACAGGCTCTACAGCGGCTCTCTTCTACTGTCGGTTGGGGAGTTACGCCCCGTTCGATCAGTCTGTGACAAGATTCAATAGCCGCAATCGTAACCTTTCGGATTTCCTCCGTTAACTCGATGACCTCACGTCGCCGCACTTCCCAATACCAGATAGCGCCCTCCTCCACGCGGATTGAACGCATTTCCTCTATACATAGTGCCTGCGCACAAACCTGAATTCGGTCCCAGTCCTGTATTTTGGGCTTTCCGCGTTTATATTCCACCGGAATATAGCGCTCGCCGCCGTGAACCTCCAGAAGATCGAGCTTGCCAGTCAGACGGTGCAGCTCCGATCGCAACATCACACTGCGCTCGAAACGTACGTCTCTACGCTGTTCTGCCGCACCAGAATCCACGCGCTCATGCAGTATGCGCCCTTCGGCTGTGTAGCGGTTCTCCGCCCACACCTGATCTACATGGATCAGCGCAAACTGTCTGGGGCAGTATGAGTAGTGCTGCAGTGCAGAGATGGGCAGGAGATCATCCATGGTATCGGCCTACAGCTTCTCTTCGACTGAGACACCTTGAGGTAGGGACTCGGCGTCTACGGTTACTCGATAATCCTGAAAGCCGCGAGCGGGAGCTTCATCTGAGCCATCTACCCGCTCAACCCTGACCGCATCGAACAGTTTATGGGCCGGAGCATTTCCCATAGGATGCTCATGTTTGAATACGATCAATTTACGCGCCGCCATTTCACCCCGCGCTGCGGAGCGGTCGTGCTCAAACATATTGGTCAGGGATCTCCAGAGCAGTGCAAGATCTTCTTCAGAAAACCCAGTTCTTTCGGCCAACTTGGCCGAAATATAACCGTGGGCACGATACAGGCCATAAGGAACGATATGCTTTCGACCCATAGTTCGTTCCTTTTCCAAGTCACGCTCGTTGGTTACTGCCATACGAGTGATAGACACTTCCATGGGAAGTACTGGGTCTACAGAGGTGGCGAATGCCATCTGGATGGGCCCACGTACCTGCCCTGCGTTGACTTCAGTGGTCATCACGGCTCCAAAAGAGCGCACGTCGAAGAAGTTTTTGCACATCCACCCGGTCAACTCTCTGGCTTTAGCCTCTTCCTTGGGAAGCTTCTTGGACACCGGTTCTATATCGAGTGCTTCATAGGCCTTTTTGTGCTGATTGTTCAACACCGACTTTTCCTGCATATAAATGCCATAACCGGCATCTCCATCTTTCTCCAGATCCACATAGTTGCGAATTTTTCTCTTCAGGCAGACATCAGTCACCAGGCCCTGGTTGGTCTCGGGATCCAGGCGCGGTAGGTTTCCCGCATCCGGATCGCCATTAGGGTTGCCGTTAGTGACATCGAAAAGATATACAAACTCGTAGCGATTGGCGATGGCTGTCATGATCCTTCTCCTTCTTTAGCATTGGATTTCTGGCCGTCGAAACGCGCCTTGTTCTGGTGGTAGTAGCCAATGGCAAAGCGCCCCTGTGCTTCGATACGTAAGCTTTTGGGGAAGCTAGCAGGCAGCTTATCGACTATCTCATTGACATCTTTCTCGAGGTTAACCGCTGCGCCCCGATTGTCTTTGCGCAGCCGGCTGAGATGGTTCTGGGCGTTGCGCACGAGAACAGGGAAGACACTGGCAGGAGTTGCAGACGCAGCGCCATAATAACGGTCGCGGATGGTTGCGTTGATATCGCGACCAAGCGCGGACTGCTGGATATTTTCCAGAGCGGCGAAAAGCCGCCCCAACAGATAGCCGGGATCGGGATTATCGGTGTCAAGACTCATGGGGATTTCCTTCTCTTTGGTTGTATTGGCAATACGCGAATCCCTGGTCAATACCGCTTTACACAGGGCCACGCGCAGCAGCGATACATCGCCATCGGCGCGCATACGCATAATCAAGTTAGAAAGCAGACTACGGGGGTAACGACGACCGGTAAGAATGGCCCGAGTCATCTCACCCGCGAGCTGTGGTGGAATATCATCGGATTTCGATTGGCTACCTTCCCTATGAGGCACTGTCTGCAGGAGCAGGCGCCAGATGGAAGGCTCTGTTTTCCAGGGTAGGGGTTTGATCTCTAAGTCCTGGTAATGTTGTGCCAGACGTTCCGCAAAGCGGCGCAGGGATCCAGTCTCCCAGAAACGTACTGAAAGCCGGGAAGCATTGGGTGCAAGGCCGAGAACATATAGCTTTGTACTGTCTTCGAGCTCTGGATCGAGTTCCCTGAGAGGCCTACCTTTTGCAACAGCCTCCAAAGTTGGTCGCAGCTTGTCAGTTTCGGAAGCGTCCGTCGTCGGCGGGTTAAGTAGATCAGCGAATGCCCCTTCCGCCACCTTGGCCTGGTCAGCTGAACCGGCCTCAGCCCAAAAAATCACTGACGTGTCTCCCAGCTGCAGGCGTTGTCGACTTCCCTTGCGAAGCAGATGATTCAGTACAGTGGTGTAAGCAAAGGCCGCCTGTTCGGAAATTGGGGCATTCTGTCCTTGGGACTTACCATAAGATGTAAAGGCATCTAAATTAAAGGATACAATGGATGCGCCAGCAGTCTGAGCTCCATAAACGCCTTTGATTGATGGATGAAGAAGGGCTACTGGTTGGTTCTCTCCGGTGACCAGACAACGTTCACTTGGACTATCAGTTTGTTGCAACATTGCCTGACGCACAGACTGCCCTTCTTGACATTCATGAAGATACTCCATCTCTCCATCCATCCGGAAAACAAAGTTCCCATCCAACATAGATTCGGAAAACAATGAAGATTCACGAAAGGTCTCGGGCGTCCACCACTCAAAGAACGCTAGCAACGCTTTTATCCCCAGACTATTACACTCTTTCAGCAACTTCCGATGCATATCTTTAAAAGCTCGATGTGCTTCGAGCGCGCGCTTACATGACTTCTGATCCCCCGCTGGCGCAGCCCCCAATACATATGACGATTTGTCCCACAGGAAGCAAGGCGCAATATTCGCGGATCTTTTGGGCGGCTGAGGCACAGTCAGTATTGCTGGCACTGGTTTCTTCCCACTGGTATCGCGAACATCCTGTACATCTACCAGGCTTCCGTTCTCAGCCAGTATCAAGGCGTAGCTGACCTTTTCCTGGCTAAATCCGATGGGAGCGACCCCCTCTTTTCCCTCTTCTATTAAGCGATGGTAGTAGCCATCCAGTGCAGAAAGAATCATGCCTTGACCTCCTCACTGAAAAACTTCGGAACCTCGATTACGCCGTCGCGCATATGTGCCCGAAAGTAGTGCGGCTCACAGTCGTTCTTGAAATCGAAATCGTGCAGCATCCAACCGAGATCGCGCTCTCCGGATAGGTCCACATCAGGGTTCGGCGCTGGTTCATCTACCTCTATAAGCCGGAAATTGGCAGGAAACTCCCGCACGCCAAGGCAAGGCGCATGAAAATGCTGTCCCTTTCGTGCTCGGCGGTTGAAGATATCCAGGTGTTTACCCTCGGTTTCATCTAAGCCGGCATTTTTAGTAATTTCAAAATGAGCCTCAATCACATAAGCAACATCGCGGAGAACCGTAGCGGCCCGCTGCTGCCTGTCTTGGTCTACATAATTGGCCAACCCATCAGTACTTCCGGCCTTCATTGCAGAGCTGACATTCCGCGCACTGATCTTGCTGCCGACTTCATTGCGACGAATAGACTCGAAACGGATCGGCTTTAGAACCTGGACTCTATCGATAACCCAGCGAATGGCTGGCTTCCAGTGGATAGCCTCCAATATGCCACGTGCCGCAGAGGGAGTGATCACATCGTAACTCACCCGTTCTACTTTCATTTCCGGTCTGGTAAAGCAGGCGCGCTCGCCCCAGACCATCAGTTTTATCCCATATGCCATTATTCTCGCTCTCCTGATTCTACCCACACCAACAAGCGGTGACCCGATTACATAACTGACTTTTCTGCACTGATGAATGAGGGGGAATCCCAGTCTAACCCATATTCCTCGTGATACAGATCCCCATTGACCAATTCCATAAACTGCTCCCCAAATTGCTCAAACCGTACCGGTTGCACGGCTCCTGTTCGTTGTAGCGCACGAAGGGCCTGCTCCGGCAGCTGCACCAAATAGGGCTGCAGCCGGCGCGCCAGGCCGCCACAGGACTCTACCCACTGGAACTGGCGCAGAACATCCCGGGCTTCGTCATCGTAGGGGATTATTACTGGCAGCATGGGGCTATCGATCATACGAAATTCGCCGGCCAGCTTTTCGTAGGGGATTCCCTCGATCCTTCCATCTTCGACCATCTTCAGCATGTCCGCTCCCAACTGCTCCTTGCCCTTGACCCAGTAGAGTTCGCGAAAATAGTCTCGAATGGCATCGAGGGACAGCGGCTTTTCATAACGGCGGAAAACCGACCTGGCGGCGCCAGCGAACTGCTCCACATCCGGCGGTGTGGGCCAGTCGCTGGCAACGGCAAACACGTACACTTTGCTCTGTTCCAGAGGTCGCCTGCCCTCACGGTTGCAGCGTCCGGCGGCCTGGGCGATGGAATCCAGGCCGGCCTCCGCCCGGTAGACTGTGGGGAAATCGACATCGACACCGGCCTCAATCAAGGACGTAGCAATCAGCCGGCACGGCTCCCTATCTTCCAGCCGCTGACGAATTTCCTTCAACGCTGCACTGCGATGCCTGGCACACATCAGTGTGGTGAGGTGGCACGCGCCCGGTAGATGGGAGATCGATTGGTAGAGGCTGCGGGCATGGCGGCGGCTGTTGACGATACACAGTACCTGTTCGCTAGCGGCCAGCTCAGCCACCAGTTCTTCGTCCTCAAGCGGCCCTCGGTAATGCACCTGGACACGCTCCAGATCCCGCTGCAGTTCTTCCGGCGCCGGGGCCAGTTCTCGCACATTCTCCAACCCATTCACGAACCCTTCGCCCTTCTTCAGCGCCGGTTGGGTGGCTGTGCAGAGAACCAGACTTGTTCGGTAATTCAAGGACAGCTCGTCCATGGCGGTGACACATGGCATCAGCAGCTTGAGCGGTAATGTCTGCGCCTCATCAAGAATAACGACACTGCCGGCTATATTGTGTAGTTTGCGGCAACGCGAGCCTCGGTTGGCGTACAGGCTCTCGAAAAGCTGTACTGATGTCGTCACGATGATCGGTGCCTCCCAGTTCTCCATCGCCAGTCGCAACTTATCCCTGGCCTCCCGTTTTTCAGTACTTTTGTCATCGTCGATAAATGCACTGTGGTGCTCCAGAACCGCCTTCTCCCCCAGTTCTCCCAATGCTTCACGGAATACCGCCGCGTTCTGCTCGACAATACTGGTAAAGGGAATTACAAAAATGACCCGGCGCAAGCCATGGGCAATAGCGTGGTCCAGTGCAAATGCCAGGGATGCCAGCGTTTTTCCGCCACCAGTAGGCACGTTGAGAGAAAATAGTCCGGGCTCCAGCGCAGCGCCTTCCCGCACATACCGAAGGATTCTCGCGCGAACTCGATTCACCTCTGAATCCGCGTTAAAACGACTGAGGTAGACGTCCAGCTGTTCGCGCAACGCAGCCAATGAAGGGAACTGCTGGTTGCGGCCCTCAATCCCTTTATCCTTGCGCAGATAGAAGGCTTCTGTATCCAGGTAATCCGCGTCTACCAGACAGGAAAAGAGCATGCGGCCAAGAAAAGACAGTTGAAAGATGCCCCGCTCGTTGTGTGCTGTTAGCTCTTTCGGCAACGTTAAGGAGTTCTGCTCAGGCAGTTCAATTTCGTCTTGCCAGTGCGAAAGGAGTTGTGGCAGTTCCTTTCTCAATCGATCTTTGAGGCTGGTTCGCTCACCGTTGTCCCTGCCATTGGCGAGACCGGCGTGATGACCGGCTATGGCGAAAGCAAGCAATTGCCCAATTGGGCCATACCGCTCTACGGCCATCACCGCGCCGTGAGTGGCGTGATCCACCCGTACCGGGGAGCCTTCCAGGCGCTGCTGGAACTCCTCGGTATACTTACCCAGGTCGTGCAGCAACCCTTCCACTTGCGCCAGGCTCTCCCCACCGAAATACGACGCTTTCTCCGCCGCCAGCTTTCCTACAGCCGAAAGATGACCAGAAAGCGACTGCCAGTCGACCTTATCGACGCGGTCTGTGGAGTGCGCGTAAAAATCATTCCGCTGTGCTTTCGACATACGATTAACTTCCCTCAATTTCACCAACAAGCCACACCCGTATATCCACCGACTCCCTCCGCTCCTCCAGCAATGCCTGAATCCTCACCTGCAATCGCTGGACTCGATCCAGCAGGGAGGCACCCTCAGCGAGGGTGGCAGCACCAGCGCCGAACAAAGCCCGCAACAGGTTTCGTCTGTCCATATTTTTCTCCGCCGGTTGGATGGGCTTCCCGGCTTACTGCCGGATGGCACCACCCTATAGGCGCCTTCCCGGTGAACCAACACTGCACAGATCCACAGGTAAACCCATACGACACTTCCCCGGTCGCCCTGGCCGGAACCCACTAAAACAACCACTCCCGAACGTCGTCGTAGTTGACAAGCACCAGCTGCTGCGCCTCCGGCCGCCCGTCCAGCATCTTGGTATTCACCTGCATTTCCTTGAGCAGGTAGCTGGCCAGGGCGGCGCGGGTCTTGAGGCAGAGTTGGCCGCCTTCCATGCCGTAGTCGTGTTCGAGTACGGCTTTCTGTCCCTCGGAGAGGCGCATGTCCGGTTGCAGGATCAGGGTGATTTCGGTGTTCCAGGCGGTATCGCCGTTGGCGTCGCGGGGGGATTTGTCCAGGAGGTCCGGCTGGCCGTGGAAGCGGCTGAGTACGAAGTCGCGGTACTGTTGGTTCTTTTCGCACCAGGCGCGCAGGTGCCAGCGCAGGCCGGTGTTGACGAAGGTGTGCGGTGCGATTATGCGGCCTTCCCGGTCCGGGTTGGCTACGGAGCCGTAGTCCACTTCCACCCGGCGCTGTTCGCGGATGGCGCGCACCATGGGGCGTGTGAGCTGCGGGGTGACGTTTCTGGCGGGGTGTCTGAGTACGTGGTTGGGGAGTGAGCAGCTGGGATGGGTGGGGATGGAGCGGGCGCTGAGGCCGGCCATCCAGTTGAGGTATTCGGCCACGTCGGCACTGATGTAGTGGCGCCGGAAGTCCGGGGATGGCAGATAGGCCCGGTCGCTGTGCCGGTAGTCGAGCAGGTTTTGCGGGTGCGCTTCGCGGTAGCGGCCGATTTCGTTGCTGGCGTGCTGCCGGCTGATGCCGAAGAACTCCCGCAGGTGCGTGGTGGTGAGCCGCCCTTCCCAGTGGGCGACAAGCTCGATCAGCCAGAAGCGGCGCTGCTGGTTCTCATCCATGGGTGATACCGACGCAGCGCACAGAACTGTGTGAACTGCTTTTATGGTTATTTGTGACGTTTGTAGCGCTTTTTTACGTCACTGGCTTGTGAGGGTCAACCGGGGCTTCCGTGGAGTGGAAAGCCGCCGATCAGAATATCGGCAGCCCTTTCCCGCTCCAGTGGAGCCGACGCTCCAGACGGCCGATTTATTAGTGGCCTCGAAGTTGTTTTGCACAAAGCCTGCCTTCCGGGGCTTTCATCCCGGTACCGGATCAAGTGTGGCGTGACAAAACGAGCCGGGATCCAGTGGAGGTGGCCCGGCGGCCTGGATTCCGGATCAAGTCCGGAATGACGACGATATGACATCCGGAACGACGACGATATGACGTCCGGAATAACGATGGTATGAAGTGAATACTGGACGCGTCCGTTGTTCAGGGAGTCTGGGCAACTGTTAATACAATTAGGGGCCTCTTAATGGTCCTCCGCCCCAGGCCTCCAATGCGGCAACAGCGCCGGCGTGCTGCCTTTATAGCGCCGGAACCGCTCGCCAAAGGCCGCCACCAGCATTCTGTCCTCTAGGCGAATCCGGTACAGCGACAGCGGCAGCAATACCGCCGCCGCAAACAGCAGTCCCGGCGCACTGCCCATCAGCAGCGCCGCGCCGAGGGCAACCAGCAGCAATCCCAGTTCGGAGGGGTGGCGCAGCTGCGCGTAGAGGCCGCCGGTGACCAGGCGGTGATCGAGGGCCAGGGTGACATGGCTGGTGAAATGGCGCCGGAGCGTGTGGATGGCGGCGAGGCGCAGCGCGATACCTGCAGCCAGCGCGACCGCGCCCGCTGCGGCGAGGAAGGGGCTAGTGATTGCGGCGCCGTACAACGACAGCCAGAAGACGCCCAGCAGCGCCGGGCCGGCCAGATAGGGCAGCGCCGCGGCCCGCGCCGATGGCGGGCGTTCGGGCCCGGTCTCGCGGCTGGCGGCGCCCTCCAGAAAGGTGAAGGCAGCGATCGCCAGGGCGAACAGCCACAGCCGCGGATCCGGCAACAACCGCTGCCACCCGCCGGTGGCGAGCAGCGGCAGCGATACCAGTATCAGGTTGAGCGGTACCGCCGGTACTGCCACCAGCAGATGCCGGCGGGCGGCCCGGCGCCGCGCGCTGGCCCCGCTCAGGTGACCGAGCTCTCGAGACTGCTGATCACGCCCTGAATATGCGCTTTGGTCATGCCCAGGTTGGCGCCGATATCCGCTACCAGCGCCTGCTCCTCCGACTGGAATTCGCCGTCGGCCATGGCCACGAGCAGCGCTGCCCTGAGGGCCAGTTCCTTGCCCTCGTCGTTGAGGCTGCCCTGCAACCCGCGCAGGGTTGCGCCCAGGTCTTCGCCGGCGGCCTGTACCACCTGGATTTCCCGGCGCAGTTCGGCTTCGTCGATCGCCCGGCCCGCCACCTTCTGGTAGGTATCCGCGGCGGTGCGGACTTCGTCATCGTCTACCACGCCGTCCGCCAGTAGTGTATGGATCATGACTCTCTTGACCGCGCGGTGGTACTCCGCCTCCAGTGCGCGCGCATTCTCTGCCGGATCGTAATCGAGCACGCGCGGTTTGTAGGTGTCCTTGCAGGAGCGGCACTCGACATACTCGCCCAGTTTGTTGAGCGGGATCAGCGGTATGAAATAGAGGGTGAAAAAACGCCGTACACGTTTCAATGCGTAGTTTTGTGTATCGCTGCAGGTGGGGCAGTGAAAGTCGCCGCGCTGCGGCGTTGTGGTGATACCGCGGGTGCCGAAGATGATCATCGTTACAATCCCTATTGTTGTGTTTTTCCATACTTCGCGGGCCGCCAGGCGGCGGCGCAGGCTATATCCATGACATTATTGTGGTCATGGCCCGCTACGCTCTTTTTTACGGCAAGGCCCCGGGGGCGTCAACCGGACCGGCGCCGGACACCGGGCACCGCCCGTGTTGAACGGCTCCGGCGACTCGCGGATAATGGCCGCCCTGCGCGGCGCCCGACGCCATTCGCCCTCTCCCCAACCCTCTCCCGGCGGGAGAGGGGGCAACCGTGCCGGTGCTAGGCTTTGCCGATAGAACCCTACCTCCCCGGAGAACCATGACCGATTTTGCCGTCATCCTGCTCAGTACCATCCTGGTCAACAACTTCGTGTTGGTGCAGTTTCTCGGCCTGTGTCCGTTCATGGGGGTCTCCAACAAGCTGGAGACGGCGGTGGGCATGGCCGGGGCCACCACTTTCGTGCTGACGCTGGCGTCCATCTGCTCCTACCTGGTGAACACCTACCTGCTGGAGCCCTTCGGCATCGAGTACCTGCGCACCATCTCCTTTATCATGGTGATTGCGGTGGTGGTGCAGTTCGCGCGCATGTTCATCGAGAAGACCAGCCCGCTGATGTACAAGGTGCTGGGAGTCTTCCTGCCGCTGATCACCACCAACTGCGCGGTGCTGGGCGTGGCACTGCAGAACACCATGAAGGCGCACACTTTCGTGCAGTCCACTCTCTATGGCTTCGGCGCAGCGCTGGGCTTCTCGCTGGTGCTGATCCTGTTTTCCTCCATGCGCGAGCGGCTGTTCGCCGCGGACGTGCCCACGCCGTTCCGCGGCGCCGCCATCGGGATGATCACGGCCGGGCTGATGTCGCTGGCCTTTATGGGCTTTGGTGGTTTAGTTTGATGCCTCGCGCCGAAGCCCTGAATATAATGAATGCAGACACTCAGCCCGAAGGAGGCAAGCGCATGAATGCCCATAATCGACGCCTCGTAGACGAGGTCTTGTCGCTACCCGCTCGGGAAAAGGCAGAGGTGGTAGACAAGCTGCTGGACAGCCTCGACCAGTCGGACAAACAGCTGGATATGGAATGGCGCAAAGAGGTGGACGACCGGCTGAAAGGCTATCGGAAGGGCAGCGTGGAGGCAGTACCACTGTCTGAGGTGCTCGCAAAGTACAGGAAATAAGCCCGGCAAGTGATGGATATCCGCTTCCTGAAGCCCGCCCAGAGGGAACTGGACGAAGCTGTCGATTATTACAACAGCGAGGTGCCGGGCGTGGGCGACCAGTTTCTGCTGGAAGTCCTGAAAACCCTGGATCGAATTTGTGACTACCCGGATGCTTGGCATCCATTCAGCGACGACACCAGGCGCTGCCGGACCAGGCGGTTCCCCTATGCGCTGATCTACCAGGCCCGGGACGACGAAATCCTGATCATTGCAGTGATGCATCTGCATCGGAAGCCCGACTACTGGCGCCAACGAAATAAATGACCCTAATACCCTGTGATCTGATTTGATGTGGCAATGGCTCTCTGAAATCTCCACTCCCCTGCTGGTCCTCGGCGGTATGGCGCTGGCCTTCGGCGCGCTGCTGGGCTTTGCCGCGGTGCGCTTTCGCGTGGAGGGCGACCCGCTGGTCGAGCAGGTGGACGAACTGCTGCCGCAGACCCAGTGCGGCCAGTGCGGCTACCCGGGCTGCCGCCCCTACGCCGAGGCCATCGTCCACGGCGACAAGATCAACAAGTGCCCGCCCGGCGGCCAGGCCACCATCAACGAGCTGGCCAACCTGCTGGATATGGAGCCGGTGCCGCTGGACGCGGAGCACGGCGTCGAGGACGTAAAGAAGGTGGCGTTTATCCGCGAGGCGGAGTGCATCGGCTGCACCAAGTGCATCCAGGCCTGCCCGGTGGACGCCATCGCCGGTGCGGCCAAATATATGCACACGGTGATCGTGGACGAGTGCACCGGCTGCGATCTGTGCGTGGAGCCCTGCCCGGTGGACTGTATCGATATGGTACCGCTGGAGACCCCGCTACAGGACTGGCACCCGGAGAAGCCGGCGGAAGGCATCGAGCTGATCGCCAGCGACCGGCCCCACAGCAGTAAAAAGAGGGACGCAGCTTGAGCCCCGAGAAGGAACAGCAGACAACCAGTGAACGCCGCGCCGCCCGCGAGGCGCAGCTGATTGCCAGCGAGCGGGCGCGGGACAAGGCGCGCGAACTCACCCCGAACGATTTTCCCGGCGGCATCCACCCGCCGGAGAACAAACGCCAGTCCACCGGCGAGCCCATCGGCACCATTCCCCTGGCGGAAGACCTGGTGGTGCCCCTGCTGCAGCATACCGGCAGCACCGCCCTGCCGCAGGTGAAGCTGGGCGAATATGTGATGAAGGGGCAGAAGATCGCCGAGGCGGACGGGTTGATCAGTTGCCCGGTACACGCCCCCAGTTCCGGCAAGGTGATGGCGATAGAGCCGGCGCCGGTACCCCACCCGTCCGGGCTGCCGGCGGACTGCATCACCATCCGCACCGATGGCGAGGAGCACTGGTGCCCGCTGGAACCCTGCGAGAATTTCCGCGAGCAGGAGCCGGTGGAGCTGCTGGACAAGATCCGCGACTGCGGCGTCGCCGGGCTCGGCGGTGCCGGTTTCCCCACCGCGGTGAAACTCGATCCGCACGGCGGCACCGAGATCGATACCCTGATCATCAACGGCACCGAGTGCGAGCCCTATATCACCGCCGACGATATGCTGATGCGCGAACACGCGCAGGAAATTGTCGCCGGGGTGGAAATTCTCTCCTATATTCTCGACGAACCCGAGCGGGTGCTGATCGGCATCGAGGACAACAAGCCCGAAGCCATCGAGGCAATGCGCGAGGCGGTGAAGGATACCCGCTTCGATGTGGTGGTATTCCCCACCAAGTACCCCTCCGGCGGCGAGAAACAACTGATCCAGATACTCACCGGCCGCGAAGTGCCCAACCGGGGGTTGCCGGCCAATATCGGCGTCATCTGCCAGAATGTCGGCACCGCCCGCGCCGCCTACCGCGCAGTGCGCTATGGCGAGCCGCTGATCAGCCGCGTGACCACCGTGGTGGGCGAGGCGCTGGAGCGCAGCCGCAATATCGAGGTGCCTGTCGGCACACCGATAAAACATATCCTCAAACACCACGGCGCCCACCGGGGCCTGATGCAGAAGGTAATTATCGGCGGCCCGATGATGGGTTACACCATCGACGACGAGCGCACCCCGGTAGTGAAGGCCACCAACTGTCTCCTGGTGCCCACCCGAAAGGAACTGCCACCGGCGCCGCCGGCCCAGGCCTGTATCCGCTGCGGCTTCTGCGCCGAAGTCTGCCCGGCCTCGCTGCTGCCGCAGCAGCTCTACTGGTATGCCCGCGCCGATGACCGCGAAAAAATGCAGGCCTACAACCTGTTCGACTGCATCGAGTGCGGCGCCTGTTCCTATGTCTGCCCCAGCACCATTCCGCTGGTGCAGTACTACCGCGCCGCCAAGGGCGATATCCGTATCGCCGAACAGGAAAAGGAAAAGTCCGACCGCGCCCGCGAGCGTTTCGAGTTCCGCAAACTGCGCCAGGAAAAAGCGGAAAAAGAGAAGGAAGCCAAGCGCAAGGCGCGCCGCGAGGCCGCGGAAAAAGCGCGCCAGCAACGCGAACAACAGGCCGATTCGGCCGGGGGCGGGGAAGCGAAGCAGGAATCCGATGTGGTGGCCGCGGCCCTGGCGCGGGTCAAGGCCAAGCAGGCCTCGCCGGAACAGCAACTGGCCCGGGCGAAGCGCTCCCTGACCAGTGCCGAAAACCGTGTCGAGCGCATGCGCAAGAAACTCGCCGAGGCGGACGAGAGCCAGCGCGATCAGCTATCGGCACAATTGAAGTCCGCCGAGCTGAAGCGGGAGGAAGCGCAGCAGAAGCTCGCCCAGGCCGAGGAACAGGCCAAAGCGCAACCCGCGCCGGAGAAACCCGCGGAGAAAAAAGACGATACCGCGGGCGAAAAGCGCCAGGCCGACAGCGCCATCGAAAAAGCCAAGGCCGCCGCCGCGGCCCGCGCGCAGATGAGCGATGCGGACAAGCTGGCCGCGGATATCGAGGCGTTAGAAGCGCGCGTGGCCAAGGCGGAAAAACGGCTGGAGAAGGCGCGCGTGGAAAACGACAGCAACGAGGATGCCTTCGCCAAGGCGCTGGAGAAAATGCAGAAGAAGCTGGATGACAAGCGACAGGAGCGGGATCAATCGTGAGATCGGAACTGATGCAATTGCGCCGGGCTCGGGAAATCACCGCCCTATTTCCTGAGGGGCAGGCTCGTACTGGTCGCGGGGTAGCCCAATGGCACTGATGCGCGCCTCCTCCCCCCACGCCCGCTCCGGCGACAGCACCGCCAGGGTCATGCTGCAGGTGGCCGCGGCCACTGTTCCCGGTGTGCTGGCGCTGGTGCTCTATTTCGGCATCGGTGTGCTGATCAATATCGCACTCTGTACCGTCACCGCCATCGTGTGCGAAGCGGCGGTGATGAAGCTGCGCAACCGCCCGGTCGGCTTCTACCTGAAGGACTACAGCGCTTTCGTTACCGCACTGCTGCTGGGCATCTCCATTCCACCCTACTGCGCCTGGTGGATTCCGGTAGTGGGGACTTTCGTCGCCATAATCCTGGCCAAACACCTGTACGGGGGCATGGGCTACAACCCGTTCAACCCGGCAATGGTCGGCTATGTGGTGCTGCTGATCAGCTTCCCGGTGGCCATGACCCGCTGGGTGGGGCCGGCGGACCTGATCTACGGTGCGCCCGGTATCAGCGAAACGCTGAGCCTGGTCTTCGGGATCGGCAACTACAACGTCGACGGTTTTACCCGCGCCACCCCGCTGGAGGTGGTGCGATTGAACCAGTCGGTGCTGCTGGAGCAGCTCTACCAGATGGAGCCGATTTTCAACAAAGGCACCATCGCCGGCTACGGCTGGGAGATGGCCAGCTTCGGCTTCCTGATCGGCGGCCTCTTCCTGCTGTTCCGCCGCATCATCACCTGGCACGCGCCGGTGGCGATGCTGGCCACACTGGCCCTGCTGTCGCTGCTGTTCTACGACAGCGGCAGCTCCCTGAGCGAGGGCTCGCCGCTGTTGCACCTCTTCTCCGGCGCCACCATGCTCGGGGCCTTCTTTATCATCACCGACCCGATCAGCGGCGCCACCAGCAACCGGGGGCGGCTGATCTTCGGCGCCGGTGTGGGGCTGTTTACCTACGTGATCCGCGCCTGGGGCACCTACCCGGACGCGGTGGCCTTCGCGGTGCTGCTGATGAACTTCGCCGCCCCCACCATCGACAACTACACGCTGCCGCGCACCTACGGCCACAAGGCGCCGCGCAAGGCCACCGACGTGGAGGAGCAGTGATGCTGAAGCAATCGATCACCTCCAACGCGGCAATCCTGACCCTCTTCGCACTGGTCACCGCCGGCACCCTGGCGGTCACCCAGATCACCACCCGCGAGCCCATCGAGCGCGCCGTCCGCGCGGCGTCGGCCAAGGCGCTGCTGGAGATCATTCCGCTGGATCGCCACAGCAACGACCTGCTGGTGGATACCTATCCGATTCCCGAATCCTACTGGGCGCGGCTGGGGCTGGATCGGGGGGGCGATATCAACCTGGCGCGGGAGGAGGACGGCCGCATCACCGCGGTGATCGTACCGACGGTGGCGCCGGACGGTTACTCGGGCCCGATCAAGCTACTGGTGGGTGTAAACCGCGACGGCACCGTGGCCGGCGTGCGCGTCACCGCCCACAGCGAGACGCCCGGCCTGGGCGACAAGGTGGATGTGACCAAGAGCAACTGGATCCTGGGCTTCAACGGCAAGTCCCTCCAGGATCCGGCGAAAGACAGGTGGAAGGTGCGGAAAGATGGCGGTGCCTTTGACCAGTTCACCGGCGCCACCATTACCCCGCGTGCGGTAGTCCACCAGGTGCGCGATGTGCTCGAGTTCGTCGCCGCGCACCGGGAGCAGCTGTTCAGCGCGCCCGTGTCCAGACGCGCGGTGGAAATTGAACAGCCACGGGAAGATACACAGCAACCGCCCGAGACCACCGACGAAACTCCGGAGAAAAACTGATGGCGACTCCCGGCTTCGGCGAAATCGGCCGCAACGGCCTCTGGAACAACAACCCGGCGCTGGTGCAGCTGCTGGGCCTGTGCCCGCTGCTGGCGGTGACCGGCTCGGTGGTCAACGCCATCGGCCTGGGGCTGGCCACCATCGGCGTACTCACCTGCTCCAACCTGGCGGTTTCCATCGTGCGCCGGCAGATGCCGGAGACGGTGCGCCTGCCGGCCTCGGTGATGATCATCGCCACCTTCGTCACCTGCGCCGAGTTGCTGATGAAGGCCTTCACCTATGAGCTGTTCCTGGTGCTGGGGATCTTCATCCCCCTGATCGTGACCAACTGCGCCATCCTCGGCCGCGCCGATGCCTTCGCCAGCAAGAACCCGGTGCTGCCGTCGCTGGTGGACGGGGTCATGATGGGGCTCGGCTTTACCGGGGTGCTGATCGCGATCGGCGCGATACGGGAGCTTCTCGGCCGCGGCACCCTGTTTGCGGATATGGACCTGTTGCTGGGGCCGGTGGCGAAAGACTGGGCCATCCCGGTGCTGGGGGCGGACTACCCCGGCTTCCTGGTGGCGGTGCTGCCGCCGGGCGCCTTCCTGGTGGCGGGCCTGTTGATCGCGGCCAAGAATGCCATCGACGCCGGCATCGAGCGCCGACGCAGCCAGCGGGTGAAGATAGTGCCCGGGTCCAAGAGGGTGCGGGTCACCGGCAAAATCGGCTGACCCGGGCAACCTCTCTCCAGGGGCGGAGAAGGCCGACAAGGCCCTGACATGGTGCGGCTTCCCTGTAAGCCGATGTAATGCATGTGGCGTCCAAATCATCCGTATTGCGCTAGTCATTTCACACTTTTGCGCTAGAATGAGACGCCCGATCAGGAGTTGGATCGATCACCCGATAATAAAAAACAGGGAACTGCGCTATGACTATGGACAGCGGGAAGTCTGAACTGGTCTATCACGGTCGCCGCGCCCAGCGTGCGGACAGTCGCCAGCGCCGCAGGGCCATTCTCGAGGCCACACTGCGGCTGATTGTCAAAGAGGGGATCCGCGGTATCCGCCACCGCGCCGTCGCGCGCGAAGCCTCTGTACCGCTGGCCGCCACCACCTACTACTTCAAGGACCTGGACGACCTGATCAGCGACGCCTTCACCCATTTCGTGGAACAGGGGCTGGAACACACCCGCCAGTTACAGGAAGACAGCTTCGCCGCTGCCCGCAATCTCTCCCCTGAAGAGCGCGCCTCCGGTGCCGGGCGCAAGCTGCTGATCCAGCAGCTCACGCGTTTCATCCTCAGCCACGTGCGCGCCCAGGCGGGCAACCGGGATTTCCGCCTGATCGAGCTGGCCTTTCGCAACGAGGCACTGCGCAGCACCCAGCTCACCGCCGCCATCCGCGCGGCCAACCAGGCCACCGAGGCGCTGATCCAGGAGTTTTTCGAGCTGCTGGGCCTGGCCGATCCCCAGGCGGCGGTGCAGATAGTCCACGGCACCATTCTCAATCTGGAATACCAGATACTGAGCGGCGCCGTCAGTATCGATTCGCCACTGCTGGAGCGCACCGTGACCATGATGATCAAGGGGCTGATTCCGGCCACAGCCACCATCCCCGAAGCAGCTCCACAAACCTGATACCGCCTCCCGGCCACAGAAAACCGCTTTATCCGGGCCAGTGGACCGTGCGCAAAGTTCTGTAACAGTTCGCTGCGCCAAAACGCCCGGCTCTGCGTTGAGAAAGCTCGAAATAGAACCACTATTCCAGCGCTTTCTCACCTTGATCTGGGCGTTTGGGCTGTGCTCCTTTGTTACGCAACTTTACGCACAACCCACTAGACTTGGTGAATGAACACCAGCAGTCCGGGTTCCCCATGCATTCCGCCAAAAGTTATTTCCTCACACTGACGCTTTCGGTATTCCTGTGCAGCCTCTGGAGCTGCGGACGCGACAGTGACCCCGAACAGATCGATACGGGCGACACAAAAGAGCAACAATTGAGGGCCACCGGCAAAAAGAATCTGCGCCGCGAAGCCGAATGGCCGGGCGAAACCACCGGCGAATATCCCATCGACGCCTATAAAAACTACACGGAAACCGGCGATCTGGACGCCATCCAGAAGCGCGGCAAGCTGCGTATCCTGGTGGATATCGCCAATACCGACTCCCTGCACCGTTCCGCCACCCTGCAGGATATTGAAATAGAACTCGCCAGGCGCATGGCCAGGTACATGGAGCTGGAGCCGGTGATACTGTATACCGACAATTTCGAGCAACTGATCCCGCTGCTGCGACAGGGCAAGGGCGATATCATCGCCAACAACCTGGTCATCACCAAAGAGCGCCGCAAGCTGGTCGACTACTCCATCCCCACCGCCGCCATTCACGAATTACTGCTTTCAAATGAGGAGACTCCCGACGTCAAAAAAGGGGACAGCCTCGACGGCAAGACACTGGCAGTGACCGAAGGCACGACGTTCGAAACCCGGGCGCGCCGGTTCGCGAAAGCGCATCCCGGCCTCGAACTGCAGGTACTGGATAGAAATTATGTGGAACTGGCCGTGGATGTTTCCCTCGGCAAGTACGATTTCACCATCATCGACGACCAGATCTTCGACCTGGTGGAGCAGTTCCGCGACAACCTGAAAGAGAACATCGTTTTCCCGGAAGAGGATCAACTGGCCTGGGGCTTCCGCAAGAACTCCCCGAAACTGGCCGCGGCCGTAAACGAGGCGGTCCGCCAGATCAAGCTGACCCGATCCACCGACCGTTTCGTCGGCGACCTGGATGCCATCCGGGAGCGCGGCGTACTGCGCGCCGTGACCCGCAACCACCCCGGTACCTACTACATGTGGAAGGGGCGGGTACTGGGCTATGAATACGAGCTGCTGAAGAAATTCGCCGAGCGCCTCGATGTGAGGCTGGAGATCATAGTTACACCCAAACATGAGGGGCTGTTCACCTACCTGCGCGACGGAAAGGCCGACCTCACCGCCAGTCTGCTGTCAAAAACCCGGCGGCGCGAAGAAGCCGGCATGGCCTTCGGCCCGGAGTATATGCGGGAGAGAGTCAGCGTCGTCGGTCGCAGCGACGAAAAAATGGACAGCCTGAAAGGCCTGGAGGGGCGCACCCTCCACGTGCTCAGGTCCAGCAGCCAGTATGACGTGCTGATGGAAATCAGGGACAAGGTCCCCGGCCTGAAAATGGAACTGGTGCCCGAGGAATTGACCATCCCGCAGATTCTCGACCATGTTGCGGACGGACGCTACGACCTCACCATCGCCGACGACCTGACAGTGCGACTAGAGCACCAGTGGCGCGACGACGTCACCAACCTGCTCGACCTGCACAGGGAAGACAACGTCTACGCCTGGTCGGTACGCAAAAGCAACCCCGAATTGTTGAAAGCCGTCAACGAGTTTTTCACCGAAACGGCAATCACAGAACTGCGCAATACCCTGTTTCACAAATACTTCGCCGCACCCGGCCGCACCCGCGACGAGATCCGCAAACTGAGTGAAAAAGGCGAGATCTCCCCATTCGACGATATCGTGAAAAAGTATGCCGAGCAGTACGATCTCGACTGGCGTCTGGTGGTCGCACAGATGTTTCAGGAGAGCACCTTTGATCCCGAGGCCAAGTCCTGGGTGGGCGCGCGCGGGCTGATGCAGGTGATGCCCGACACCGGCGAACAGGTGGGAGTGGACGACCTGTTCGATCCGGAGAACAGCGTACGCGCGGGGGTAAAATACCTGGAGTGGCTACACCAAAAATTTGATGACAAAGGCATCAGCCCGGAGAACAAGGTCTGGTTCACCCTCGCCGCCTACAACGCCGGGCTGGGCCATGTCTACGACGCCCAGGACCTCGCCGAGGAAAAGGGCTGGGACCGCAGGGTCTGGTTCGACAATGTCGAAAAGGCAATGCTGTTGCTCTCCGAACGCCGATACTACAAAAACGCCCGCTACGGCTACGCCCGCGGACGCGAGCCCTACAATTACGTACGCAAGATTGAAGCCCGCTTCCGCACCTACACCGCCCTGCTGGAGGCCTACCAGCGCAAGCAAACCTCCACCAACCCGACCTGCAACGCCATACCAACCTGGCTGGCAGCCGGCTGGCCCGAGTGCGGTCGAGGCTTGGTGGCGAATGGGTGGTGAACAGTGGTAGCAGAGGGGCCCGGTGGATTCCTCGGTCCCGGTTGTTGGACTTCGCGGAGCTCACTCCGACCTACGGCTGGACGAAGCACCCGATTCAGGAACAACTGCCCGACAGGGAAGCCACCCATTCGCTCAACAGCGCCGTGCCCTCTTCGTGCACCAAGCTGCGCCCCAGCTCCGGCATCATGGCGCCGGGATCGGTAGACTCTACACGGAAATTCAGGATCGACTGATCCGGCGCACCGGGCACGATTGCAAAGCGGCGGTTGCCGCTGCCGGTACCCGCCGCCACCGGCGGTTTACAGACACCGAGACGGCGCATGTCCCGTTCGCCATGGGTCAGCATCAGGCCGGATGTATCCGCGGCGCCGGCCGGGTTGTGGCAGTGGCCGCAGTTGATATCCAGGTAGGAGCGGGCACGATCGCCCAGCGACAGGCTGGTATCCGCGTAATCCACATTGCTCGGAATCTGTGAAAACTCCGGCAGCTCCGACAGGTAGCCGATCTGCTGCCAGTGCAGCAACTGGTTCTGCGCGCCGTCCGCGTAGCGGTATTCCTTGTTCAGGTGGCGAGCACGCGGGCCCAGTGGCTGCAGCGATTTCTCGGTATGATTGTCCGCATGGCAGCCGGCACACTGGTTGGAATCCGGCACTACATAGGTGAAAGGCGCAGCTTCACCGTTCTCACTCACCAGTTGCATGCGGCTGGCATCGCCGGCGATCTTCAGCGTGGCCTCGGTCTGCTGCTCGTTCCAGACGTAGGGCAGCGCCTGCCAGCCGTCCCCGCGTTTTACCAGCAGGCGGGTTTCCACCAGCCGTACGGTCTCCAGGTTCAGCGCCCGACCGGCCTTGCCCGGGGCATAGTCGCTGCCGTAATCGTCGCTGCGCAGTACAGCGCCCTTGTCACCTTTCGGGTAGTAGAAGGTCTTGGTCAGCACCGTACCCACCGGGTAGTCGAAATTCTCCTCGCCGTAGCGGGCCGAAGAACCGGCCGGCATCCACACGGTGCGCAGCTTGTGCGCATAGTCGGTGAACAGCGCGGTGTTCAGGTCGTAGGGGGTAACACCGGCGTTCGGCGACAGCTCGCCGTCGATCGATTCCACCAGGTGCCAGGCACTGAGTTTTTCCGGCACGGCGTCGCGCTCGAAGATGGTGACCTGCTCGCGGGGGGCCTCGCACCCGGCGAGCCCCAGTGCCAGGATGACCGGGGCCAGTACCGCACCCCAGGCGATGTTACGCATCGGAGGCCTCGAGTGTTGCTACGTCACTTTGGCCCTGCCCTTCGGACTCCTGCCGATCGAAATCCAGTACGATCTGCGGCAGCTTTTCCAGGCTGCACTGGTGCGGGGCGATATCGGTGGAGATGTTCTCGAAGTCGTTGGAGAAATCCACGTTGAGGATGCCGGCATCACTGTTGTCGATACACAGCTTCAGTTCCGCCGGCACTTTGCCGTCGACCATTTTTTCCGGATTGACCACGCCATCCCAGAGCACGTCGGGCAGGCTGCCGCTGAGGCCGAACTTGGCCACTTTCAGCGCTTTCAGTTCGATATGATCCGGGGAGTTGCCACCGCCGCTGAACCGGTTGTCGTAGATGTAGATACCTTCCGGGTAGGGGTCGAAACTCTCCTGGGTGGACTTGTCGGTGGAGTAGCCGGCCATGTAGTAGCTGCTGACAATCACATTGGCGGTGTCGTTGTCGGCGATCTCGTTGTCAAAGATCTCCACATTATCGTTGGAGTTGATCACCACACCGGAGCCGGCCGGCACGGCCGCCACCGGCGTGCCCTCGTGGCCGAAGTTGTCGGTGTTGTTCTCGAAAACCTTGTTGTTGTAGACACGGGTGCTGTGGCCCGGCTGCGGCAGGTTGGGCATGTTGAACACCAGGATGCCGCCGGTGTTGTTGGTGGCGACATTGTCGTAAACGTCGGCGCCGATGGTGTTCTCGATCTCGATACCGGCCACGTTGTACTCGGCGCGATTGTTGCGAACGATCACATTGCGCGACTGGCCCACGTAGATACCGGCATCGGATGCGCCGATGGCCACAGTGCCTTCCACCAGCGTGTTGGTTGTCTGTACCGGGTAAATGCCGTAGGCGCCGTTCTCGGTGGCCGGGCCATTGGTCCATTCGACGCGGATATTGCGGATGACGATATTCTCGCCCTCGTTCACTTTCAGCGCGTCGCCGATGGTGTCCTCGATCGCCAGGTCCTCGATAGTGAAATCGCTGGCGTTGACCAGCAGGCCTTCCGCGCCCTGGATCTGGTCCTTGAACGACAGGACCGTCTTGTCCATGCCGGCGCCGCGGAGGGTCACACCGTCCACGTTCAGCGACAGGCTGCGATTGAGACTGAACTCGCCCGCCGGCAGTTCGATCACATCGCCGGGTTTAGCGGAGATCAATTGCTCGAGCAGGTCTTGCTGGAAATCGACGGAGGCGGAGGCCTCGGCCGCGTCTTGCGGGGCCCCGTTGTCGCCCGAGTCCCGGGAGCAGGCAGTGGCCAGTACAGCCGCGAGCGCCACGCCGATATAGGCAGAGGTCTTCATGGGTTGTTCCTTTTATTCGAGTTATACGTGTAGCGGCAGCTCGCGCCTGAAGTCGCCCGGTCACAAATGTGTACGTTTGTACCAATTAGAACGCGAAGAAACTGCCTGCCATGCAGAGTGACCGATATTATCCAATCGTCCCGAAGCCGGCAAGAGGCTCGCGCCGGCGCTTGCCCGGCCGGACGCGGCCCTGTAGTGTCGGGAGCCGTATCCGCATTACCCGGTTGCCGACAGACTGAAACCATGAAAGCCCGCCACCTGATCCCGATTCTCCCGCTCTGCCTCTGCGGCGGTGCGACGGCGGAGATGCTGGAACTCGAAATCGTCTCCGCGGGCGGTTACCGCTACGCCGCGAAACAGGAGCTCGATGACACTTTCGAGGCTTTCGAATCCGGCGCCATCCCCGGCGAACAGCCACCGCGGGAATACAAAGCCATCCGCTGCGACGGCCCCTGGGGCGCGCTCAAATACAGCCTGACCCTGCCCAGTGGCCCCGGCTACCAGATTCGCGCCAACGACGATCAACTGACGTTGCAGATAGTGGAACACGCGGTAGTCAGCGTCGATGCGAATATCGACGCGATGGAAGTGCATTGCATCGACAGCGAGCCGAAGCAGGTAGTGCGGTCACTGGCGAAAATCGAACTGGAGCGCGGCAGTGGCGACGCACAGCAACTGGTGCTCGCCAAGGGTTACCGGCTGGAGTATCGGTATACGCCGTAATGGCGGGACTCGGGACTCTCGGCAGGGCGCGCCGTGCGCACCGATCGGCCAGCGGCACACGGCAGGAGCCCGCTCCGGGGCCCTACCGGGCGGTGCGCGCGGCGCACCCTACACAGCGATTCAGTGGAATACCGGCGCGGCGACAAAGCTCCAGAAGAGCACCGTCCCCACCATCACCATCACCGCCACCACCATGGATACGGTGACAATGGCGCTGGCGAACAGGAAACCCCGCTCCTCGGACACCCCCATCACAATCGGGATACCGGTGTAGAGCAGGTAGACCGCATAGGCCACTGCCAGCATCGCCAGCAGGATATCCAGCCACAGCAGCGGGTAGAGACCGGCGACACCGGCAATGAAGATGGGGGTGGCGGTAAAGCCGGCGATCACCATGCCTTTCATCGGGTAGCTGCGGGCGCCGTAGGTTTTCGCCATCCAGTGAATGAAATAACCGACGGCGATCACCGCCAGCACCATGGTGCAATAGAACACCCCCACCAGGGACAGGGCGCTTTCGCTGGTGATCCGCCGCTGCTCACCGCCGATACTCCAGCCCACCTGGGTGGTACCGAAATACCAAGCCAGCGCCGGCAGTAACGCCAGCACGACGACATAGGGAATCTGCCGGCGCAGCGCCTTCTCCGGCAGCTCGCCGATGTGCTGCCACTCCCTGCGCGGCTGCACCAGTAGCCCGAACATATGGCTCAACATCCCGTTCTCCTCACTCGTACCGCGAGGAACCCCGAGAGAGACCTGTCTGCTCAAATTGATCTGGATACTGCTTGTCAAAGTGAGGAATACCGCCCAGAGGCCGTTCCCAGCGTTCCAGCATTTATTATTGTTGCCCGCCCATTTGTAGCACTGCAGTCGTCGAAGTCAACGACTGCAGGCACATTGGCGGGGAAGATTACATCTGCGTTTCTGCAGGAAACATAGGGGGCGGGGCACTGCTACCGATCGACCCGATGGAGTTGTAGTGGGTGGTGTCGAGTGGTTGGTGGACGGCGTCTGCGGGAATCCCCCTCGACACCGGCCACTATTCCCCAACCGCTTCAACCGCCTGCATCCAGCCAAACCGGTCCTCCGCGCGCCCCTCCTGGATATCCAGCAGCGCCGCGCGCAGGCGCTCCGCCACCGGTCCCGGAGCCTTCGCGGGCCGGTACTCTCGCTCGCCGTCGCCGAAGACACTGATCGGGCTGATGATTGCCGCGGTGCCACAGGCGAAAGCCTCTTCGCAGCGCCCGGATTCCACCTGGCCCAGCAGTTCGTCGATATCGATCTCCCGCTCGCGAACCCGGTAGCCGAGATCCCGGGCCAGCTCGATCAGTGAATCCCGGGTGACGCCCTCGAGGATGGAGCCGTTCAACGCTGGCGTGTGCAGCTCGCCGTCGAGCACCGCGAAGAAATTCATTCCCGACAGCTCGTCCACGGTGCGCCGGTTGCCCGGGTTCAGCCACAGCGACTGGTCGTAGCCACGCTCTTTCAACCGCGCGACGCTCAGCAGCGATGCGGCGTAGTTGCCACCCACCTTGCTGTCACCGGTGCCGCCCAGCGCCGCGCGGGCGTTCTCGCGCTCCACCCACAGGCGCATATTGCCGGGGTGATAGGCCTCGGACGGGCTGGCGATCACATAGAACTCACAGGTGCTGCTGGTGGATACCGAGAGATCCGGCTGGGTCCCCATCAGGAAGGGGCGCAAGTAGAGGGACTCGCCACTGTTGGCAGGCACCAGGTTGGCACAGTAGGCACTCACCGTGCGCACGCCGTCCATGAACAGCGACTCCGGCACCGGCGGCATGCACAGCCGCTCCGCCGAGTGCACCATGCGCGCCGCATTGCGCTCCGGGCGGAACAGGCCCACGCCACCGCCCTGCACCCGGTAGGCCTTCATGCCCTCGAAGCAGGACTGCGCGTAGTGCAGCACCTTTGCCGCCGGGTCCAGCGCCAGCGGCGCATAGGGAAGCAGCTCGCCGCGGCTCCAGCAGCCGTCCTGGCACACGGCCCGGAACATCACCGGCGCCATCACCTTGCCAAAGCCCAGTTTCTCGGGCATCTCGAATCCGCGCAGACTGCTCGCCACCGCGGGGTCAATGTAAATGCTCACCGACACTCTCCTGTCATTCCAATCCGCTGATTATGGCGCTTAGCGGCGGGCAATCCAAATACACCGCCCACCACAATCCTTATCTACGCAATTGATAATGCAAAATCAGCCATCTCATAGGACAGAAATCTCGAAGCCGGGCCCGACGGCGCCCGACTCCCACGATTGAACTGCCGCGGGCTGACGGAGCCCGCGGCGTCCGATACAGCATCGCCCGAAATTCACACACCCGTGCCAGTTCTTTTAACCACCGCACAAAAATTGTGACGCCCATTTCCTAATATCCCCTAACGGTCAACCGTTACCGGGGTCCAACGATGGCAACACGCCTAAACCGGATCAGTGCTAGGGTAGGTATTCACGATTCCAGTATAAGGCGGGAGCATTGACCGCCACCTTCGAGGGCCGGCGCCCCAGGATGGCTATACTCACAGGTACGCAGCCGCGAAGGCCCCGCAGTGGGTCGGGCGCGTGATTACAGGTGGCCACCACCGCACACCGGAACAAAAAATCACTCCGGGCACTGTCAGGGAACAGAGAAAGAGAGAACCACACTTCAGGGAGAGAAAGTCCGCGGGGCCGGCGAGCCCGGGCGGAGTTCGTGCCCGCAGTTTTGCGCCGCAGCGCAAAACCGGGTGAAGCACAACATGGAACAGAAGTGGTTCAATCGTGACACAGACAGATTTCAGCAGCACTCTTGCTATCGGCTTGATGTTTACAGCCACAGCTCTGCTGTGTGGCAACACCCGCGCGGAAGATGGCGCCTCCGTGAACACGGATACCAGCGCCCCGCCGCCCGCCTTTATCGAGGCCGCCTCAAAACCACTGAAAACTGCCGAACCCCAAACCCGGCGCCAACTGCAACCGAGCGAAGTCGTCGAACAGTATCGCGAGCGTATCCAGGAGCTGGAAGCGAGAAATGGCGCCTACGGTGCCGGCATCGATGAGCAGCTCCTGGGCCTGGCCACGGCGCTGCAGGATGTCGGTGCCCACAAGGAAGCCATCAGCGAATTCCGCCGCGCCATGTTGATCACCCGGGTCAACGAGGGACTCTACTCCCTGAGCCAGACCCCCATGATCGAGCGTATGATCGAGAGCCAGATAGCGCTCAACCAGTGGGAAGACGCCAACGACAACCAGAAATACCTCTACTGGCTGCACGCGCGCAACTACGGCGAGAAGGATCCGCGCATGCTGCCGGTGATCAACGACCTGAGCCGCTGGCACCTGCAGTCCTATGTGGAAGAAAAAGGCGCTACCCTGTTCGAGCACCTGATCAGCGCCACCAATCTCTACGAGCTGGCGGTGGATATCATCACCCAGAACTTCGGCGCCAACGACCTGCGCCTGGTGGACGCGCTGCGCGGCCTCAAGGCCACCAACTACTACCTGGCCACCTACGATGGCGAGCCGCAGCAGGCGGTAGTGGTCAATACCAGTTTCGGCGGCGGCAACATGGATGCGCCGCGCCGCTCCAAACTGGATCACTACCGCATGAACAGTTTCAGCACCGGCAAAAAGGCCATTGCGCGGATGGTCGATGTATACCAGGAAAACCCGCAGTCGCCGCCGGCGGCCTCCGCCAAGGCCAAGGTAGAATTGGGCGACTGGTACATGATGTTCAACAAATGGCACTCTGCCCGGGAAACCTACGGTGAGGCCTATCGGGCACTGTGGGATAATGGCGCCACCAACCGGGAAATCGAGGATATTTTCGGCCGCCCCGCGGCACTGCCGGCCCTGCCGATGCTGGACGAGGACACGAGCGCACAGGAGGAATCCTACGTGACCGTGACCTACGATGTGACGGCGTTCGGCAAAGCGCGCAATATCGAGATACTGCACGCCAGGCCGAAAGGCAGTGTCAACATGCGCTCGCGGGTACGCAATGCATTGAAGCGCGCCAAATTCCGGCCGCGCTTCGAGGACGGCGAACCGGTGGAGACCACGGGTATCGTGCAACGCTTCGTCTTTGATTGAGACAGCGGGATTATCGCGCCCGACCGGTGGCAGCGGCAAAACCCGGGGTAGCGGGTGCTGTCCAAAACCAGACAACCAGCGACTCGTGTTTCGGCGTTGGAAGAGCCTGCACCGGCTCCCGAAACTTGAGTCAGTAACAGGATCCAGGCCGGGCAATGCCCGGCCTGCGTCGCAAAAATCGCTCATGTCCGACAGCGCCCCGGGCGTTTCAGGAGAGATAAAATGTCACTACGGAAAGCGGTATTCGAGGATTTTCGCAGCAATGCCAGATGGCGGACGCTCGCATCGGTGATCGTGCTCGGTGCCGTGGTCGCCGGCTGCAAGAGCCAGCAGACGCAACAGCAGCCGCCGGCACAGCCGTCGCAGTCACAATCCTCCTCCAGCTCCTCGTCACAATCACAATCGCAATCGCAGTCGAGCAGCTCCAGCAGTTCGTCGAGCAGTAGCCAGAGCCAGTCACAGACAGCCAACAACATGCCGTCCAGCAGCTCGTCGAGCCAGTCCAGCCAGGGAATGCCCGGCAGCACCAGCAGCCAGCCAAGCCAGGGCATGCCCACCATCGACAGCGGCAAACAGCCGAGTGCAAACACATCCAGCACCAGCGGCGGCCAACCCAGCAGCAGCGACAGCAGCGCGTCCCGCAGCGGCGAACAATCCTCCTCGCCGCGCAGCCGCTCGGCCGGCGACAGCAAGCCCGACCCCACCTCGCGCGGCGAACGCTCGACGCCGGTCTACAGCGAGTCCGACCGCCCTGCGGAAGAGCGCCGCATGCCGCCGGATCCGTCTACCGACAGCGAGGGGGAGCCGCCGGACGAAGTGGATTTCTCCGAGGAGCAGCAGACGGCATCGTCCAGCAGTTCCTCCAGCTCTTCCAGTCCCAGCAGTTCCGCCTCATCCAGCAGCAGCGCCGCGTCCAGTAACGCTTCCGCCTCCGACAGCGCCGCGTCGGCCAGCAATGCCCAGGCCGGCGGCCAACCACCGGCGGCGGGCG
>NZ_JAPIVK010000010.1 GCF_026183675.1 Microbulbifer halophilus
TCATGCGGCCATTATACCATATCTATATTCGTACCGGGTTAATAACATCGGGCGAGTCCTGTATTCGCTCCATGCGATCGTCATTCCGGACTTGATTCGGAATCTAGGCCGACGGGGCACCTTCGCTGGATCCCGGATCGTTTTGTCATGCCGGACTTGATCCGATACCGGGATGACGGCCCGGAGGGTGGACTTTGGTCAAAACAATTTTGAGATGACTAATAACCCCCGAAATTTGAGTAAAAATGATTCCCCGGCGCGCCGGGGAATCTCGAGGGAGAGAAAGCGGAGGAAAAATGAAACGCAACAATTACCTGGCCCGGCTCTGCTGCGCGGCCCTGATGGCGGTTGCCGCCATGTCTGTAACCCTGTCGAGGGCCGCGGCGGCGGAACTGACACAGGTGCAGGGCTTTGGCAGTAACCCCGGCAACCTGGAAATGTATCTCTATGTGCCCGACCAGACCGCCAGCCAGGCGCCGCTGCTGGTGGCGTCGCACTACTGCACGGGCACCGGGCCGGCTTTCTATTCGGGCTCCCAGTTTGCGCAACTGGCGGACCAGTACGGTTTTATCGTCATCTATCCGTCGGTAACCCGCAGTTCCCAGTGTTTCGATGTCTCCTCGCCGGAGTCGATGAACGGCACCGGCAGTGACCCTGTCTCGATCAAGTCGATGATCGATCATGTAACGCAGAACTACAGCATCGACCCCGGGCGTATCTACGCCACCGGTGTCTCCTCCGGTGCCATGATGACCAATGTGCTGCTGGCGCTCTACCCGGATGTTTTCTCGGCCGGGTCGGCCTTTGCCGGCGTGCCCTATACCTGCTTCGCCACCACCAACGGCAGCGACTGGAACAGCGACTGCTCCAGCGGCAATATCAGCAGGACGGCGCAGGACTGGGGCGATCGGGTGCGCGATGTCAACCCCGGCTACAGCGGCCCCTGGCCGCGGATGCAACTCTGGCACGGCACCAGTGACGACACGCTCGACTACAACAATTTCAGCGAGGAAATCAAACAGTGGACCAACGTCAACGGCCTGGACCAGACACCGGCCTTTACCGACAGCCCCGACAGTAACCAGACCCGCACCCGCTACGGCAGTACCGGGCCCCGGGCGCCGGTGGAGGCCATCAGCCTGCAGGGCACCGGCCACAATCTGCCGGTGAATGCGGCGGAGGCGATCCGCTTCTTCGGGCTGGATGGCAGTGCGCCCCCGGGGTCCTCCAGCTCCACTTCGAGCTCCTCGTCCAGCAGTTCCTCCTCGAACAGCTCATCCTCCAGCAGTTCTTCCAGCAGCTCCTCCGGCGGTAGCGGCGAAAACACCTTTGTACTGCGGGCCAGCGGCACCAACGGCGAGGAGTCGGTCAGCCTGCGTATCGGCGGCAGCACCGTGCAGACCTGGACCCTGTCGACCAGCATGCAGAGTTACACCGCTGCCAGCAGCCTGGCCGGGGAGGTCACGGTCGACTTCACCAACGACGCCAGCGGCCGCGATGTACAGGTGGATTACCTGCAGGTGAACGGCGAAATCCAGCAGGCGGAAAACCAGGGCGTCAACACCGGCGTCTGGGCCGACGGCGCCTGTGGTGGGGGCAACAGCGAGTGGCTGCACTGCAGTGGTTATATCAGCTTCGGCGATGTGACCGTCGGCGACGGAGGAGGTGACGACGACAGTGGGAATGACGGTGGTGGCATGGGCGGTGTCACCTGTTCCGTGGATTCCAGCAATGTGTGGAGCAGCGGTTACCAGCTCAATGTTCAGGTCACCAACGACGGCAACAGTGCCATCGATGGCTGGGTCGTGACCCTGGACTTCGGCGAGCCGGCCAATGTCGGCAGTAGCTGGAACGTAACGGTCAGTGGCGGCAACAGCTCGACGCCATCCTTCACCAACTGCTGTGGCTGGAACGGAAACCTGTCGCCCCGGCAGAGCGCCAGTTTCGGTTTTCAGGGAAGTCACGATGGCAGCTTTGCAACGCCGGTCTGCAGTGCCGTAGCCAATTAGTCCGGAAAAAGAAACGCAGCAACCTGCCAATCAGAGGCCCGAAAAAATCCCGGGGTTTCTGTAGGAGCCTGCTTGCAGGCGAATATCGAGGCCCCGGTCCTTTCGCCTGCAAGCAGGCTCCTACAGCGGTAGGTGCGCCGTGAGCACCGGAATGGCCGGGATCCCTGGTCCGGCCCGGGATTCTATGGTTGCGACTTCGCCAGCTCGTAGGCCCGGCTGAGGAATTCCGGGTAGAGCGCATCGCGCTGGTACATGTTGAGGTAGAACAGCGCGATCAACTTGTTTTCCGGGTCGATGATATATTCCGTCCCCATCATGCCGCCCCAGGCATAGGCGGAGTCGGAGACTTCCGGCACGGGTTTCTTGTGCTCGTTGTAGAGTTCAAAACTGAGCCCGAATTCGAAGTGGCTGTCTTCCTCTTCCGGTTCCGGCAGGCGGTTGACGGTGGTCATCCGTTCCACCGTTTCCGGTTTCAGGATGCGATGCCCGTTGAACCTGCCTTTGTTGAGCAGCATCTGGCAGAACCTGGCGTAGTCCTCGATGGGGCCATTCAGGCCGATGGCGCCCTCGGCGTAGGTCTGCTGTTCACTGACGGCGCCCCTGCTGTAGACATTCGAGCCGGGGACCAGCTTGCCGTCCACCCTGCTGTAGGCTTTTACAAACCGGTCCAGTGCCCCGGGTTCGTAGTACCAGTCGGTGTCGTTCATCCCCAGTGGCAACAGTACCTTCTCTTTGACATATTCCTGCAGGGGCTGGCCGGAGATACGCTCGATCATATAGCCGAGCATATTTGTACTGATATGGTAGTTCCAGGCGGAGCCGGGATCGAAGCCCAGGGGATATTTCGCCAGCTCGAGCATTTCCTCTTCCAGGTAGCGCGCCCGGTAGTTTCCACCGCCGGTGTGCTGGCCGCTGGGCTGTATGTCCGGTTCTTTGCCGTCGAATCCCAGGGGTGCGCCCGGTACATCGCTGTTGGCCAGGCGTGCTTCGCCGGCCAGGCCGGCGCTGAGCCCCGAGGTGTGGGACATCAGGTGCACGAAGGTCATGGGCGTAGAGGCGGCGCGGGTTTCGTAGCTGCCGTCTTCATTGAGGGCGGTGATCACCTGGTCGGGAATATCGGGAAAATATTTCGCGACCGGATCGTTGATATCCACCAGGCCCTGCTCAACCAGGGTCATGAAGGCAACGGTAACCACGGCCTTGGTCTGGGAGAAAAGCACATAGTAGTCGTCCACCGAGGCGGGAATCCGGTTTTCCCTGTCTCTCCAGCCAAAGGCGTTGGAGTAGAGCACCTCGCCATCTTTGGCGACGAAAGCGGCCAGGCTACTGGCTTTTTGGTCGTCTATGAAGGATTGCAGCAGCTTGTTGATTTTCTCCGCTGGTGCACTCTTCGTTGGCTGCTTGTTGCCGTCGTCGAATGACTGCGGTATTTCGTTATCCGCCTTCGCCGCACTGTATCCGGCGGCTGGGAAGGCGAATAGAAAGGCGGTTGCGATGGTTTTCAGGTTTCGGTATTTCATGCGTGCGATGGTTCCGGTTGTCTGTAGCGGTACGGAAATGGGGCCGCCCATTTCCCGCACCGGGCCGTAGGAGCCTGCAAGCAGGCTCCTACGGGCGGGAGTCTCAGTCCTCCGCCAGCAATTCCGCCTCGTACAACTTGCGGATATCGGCTGCCGGTACGGCATTTTCGTAGATTTTCAGCTCATCCATCATGCCGGCGTAAGGTGTATCCCAGTAGTTGACGCCCAGCGCGAAGTGGCTGGTTTCCGCGGTGCCGAAGATATCCGGGAAGCCGTTGCCGCTGAACTGCTGTTCGCCATTGATAAACACCCTGGTCTCGCCACCGTCGACGGTTACCGCCATGTGGGTCCAGGCGTCGGTGGAGATCAGCGATCCGGTGTTGGCATCGTACCAGTCGGTGCCCGACCAGAGCTTGGTGTCGCCCTCGCCGCCCCGGGGCAGCAGGCTGATCCAGCGCTCGGTGGTGTCCCAGCCGAACAGGGCGGGGGTGAAATCGGTCAGCGCCGAGGGGCTCAGCCACAGGGTGAAGCTGTAGCTGTTGTCGGTAATCAGGTTGTCCGGCAGCCGTACGCCGGAGTTGCCGTCCAGCACCAGGGCCCGGCCCTCCACGCCTTCCGTGTAGCTCACCGTGCCGCCGCTGGCGTCGATGGTGGCCCCGACTACCGTGCCGGGCCCGAAGTTGCCACTGCTTTCATGCAGGTTCTGTTCGAAAGCGAAAGTGGCGACGGCATTCGGCGGGCCCTCTTTTTTGACGGTGACGTCGAAGTTTTTTGTCTGTTGCTCGCCGTCGAGTGCGATGTCGGCCGTCAGCGTTACCTGCGCGTCGACATTCTGCGGGCGGGTGACAACGCCGGTTTCGCCGTTGATGGCGATCACATCCGGGTCGGATGAGATCCAGTCGATGGCGCTGGCGTAAGCGCCGCTGGTGGGCAGGTAGAGATGGTCCCGCACCGCCGAGGTGTCGCCCAGGTCGAGCTGCTGTACCGCCGAGGCGAGCAACTCCGCGGAGCTGGCCGGGTCGATATCCAGCAGCCGGATTTCTTCGGCGGACAGGGCGCTGTCGTAGATTTTCAGTTCGTCGATCAGGCCGTGGTAGGGCGCATCCCAATAGTTGACGCCCAGGGCAAACCGGCCGGCCCCGCCGGTAAACAGGTCGCCCAGCGTACCGCCGGAGAATTTCTCCTCCCCGTCCAGGTAGACGCGCACATGGCCCTCATCCACGGCGAAGGCCAGATGGGTCCAGGCGCCTTCGGCGATACGCTCGCCGGTGGTGCCGTCGAGCCACTGCTCACTGCCGCTCCAGAGCATGGTGTTGCCGTCCCAGCCTTCCGGCAGAAAACTGATCCAGCGGTTGGAGTCGGGCAGGCCGCTGTCGTCCAGCTGTTCGTCTGCGCCGAAAAAGGCCGGGCTGTTGGCGGCGATGGCGGTGGGGTTGGCCCAGAGGGAGACGGTGTACACGTCGTTGTCGATCAGTCCCTCCGGCAGCAGCACGCCGTTGCTGCCGTTCAGCTGCAGCGCCCGGTTGTTGTGGCCCGCGGTATAGGCGACCGAGCCATTGTTCGAGATGCGGTCGGCGGTAGCCGTGCCGGCGTCGAAACGGCCCAGGGATTCGCTCAGGTCGTCTTCGAAGGCAAAGTGCGCGGCGCGGTTGTACGGCAGCCGCTGCGGTACCTGCACCGTGTAGCTACGGCTGAGCTGCTGGCCGTTCAGGGTGATGTCGGCGGTCAGCGTCGCGCTGGTATCGCCGTTGCCGACATTGGGGCGGGTGACGCGGCCGTTGTTGTCGATGGCGAGTGTGTTGTCGCTATCCCAGGTGATGGCCGCGGCGCGCGTGCCCCGCTGTGGGAGTTCCAGCGATCCGCCCCTGGCCACGTCCGGCTGTTGCAGGTCGTCGGCGATACTCTGCAGCACGGCCTGCTCCGTTCTCCGGTCCATGCGGCTGCCCCAGACGGATTCGCCTTCGCCGTTCAGTGCAGTGAAGATCGGCACCAGTTCGCCGGCAGCGCTGTTCCACTGCCACTGCATTACGCCGCGGTAGCTTTTGCTGTTGCCGTCGATCTCCAGGGTCAGGTCGATACGGCGCGGCTCCTCTTCGAAAAGCTGGTATTCGCCGCTGATCTCGCCGCCGATACTGCCATCCTCGTTGAGGTGGATATAGCGGGTCTGTTTGGCGTCGCGGTTGATGTCCCTGCCGTGGTCGATAAATTTGTAATCGCCCACCAGGTCGCCGCTGTCGACAATATTGTCGCCCTCGATGGGGGCGTAGCGGTGGGGCGAGGCCACCAGCCAGCCGTCGGCGTTGACATACATTTCGTGTACGCGGATCGCGTGTTCCTCGCCGCGTCCGGGAAAGCGGGTGTGGGTGAACAGCAGGTGCCGGCCCGCGTCGCCATCGTAATAGGCGGAGTTGTGGCCGGGAGCCAGGTAGCCGCGTTCCGGCACCGGGTCGCCGGGGTCGGAGGCAAAGGTGAAACCGCCCATCAGCTTGACCCCGTAGGGCTCGATGCTGTTCCAGTTGCCGCGGGCCGCGGTCATCGCATTGCCCCCGGCGTCGACGAAGGGGCCGTCCGGATTGCGCGAACGGGCCACGCGGATGTTGTAGCCGTCGGTGGAGACATAGCCGCCGAAGGACATGAACAGGTAGTAGTAGTCGCTCTCGGGGCTGTACAGCATGTAGGTGCCCTCGATGGCGCTGTGGTCGCCGCCGGTCAGGTGCTTGCCGTAGCCCTGCCCGGGCAGCGGCTTGCCGGTGGATTCGTCCATTTCCAGTATGAAGATACCGCCGGAGTAGGAACCGTAGGTCATCCACAGCCTGCCGTCTTTATCGTAAAAGGCATCCGGGTCGATGGCATTGGGGTGGATGGTGGGGTCGTAGCTCTCCAGCCCCTCGGGGCCGTAGCCCGCGGCGATCTCCTCGTCGGTCATGCCGGAGCGCAGGAAAATTCCCAGGTCCGTATAGGGTCCCTCGATACTGTCGGATACCGCCACGCCCAGGTAGGAGCGCGGCGTGTCGCAATCGCCGGCTTCACTGGCCGGGTTGGCGCAGTGGTTGTAGTAGAAGTAATAGCGGCCGTCGCCGAGCCGGATGACGTCCGCGGCCCAGGAACCCTGGTGGCCGCCCACCCATTCGATCCCCTCGGAGATCTCGCTGGCGTAGGTATTGAACAGCGGGTTTGCATCGTTCACTTCGTTGGCGACGCGCTCCCAGTGCATCAGGTCGCCGGTTTTGGCGGCGGCCAGGTGGGAGCCGAATACATAGTAGGTGCCGTCTTCATCGCGAATGACTGAAGGGTCGTGCACCGCCATATCGTTGTAGTTGACGGTGTCGGCGGTGGGATCGGCCGGATCCGGTTCGCTGGTGGACGGCGGCTCTTCGGGGGCCGGTGATGAACCGGAGTCCCCGCCGCAGCCGTAGAGTGGCAAAACAAAACTGAGCGCAAGCGTAAGCCTGCCGATTATCGCGGCAACTTTCATGGAAAGTCTCCCTCATCTTTATCTTTATTTTTTGACTTCCAGGCCTTCGGTGGTCACCCCGAGTGCCGGGTGAGATCCGCTGGACTATTACGGCTGGATAGCGGCGTCGATGCCGAAGGAGGGAATCATATTGCCAATAGAGTTATGGTATTACAATATTATTATGGAGTGGAGATCATGGTCCCATGGGTGCCAGGGCGATCCCACAGTTGCCGGCCGCATACGGAATGCCCGGAAAGGGAGGTAAATAACCCGGAGAGAGCCGCCTGGGAAGGTGGTCTGGGCCGGTTGGAGAAAGCTCGCCACCGCGGAGGGCAGGGACGGCGGCAGGAGGGGTAGAATCGATAAAATCTGCCTGTTTTGATCATAAAGTATAACAAAACAGGTATTTTAGGCGTTGACTAGCCAAAATTTGCTGGATAATATGCCAAATAATAATACAAATAGTCGTCAAGGCGGGCTGGACCCGACTGGCGGCGAAGCAGAAAACCGAGAGCGCGCATCGGCTTGCAATCGACATGAGTTGAAAAGCGCGCCAAAATAATAAAGAGAGAGGAAAAAGCGATGAGAGAACCGCGTCTACAACGCGCGTCTGCCGCTGTGTCCCCCTGGGAGACGGCGGAGCACTGCGCGATTCCTCCCAGCCGACATCCGAAATGCCGGCACCGGCCCGATTCCGAACAAGGACCCGTTGCTCCCGGCGAGCGGCCCCGGTCCTTACTGCCATCATTCCTTTCCACACCCCCGTTCACTATTCGCGACTCGTGTGTGGAATCGAGACTGGCAAACGCGCCCGCTGACGTTTAGCGCGGTGTTCACTGGGGCGGGTGCTGTGTCGCCGGGCCCTGAATATTCGGCAGCAAAATAATAAAACCCAGATGGGAGATGATTATGTTCAAGCAACGATTGCTGAGTTCCTCGATTGCCATGGCCACCGCTGTGGGCGGTGTGCAGGCTGTGGCGCAAGTCCAGGGTGAACAGGCCCTGGAAGAGGTGGTTGTTACCGGTGTGCGGGCGAGTCTTGAGAAAGGGCTCGATATCAAGCGGGACAGCTACCAGGTTGTGGACTCCATCGTCGCCGAGGACATCGGCAAGTTCCCCGACAACAATGTCGTGGAGGCGCTGCAGCGGGTTTCCGGTGTGCAGGTGACCGATCGCGGGGCCGGTGAGGTAAATACCGTTTCCATTCGCGGTCTGACCGATGTAACCACGACGATTAACGGTCGCCAGATTTTCACTTCGTCAGGTCGGGCCGTGGCACTGGCCGATGTTCCGGCCAGCCTGCTGAAAGGCGTGAACGTCTATAAGACCCGCTCCGCGAGCCAGCTTGAAAGTGGTATTGCGGGGCAGATCGATATCAGGACCCAGCGCCCGTTCGATTTCGATGGCAGCAAGGTGGTAGTCGCCGGCCGTGGTATTTACCAGGAGCAGGCGGATTCCACCGATCCCAACCTGAGCGGCCTGTTCAGCAATCGATGGGAAACCAGTGCAGGCGAGTTCGGTGCGCTGGTCAATGTTTCCTATGCCGAGACCAATTACCGCGACCAGAATGTTGCCCCCGGTGCCATCATTCCCTTCGCCACCGAAGATGCGCCTGCCAACCTGAATCCCTACCAGCCGATTCGCTCGGTCTATACAGCGAACGGACCGGAGCCCTGGGCCGTAGACCCGGAATACTGGGGCGTGCAGAACTGGACCCCGGGTCTGGAAGCCGGCCTTCCAAACCAGCCGGGTTCAACCGTGACGGTCGGCGGAGAGGAAGCCGAATATATGCTGTCTCGCGACGCCATTTTTGAAAACGACCTCACAGGCACGCGCGAGCGCCCGGCCGCCAACATCTCATTGCAGTGGGCTCCCAATGAGCGTTCGGAATACCTGTTTGAAGCCTTCTACAATGGCTATCGCAACGAATCCTTCAACACCCTGAATTTCTCCTATGTCGATTTCTGGGGGGATGCATCGGGCCTGCCCAATGGCGGTGAGTTCGATTACTACGAAGGAACCAACGTGGTCAAGTCCCGCGAGGTTGCCGAGGCCTATGGATTTACCAGTGGCGACCTGACCAAGAGCGAGACAGACAGCTTTGTCTATGCCCTGGGCGGTAACTGGGATATTACCGACAACTTCCGCCTGGAGTCCGAGGTCTATTACCAGAAGAGTGAGTATGAGGATTCGTTTATCGCCATGCAGGCGTTTCGCTCTGCCTATGGCGTAGGCGTGGACTTCAACTCCGGCAACGGGATGCCCTCGTGGGTCTACTACGACAACCCGGAAACTACCGATGTCGACGAGAGTGACTTGACGGATGCTTCCCAGTGGACCACCTCAAATTTCTACGATAATGGCGCTTCCAGCGAGGGCGATGCGCTCACTTTCGACCTGGATGGCGAGCTGGACCTGAACGAAGGTGCGATTCATACCCTACGCTTCGGTCTGCGTCACGATGTCCGCGGAGCCTCCGAGGCGTCGCGGGACCAGAATAACGAGGCCCCGGAAAATTATCGTGAAATGCCTCTGGATTCGATCGACGGTCTGGCCTCCGTCGGTTCCGGTTTCTTTGATGGTCGCGCCGACATCCCCACTGCCTGGGCATCTACAGACGGTTATTACCTCAGCGCCAATGCCGACGAGATCCGGGAAATATATGGCCTCCCGACCGAGTCAATGCGCAAGACCTTCGAAGTTGAGGAGGCAACCACTTCTGTCTATGCGGAAGCCGATTTCGATACGGAACTCGCCGGCAAAGTGGTGGATGGCCAGTTTGGCTTGCGCTATGTCACTGCCGATACGGATATGGACTTCTACGACTTCGACGAAGACACGGATACCGGCTCTAAGAGCAGCGCATCGGCCAGTAGCTCCAAGCTGCTGCCGAGCCTGGTCACCCGCCTGCATATTACCGATGACCTGATTGCGCGTTTCGCCTATACCGAAACACTGCGTCGACCCAATTTCGACCAGTTGAATGCTTTCACCTACTACCAGGCCGCCGTTACCGATACCGAGCTGGGCACTGCAACCAGTGGTAACCCGGAGCTGGAGCCGGTGGAGTCCCAGAACTACGACCTGTCCCTGGAATGGTATTTCTCCGATTCCAGTGCATTGTACGGAACCCTGTTCCGCCGCGATGTCGACGGCTTTGTCCACGATTCCGCACGTGTGGTGGATTACGAAGGGGATACCTACGTCCTGACCCAGCCGGCGAACACCTCCAATGGGGTGCTCGAGGGGCTGGAACTGGGCCTGACTTATTTCCCCGATAACCTGCCGGAGATGCTGGACGGCTTTGGTATCCAGGCCAGCTATACGGCCCTGGATTCCGAGCAGGAAATCCCGGTTTATGACGGCCAGGGCGAGAAGACGGGCATGACCGACACCCCGATGTTCGGTGTGTCCGATTCGTCCTACAGTGTTGTCTTCGCCTACGACAAGAACAAGCTCGATATGCGGCTTTCCTACGTATGGCGCGACGACTTCCTGTACGACTACGAAGCCCGTTCCTTCGCCAACCCCCTGGGAATCTACAATGACGCGGAAACCAGTGTGGATTTCCAGGCGAGCTACGATGTTACCGACAACCTGTTGGTTACCTTCGATGCGACCAACCTGACCGATGAAGAGTACCAGAACTATTACGAGAATCAGGATATCTACAACCTGAACACCGCCATCTACAGCCGCACCTTTGCACTGGGTGCGCGCTACTCCTTCTGATTATTCTCCTTCAGTGCGTCTCACAGCAAGGCAGCCTTCGGGCTGCCTTTTTTGTTTTTGGGGCCCCGTAATTCGGGTTCAGTGGCGCTCGGGAATCCCGAACCCTCCAATCGGTACTATATTGGTCCAATAGTCATAAAGTATAACAAAAATAGATTTTCAGACGTTTACGGCCGTAGTATTTGCCGATAATATGCTTATTAGTAGTACAAATAAGGGGTTGCGAGTCTTCAGGATCACAGTGTTGCTGTGGAAGCGGCCCCGGAAATGATAAGAAGCGTTCGACATTAACGTTGATATAAGCGCCAAGAATAATAAGTGAGAAGGCGATGAAAAAGCTGCGTTTGCGCCGTGCACCTGCGGGTGACTGATACCGGCTAATTTGCCCCCTCACTTTCATTATCCCAGGCCCGGGCGCCCTTTCCGGCGTGTTTATTCCAGGTATCGCTTCCGGCTGGTTATCGTTCCTGCAGTTAAAACGAAGCCGACGACCGGTCTCCCGATATCTGGGCTTTGAATTAAAAACATAAAAATCAAAGATGGGAGAGAAGATATGTTCAAGCAGAAGAAGCTGAGTCTGTCCATTGCGCTGCTGGCTACGATTGGCGGCCCGCAGGTCTGTGCCCAGGATGGGGAACAGCGGCAGGCCGACGATCCGGCCCTGGAAGAGGTAGTGGTCAGGGGCGTGCGCGGCAGTGTCGTCACTGCCCAGGCGATCAAGATGGATTCCCAGCAGGTGGTGGATTCCATCGTTGCCGAGGACGTGGGCAAACTGCCGGACAACAGTGTCGCCGAAGCCCTGCAGCGGGTGACCGGTGTGCAGATCGAGCGCGCCAACGGCGAGGCGTCCACGGTGCTGGTACGCGGCCTGCCCAATGTGGTCACCACCCTGAACGGCCGCAATATTTTCACCACCACCGGCCGCGGTGTCGCGCTTGCGGATATCCCCGCAGACCTGCTGCATCGTGTCGACGTCAAGAAGTCCGCTAGCGCCGCGGATATCGAGGGCGGCATTGCCGGTGTCATCGACGTTCGCCTGCGCCGGCCCTTCGATTTCGACGACGGCTTCACCATCGCCGGCGGCCTGCGCGAAGTCTACAGCGAGCGCGCCGAATCCACCGACCCGGTGGGCAGCGTGACCATGAACAACAACTGGAGCAGCGGCGACAGCGACTTCGGTGCCATGTTCAGCGTGTCCTACCAGGACCGTGGCTATATGGACCAGGTGAATTTTGTTACCGCGCCTTTCGCCAAAGAGATACCGCACCCGGACTCTGTGGCGGCACCGAACCCCGGCGAGCCGACATTGATACCCAATGTGATCGGTTCCTACTTCCGTCACGGCGACCGCAATCGCACCTCCTATAATGGTGCCTTCCAGTGGAGTCCGAATGATAACAGCGAGTATTACGCGGAATTCTTTCACATTGCCTACGAGCAGGATTCGGAGTGGAACTTCTGGGTGCCCCTGCCTTCCTGGGGAGATCCGGCTGACGAGCCCATTGGTCTGGGCTATGTGACCGAGTACAAGCCCGGCACTAATGTCGCCAAGGAATATGTGCGCGACGATGCGCCCGGCACTATCACCAGTAACCAAGCCTTTTCCGATAGCTCCGATACCACCCAGGTCGCCTTCGGTGGGGAGTGGAATTTCGACCGGTTGACGGTCAATACCGACCTGGCTTACACCACCAGTGAGGCGGAAAACGAAACCTTTATCCTGGATCTGGTTTTCTTCGCACCGAGTGTCACTTACGATTTTTCCAAGAACGGTACCGGTGCTTCGGACGTGACCATCGAAAATGCCGACGGCACGCCCTATGACCTGACTGATCCCTCCCAGTATGTGCTGAACCAGTTCTTCGATCAGCGCAGCCGCCAGGAGGGGGAAGCGATCTCCTGGAAGACAGACTTCAATTATGCGTTTGACCAGGGGGTAGTGACGTCGCTCGATTTCGGTTTGCGCCTCAACCAGCGCAGCGCTTTCAACCAATCCGCGGATACTGGCGGCCTGGCGGGTGATCCCGACAATCCGGTATTCCTGACCGACTTCCCCGGTCTGGAAGACATGACACCGTCGGGATTTTTGAGCGACGTAGTCGACGTGAACACCGACCAGTGGCTGACCCCGAGGCGCGACTACCTGCTGGCCAATCGCAGCGAGATCCGCCAGGCCATGGGTCACGACCCATTGCCACAGGGGCCGGACTATATTCCCGCGCTCTACTTCGATAACGAAGAGAACAACTATGCGGCCTATATCAACGCCAACTATGAAATGTCTCTGGGGGATATGCCGCTGGACGGCGAGCTGGGTGTGCGTGCAGTAAGACTGGAGTCCACCCTGCGCGGTGCCGGCGCTTCCGAAGACACCAGTGCGAATAAACTCCTGCCCAGCCTGAATGCGCGTCTCGGCCTTCGCGAAGACCTGTTCCTGCGCGGTGCGCTTAGCCAGACGATCACCCGTCCGGGCTTTGCCGACCTCAACCCGTTTACCGCCTACTTCCAGCCTACACCGACGCAACCGGATTTCGGTACCGGCGAGGGTGGCAACCCGGAACTGGAGTCAGTTGAATCCAGCAACCTCGATATGTCCCTCGAGTGGTACTTCGATGATGCAAGTTCACTGACAGCGGGCCTTTTTTATCGCGATATTGAAGGTTACATCCAGTTCTACGCCTCGGAGGAGATGCGTGACGACGTGCCCTACGAGGTGACCCGCCCGCAGAATACCGGTTCGGGTTCCCTTGAGGGTGTTGAGCTGGCCTATACCCAGTTCTTCGATAACCTGCCCGGTTTCTGGTCCGGCTTTGGTATCCAGGCCAATGCCACCTTCATGGACGGCGAGGCCGAATCCCCGCCCGATGCCGAGGGCAACACCGAGATGCAGAATCTGCAGAATGTCTCCGACGAGTCCTACAACCTGGTGTTGCTGTACGAGAAATACGATTTCTCCGCACGCCTGGCCTACAACTGGCGCAGCGATTACTACCTGAATTTCGATGAAGCCGGTGCCCAGCCGGGAAGTTCGGTGATCGTCACGGATACGGACTCGCTCGACCTGGCGCTGAACTACGACTGGAACGAAAACCTGAGCTTCCTGCTGGAGGCCACCAACCTCACCGACTCGGTCTACAGCGACTACTTCGGCGGCGGTGGCAGTGCGGATGAATCCCTCTACCCGAGGGACACCTTCGCCCGCGAACGCACCTATTCCCTGGGCATGCGTTTCCGCTACTGAAGGTCGGGCCACAAAATCCGGGGCCCTCTCGGCCCCAGTCCTTTCGCCTGCAAGCAGGCTCCTACAGGTAATTCCCACCCCTCGACGGGATCCGGTTGATGGGCACGCTGCGCTTTGCCCATCCTACGAATTCGTGCCGCCCCGGGCCCCGCGGTCGGAATACTGGCGTAGGATGGGCAAAGGAGCGTAGCGACGTGCCCATCAATGGCCTATAAAAATCCCCCGCTCGTCCTCCCCGCCACGCTCACGTAGAATGACCCGAAACACACTGTCGAGGAAGGAGGTTTGCATGTTCCGCTGGGGTATTCTGTCCACGGCCAAAATCGGCCGGAATTTTGTCATTCCGGAATTGTTGGAGTCGGAGAACGGTGTCGTTACCGCGATTGCCAGCCGCGAGGAAGCGCGGGGAAAAGCTGTCGCCGGGCGTTTCGATATTCCGGAGGTGTTTTCCTCCTACGAGGCGTTGCTGGCCTCGCCGGAGGTGGACGGCGTCTATATTCCGCTCCCCACCTCTCAGCATGTGGAGTGGGCGGTAAAGGCGGCGGATGCCGGCAAGCATGTGCTGGTGGAGAAGCCGCTGGCCCTGGACGCGGGCGATATCGCCCGGGTGATCGAGGCGCGGGACCGCAACGGTGTGCTTGTCTCGGAGGCCTTTATGGTCACCTACCATCCCCAGTGGTTGAAGGTGCGCGAGCTGGTGCGCGAAGGTGCTATCGGCCGGCTGCGCCATGTGCAGGGCGCCTTCAGCTACTACAACCGGGACCCGGATAACATGCGCAACCGGCCGGAGCTGGGCGGCGGGGCGCTGCCGGATATCGGTGTCTACCCCACGGTCACCGCGCGCTTTGTGACGGGAGAGGAACCCGCTCGCGTGCAGGCCCAGGTCGAGCGCGATCAGGATTTCGGCACGGATATCCATGCCAGCGTCAGGGCCGACTTTGGCTCTTTTGAATTGAGCTTCTACGTCGCCACACAGATGGCCGCGCGGCAGGCCATGGTCTTCCATGGCGACAGGGGATTTATCGAGGTGGAGGCGCCGTTCAATTCCCGCGTCTACGGCGACGACCGCGTGATCCTGCACAACGCCAACCACTCCGAGGCCACCGTCTACCGCTTCGGCAACACGCGCCAGTACCGGCTGCAGGCGGAGGCGTTTGCCCGCGCCGCAGCGGGGGAGGGCGACGGGGTTTTCAGCCTGGAGGAATCGGTGAAGAACCAGAAGGTGATCGACGCTGTCTACCGCGCTGCCGGGCACGACGGCTGGGAACCGGTTCAGTAGTAGGGTGCGCCGCGCGTACCGATCGGGCAAATCGCGGCCTGGGGGCCGCGATCCGTTTCGGTCGATTACCCGTTACTGGGGAAATTGAACTGCGCCCCTTCCCGCACACCGCCGGCCGGCCAGCGTTGCGTCACCGTCTTGCGCTTGCTGTAGAAACGAACCGAGTCCGGGCCGTAGGCGTGCAGGTCGCCGAAGAGCGAGCGTTTCCAGCCGCCGAAGCTGTGGTAGGCCACCGGCACCGGCAGGGGCACGTTGATGCCCACCATACCCACCTGGATATTGTCGCTGAAGTAGCGCGCCGCCTCGCCGTCGCGGGTGAAAATGCAGGTACCGTTGCCGTATTCGTGGGCGTCGATGATGTCCATGCCTTCCTGCATGGTGTCTACGCGCATCACGCAGAGTACCGGGCCGAAAATCTCGTCGGTGTGGATCGACATACCTTCCCTGACGTTATCGAACAGGCTGGCCCCCAGGTAGTTGCCGTTTTCGAAACCGGGCACTGTCAGGCCGCGGCCGTCCACCGCCAGTTCGGCGCCTTCCTCGATGCCTCTGGCGATATAGCCCTCGATTTTCTCCAGTTGCGCGCGGGTTACCACCGGGCCCATATCGTTGTTGTTGTCCCGGCCGTCGCCGATTTTCAGTTCGACGATGCGCGCTTTCAGTTTTTCCACCAGCGCGTCCGCGGTGGCATCGCCCACCGCCACGGCCACGGAGATGGCCATGCAACGCTCGCCACAGGAGCCGTAGGCGGCGCCCATCAGTGCGTTGACGGCGTTGTCCAGGTCCGCGTCCGGCATCACGATGGCGTGGTTCTTGGCCCCGCCGAAGGCCTGCACCCTTTTGCCGTTGGCGGTACCGGTGCTGTAGACGTACTCCGCAATCGGCGTGGAGCCGACGAAACTGACCGCCTGGATGCGCTTGTCGGAGAGCAGCGTATCCACCGCTTCCTTATCGCCGTTGACTACATTCAGCACCCCCGCGGGCAGGCCCGCCTGCAGGCCCAGTTCGGCGATAAACAGCGCCGAACTGGGATCGCGCTCGGAGGGCTTGAGAATGAAAGTGTTGCCGCAGGCCACCGCCATCGGCCACATCCACAGCGGCACCATGGCCGGGAAGTTGAACGGTGTGATACCGGCGCAGACCCCCAGCGGCTGGAATTCGCTCCAGGAATCGATGGCCGGGCCGACGTTCTTGCTGTGTTCGCCTTTCAATAATTCCGGTACGCCGCAGGCGTACTCCACGTTCTCGATACCGCGCTGCAGTTCGCCCATGGCATCGTTCAGTACCTTGCCGTGCTCGCGGGTAATCAATTCGCAGATCTTGTCGGCGTTCTGTTCCAGCAGGTCCTTGAGGCGGAACATGATGCGCGCGCGCTTGATCGGCGGTGTGTCGCGCCAGTTTTTGTAGGCGGCGTCGGCCGCGGCAATGGCTTCCTCCACGGTGGCCTTTTCGGCCAGGGAAACCTTGCCGGTGACTTCGTTGGTGGACGGGTTGACGAGATCCTGCTGGCGCGGATCGCCGCTGACCATTTCGCCGTTGATCAGGTGGCCGATGGTGTTCATTGTTTTGCTCCTTCGGGTTGCCCCGCTTCGGTGATCGTTCTGTATCTTCAGATCTATTGTTCGTCATACCGGCGGAGGCCGGTATCCAGGGCGGAGCCGCCGGTGCTGGATTCCGGTACCGGATCAAGTCCGGCACAGGCTATTCGCCGGAATGACGAGTTGGTGATGTAGGGTGGCTATTCCGCAGTGTGCAGTATGTCCTTCAGTGTCTGCGCAATCTGCTCAATCTGCGCCTGTTCGATAATAAACGGCGGCGCCACGGCGATGGTATCCCCGGTCCAGCGCAGCAGTACACCGCGCCGGTAGGCCTCCAGCACCACTTCCATCGCCCGCCTGCCCGACTCGCCGTCGCGCGGCTGCAGCTGGATGGCGCCGGCCAGGCCGTAGTTGCGAATATCCGCCACATGGGGCGCATCGCGCAGGCCGTGCAGGGCCTCCTCGAACACCGGCGCCAGGGTTTTGACCCGCTCGAACAGCTTTTCGTTCTCGTAGATATCCAGCGTCGCCATGGCCGCGGCGCAGGCCACCGGGTGGGCGGAGTAGGTGTAGCCGTGGGCCAGCTCCGGGATATGTTCCGGACCCTGCATAAAGGCGTCGTAGATACCCTCGCGAGCGAAGACCGCGCCCAGTGGTACGGCGCCGTTGGAGATGCCCTTGGCGGTGGTCAGCAGGTCCGGCAGCACATCGAACTCCTGTGCGGCAAAAGCCGAACCGGTACGGCCGAAGCCGGTGATCACCTCGTCGAAGATCAGCAGGATATCGTGCCGATCGCAGATTTCCCGCAACCGCTGCAGATAGCCTTTGGGCGGCAGAATCACACCGGCGGAACCGGCAAAGGGTTCCACCATCACCGCGGCGATATTCTCCGCACCCTGCAGGTTGACGATATCCAGCAGCCGCTCCGCCATGGCCTCGCCGCTGTGTTCCGGCAGGCCGCGGGAAAAGCGGTTTTCCGGCAGCAGCGTGTGGGGCAGGTGATCCACGTCCAGTGCCGGGCCGAAATTCCTGCGGTTGCCCACCATGCCGCCCACCGAGATACCGCCGAAATTCACCCCGTGGTAACCCTGGGCGCGGCCCACCAGCCGGGTCTTCTCCGGCCGCCCTTTGGCGCGCCAGTAGGCGCGGGCGATTTTCAGGGCCGTGTCCGCCGCCTCGGAACCGGAGTTGCAGAAAAAGACCCGGTTCAGGTCGCCGGGTGCCATATCCGCCAGGCGCTTGGCCAGCTTGAAGGCCAGCGGGTGGCCGAACTGGAAGGCCGGGGCATAGTCCAGCCTCACCAGTTGCTGCGCCACCGCATCGGCAATCTCCTTGCGGCCGTGCCCGGCGTTGCTGCACCAGAGCCCGGAAAAACCATCCAGCACCGAGCGGCCGTCGGCGGTGGTGTAGTGCATCCCCTCCGCACTGACGAACAGGCGCGGCTCGGCCTTGAAGTGGCGGTTACCGGTAAACGGCATCCAGTGGGCGTCGAGCTCGGCGCTCGTCAGACCGGCGAAATGATCGATCTCGGCCATGGTTCACCTCTCGCGATCGGTTTTGTTGTGTTTGAGAGGAGTCTAGGGGTGGTTAATAAAATTTACAATAGTTGAATGATTGTTCGGTTGTCGTTGAGCCGGTTCCCCTCTCCCTTCGGGAGAGGGGCTAGGGGAGAGGGTGGCTGATGGGGCCACTAATGCAGATGGTGCCATCGAACCGGCCCTCTCCCCGGCCCCTCTCCCGGTGGGAGAGGGGAGCTTTTCGTTCTGTATGTTAAATATATTAACCGTTTATGGCGGTATCAAACTCCCGCAACACCCCCAGAAAATCCTCCCCGAACCGCTCCAGCTTGCTGTCCCCCACACCGGAAACCGCCAGCAACTGGTCCGGGGTCTGTGGTCGGGCAGCGACCATGCCGCGGAGGGTGGCGTCGTGGAAGACCACGTAGGGCGGCACGCCCTGTTCGTCGGCGATGCGTTTGCGGCAGGCGCGCAGGGCCTCCCACAGGGGTTCGTCGGCGGGGAGTATTTCCGCCGGTGGGGCGCCGCGCCTGGGTTCGGCGCCGGCGCCCCTGGTCTGCGCGGGCAGTTTGCGCAACTGGATACTCTCCTCGCCGCGCAGCAGCGGGCGGCAGGCCTGTGTCAGGCGCAGGCCCTGGAATTCGCCCTCCACTTCCAGGTAGTCGCGCACCACCAACTGGCGCACCACGCCCCGCCACTCGTTGGCGGAGAGTTCCTTGCCGATACCATAGGTGGAAACCTGGTCGTGGTTGAATTTGCGCACCTTCTCGTTCTCCGAGCCCCGCAGCACGTCGATCACATGCGCGGCGCCGAAGCGCTGGCCGGTGCGGTAGACGCAGGACAACAGCTTGGCCGCGGCCTGGGTGCCGTCCCAGGTCTGCGGCGGTTCCAGGCAGGTGTCGCAGTTGCCGCAGTCTTCCCCCAGCTCCTCGGCGAAGTAGCGCAGCAGCGCGCGGCGGCGGCAGCTGGTGATCTCGCACAGGCCCAGCATGGCGTTGAGTCGGTTGCGCTCGGCGCGCTTGTGCTCCTCGCTGCCCTCGGACATGGCCGCCATCTGCCCCAGCTTCACCACATCCTCCAGGCCGTACAGCAGCAGCGCCGTGGAGGGCTCGCCGTCGCGCCCGGCGCGGCCGGTTTCCTGGTAGTAGGCCTCCACGCTCTTGGGCAGGTCCAGGTGGGCCACGAAACGCACATCCGGTTTGTCGATGCCCATGCCGAAGGCGATGGTGGCGACCACGATCACGCCGTCCTCGCGCAGGAAGCGCCGCTGGTGGTCGGCGCGCACCTCCGCCGGCAGGCCGGCGTGGTAGGGGAGGGCCTTGAACCCCTGCTGGCACAGCCAGTCGGCGGTGCTTTCCACCTTGCTGCGAGACAGGCAGTAGACGATACCGGCGTTGCCCTGCTGCTCGTCCTTCAGGAACTGCAGCAACTGGCGGCGCGGGTTGTTCTTCTGCGCGATGCGGTACTGGATATTGGGCCGGTCGAAGCTGCTGACGAAGTGCTCGGCCGATTCCAGGTCCAGGCGCCGGGCGATCTCGCCGCGGGTGCGCCCGTCGGCAGTGGCGGTCAGGGCGATGCGCGGTATCGCCGGAAAGCGCTCGTGCAGGCAGTTGAGATACAGGTAGTCCGCGCGGAAATCGTGGCCCCACTGGGACACGCAGTGGGCCTCGTCGATGGCGAACAGCGACAGCGTCGCCTGCCCCAGCAGTTCCAGGGTGCGCGGCTGCAACAGCCGCTCCGGCGCCAGATAGAGCAGGTCGAGGTCACCCGCGAGCAGGGCCGACTCGATATCCCGGGCCTCGTGGAAGGGCAGCGACGAGTTCAGGAAGGCGGCGCGTACGCCGGCGGCCTGCAGGGCCTCCACCTGGTCCTGCATCAGCGCGATCAGCGGCGAGATCACCACGCCGCAACCGGGCCGCGCCAGCGCCGGGATCTGGTAGCAGAGGGATTTGCCGCCGCCGGTGGGCATCAGCACCAGGGCATCGCTGCCGGCCATCAGGGTGTCGATGACCTGCCGCTGCGGGCCGCGGAAGTCGGCGTAGCCGAAAACGTGTTCGAGAATATGCTGGGGAGAAGTCATGGGGGCGGAGTATATCAGGCCTGTGCCTTGCAGAATCCGGCAGGGATCTGGCATTTCCGACCATTGATTTGACAGAAATATTTCACAAAAATGGCAGGAATTACGTCCATGGTCGAAGCTGGCCCGCCTATAATCGGCGGCACAACAGTGATAGGCCGGGGCCGGTTGAGACGCCTGTTCAGCGGGTCCCCAAGGAAAAGGCTATGCGCACTTCAATAATACTGTCTTTGCTGTTGGTATCGGGAACCCTGGGGACCGCAGGATGCGTGACCACTTCCCCCCAGACGCTGGTCCAGTCGGCCCTGGCCGACACCCACCTGGGCTGGCAGCCCGCCCCGGAGCACCAACTGGCGTTCTCCATTGCCACCGCCAGCGGTATCGCGCGGCTGGAGCTGCGCCCGCTGCCGGCGGACCTGGAGACACTCACCCTGGACCTGCCGGGAATGGAGAAGGTAGAAGGCGTCCAGTGGCGCAGCGGCGACGGCGAACACGCCATGCTCTACAGCGGCGCCGCCGGCATGGAAGGCGTCGAACTCCAACGCCAGGGCCACGGTTTCCGCCTGGAAATCTCCGGCGCGGCGCTGGACCGTGTGCGTGGGGGTGGGGTGTTGACGGTGATTGATTTTTATCGGGGGTGAGGGGCTGTTTGTGTTGATGGTGACCGCTTCGGCCGCCCTCTCCCCTGAGCTACCTACTACCACCAAGCAGGTCCCCTCTCCCTCCGGGAGAGGGTTAGGGAGAGGGCCGGTTGGGGGGCCGCTGAAGGTTAAGTAGCCTCCCCACCAGAACTCTCCCCAAACCCCTCCGGCCGAATCAGATACAACACCGGCCAGAACTTCCCCGTCACCCAGAGCCCGTTCCGCTCCCTGTCCCAGGCGATGCCGTTGGCGACTGCGTCGGGGTTTTGCGATTGGGGGGCGAGTTCTTCCAGGTTGATCTGCTGCCGCACGGCGCCGCTTTCGGGGTCTATGGCGATGATCAGGGGGGTCTGCCAGATATTGGCCCAGACCAGTCCGTGGGCGTATTCCAGTTCATTCAATTGCGACCAGCGGCGATCGCCGCCGTGCACTTTCAGGCGGCGCTGTATCTCGAAGGTTTCCGGGTCGCGGAAGGTCAGTTCGTCGCTGCCGTCGCTCATGATCAACTGTTCGCCGTCGCTGGTCAGCCCCCAGCCCTGGCCCCTGTAGCGGAGGCTGCCCAGCGGGGACAGGTCGCTGCGTTTGTAGCGTTGTAACTCGCCGGCCCGGTAAGTGAGCAGGTAGAGCTTGTCTCCCAGCACGGTCAGGCCTTCTGCGAAGCGGTTCGCAGCCAGCCATTTGCGGCGTAGGGGATTGGCGGTGGGGTCGGTATACTCGGCCAGCCAGGATTGCCGATAGCGGCCGCTGCTCTCCCACCAGCGCTCGCCGTCGAAATAGAGCCCCTGGGTAAAGTGATCGCCGGGGCGCTCGCGCTCTTCCAGGATTTCATAGGGGGTATCCGCCAGCGGCGCTTGCGCTGCCAGCTCGAAGGGGAGCAGGGCGAGCAGCAGTAAACTCCATTTGTGTATTTGCAGGCATTGCATCCGATAAGACCATGAACCGAGTAAAAACATTTGTCACCCTGACCCTGCTGGGGGGCCTGGCGGTGGTGTTGCCCATCGCCATCTTCATCCTGTTGTTCCAGTGGCTGTTCGGCCAGGTCAGCGAACTGCTGGCGCCGGTAGTGGCCTGGCTGGAATCGCACACCGAGTTCAAGGATACCCTCGCGCGCCTGGTGGTGATAGCGCTGATCCTGGGTGGCTGTTTCCTGATCGGCCTGCTGGTGAAGACCAGTGTCGGCCGCTGGGCGCACCGGCACCTGGATCACTGGCTGGGCCGGCTGGCGCCCGGCTACAACACCATCAAGGACCTGGTGCTGCAGTTTATCGGCAGCGGCGGTGGCGAGGGTGTGCTGGCCGGCCCAGTGGCGCGGGTGCGTATCCACGGCCCGGAAACGCCACTGTCGGTCACCGCCATTGTCACCTCCCGCCACGAAAACGGCGACTTCACTGTCTACGTCCCCACTGCGCCGGTGCCCACCTCCGGGTTCGTCTACCACGTGCCCGGCAGCTGTGTGGAGATACTGCCGGATGTATCGGTGGAGGCGGCGATGAAATCCGTGGTCGCCTGTGGTTCTGGCAGCGCGGCGCTGTTGGCCCGATGAGTTGGTTCCCATCTCCCTCCGGGAGAGGGTGGTTGATGGGGTCGCAAATTGCCGATGGGGCACCGAACCGGCCCTCTCCCCCGGCCCCTCTCCCAGTGGGAGAGGGGAGCTCTGTTTCTGGCATTTGGGGAGATATTTTCCACCCAGCCCTCTAGAACCATTGAGCCAGTCCCCTCTCCCGCCGGGAGAGGGTTAGGGAGAGGGGCGCCTGGTCGTTGGCACCGGAGCAGAACCCCGCGTAGGGTGCGCCGTGCTAGCGGTTTTTCCCCAAATCCCTCACCGCAAACCGCGCCGGGTGCAGCGCTTTGGCCAGCTCCACAGGCACCGGCAACACCTCCCCGCCAACCCATGCCGCCAACAGTTCCGCCGCCAGCGGCGCGTAGGTAAATCCCCGCGAGCCCAGGCCGCCGAGTACAAAAAGATTCGGCTGGTAATGCGCCCTCTGCGGAATCAGGAATTTGCGGTTCTTGCGCAGCTCGGCGTAGGTGCTGGCGATGGAATCCCAGTCCGGTACCGGCCCGGCCATGGGCAGGTAGTCCGGCGTGGCCGCCCGCAGTGCCGCGCGGCCGGTGAGTGGTTGCGCGGCAAATTCCGCCGCCATTTCGGGCAGCAGCGCCGCCAGGGTCTCCAGGTTTTCCCGGTGCTCCCTGTCCCGCAGCGCCGTATCCGTATCCTTTAGCTTGAAGCTGGCGCCGAAACTTTGGTGGCCACTGGCGCCGGGGATCAGGTAGCCCTCGCCGCAGAGGGCGGTCTGCAACCTGCGGGAATAATCGGTGGCCACAGCGCCGGATACCTGGCCGCGAATGGGGCGCAGGGGCAGGGCGGCGGTCTGGGGGAACCGACGGATGGCGTTGGCGGTGCAGATGATCACGGTATCTGCACGGAAGCTGCCGCCGGGAACGCCGAGCCCCAGCTCGGCATCGGGGTGGGCGCGCGCCGGCTCCACCAGCGCTTTGCCGAGCTGGGGCTCGGCGTTCCCGGCAGGGGTACCGTGCAGTTGCCAGCCGTCCTTGCCATGTTCCAGGCTTTCAATTCGGGTATTGCAGCGGAGTTCGATATTCTCGTGCTCCAGCAGCGCCGCACAGACCCGCCTGGGCTCCAGCCACCCCGCTTGCGGAAAATACAGCCCCCCGAATTCCAGCGGCAGCCCGGCAATCTCGCTGGCCCCGGCCGCATCCACGCGCTGCGCCAACGCCCTCGCCCCGTGTTGTTGCAGCAAATCGTCAATCTGCCCCTGCAGGCCCGTCTCTTTTCCCGACTGCGCCAACTGCAGCAAACCGTCGAGATGCACCGACTGCGGGCACTGCCGCCGGTAATAGCGCTGCGCAAACATCAGCGCGTGCAGGTTGAAATCGCCATTGGGGCCGGGTTTGGGGGAGAGTTTGGCGTAAAGGATACCCTGGTCGTTGCCGGAGGCGCCGGCGGCGGGCCCCGGGCCCTGTTCGAAGACGGTGACCCGGTGCCCGCGTTCCGCGAGGGCGCGGGCGGTGGTGGCGCCGGCGATGCCGGCGCCGATGATGGCGATTGATTGGGCTTTGGGCTCTCCCTCTCCCCCGGCTCCTCTCTCCAAGGGAGAGGGGGACTTTGATCCCGAAGGCAGGTGCCAGGGCGTCGACGCTATTCGCGGTTCACCCGTTTCCTTCAGCCGCCCCCGCAACATCTCCCGCTTGCGCCCGAACCCCGGCACTTTCTGCAATGCAAAGCCGGCACCTTTCAGTCCGCGTTTTACGATCCCGGCGCAGGTGAAGGTCGCGAAGGTTGCGCCCGGCTGGCTCAGTGCGGCGATATTTTCGAACAGCGCCGGCGTCCACATAGCCGGGTTTTTGGCCGGGGCGAAGCCGTCCAGGAACCAGGCGTCGACGTTGCGATCCCGGTGGTTGTCCCCCAGCCGAAGGCCGGCAAAGGCCTCGCTCGCCTCGCCGATGGCCAGGGTCAGACTCACGGGGCCGAACTGCAGCCGGTGCACGCCGCGGGCGCAAAAGGGCGGGTACTGTTCCAGCAGTTGCCCGGCCAGCGGCTGCAGTTGCGGCCACAGCGCCAGGGCGCGCTCCAGGTCGCCCCGGTGCAGCGGGAACTTCTCCACCGAGACAAAGTGCAGTCGCGCGCCGGTTGGGGCGGATTGCCGCCACAAATCCCGGGCGGCGAGAAAGTTCAGGCCGGTGCCGAAGCCGGTTTCGCCGATGGTGAACACATCGCCGTCGGCGAGCGCGGCAAAGCGCTCCGGCAGGCGGTTCTGTTGCAGGAAGACGTAGCGGGTTTCCTCGAGGCCCTCCTGCGGAGAAGAGCCGCCGGAGAAATAGACATCGTCAAAAGCGCGCGACAGCGGCTGGCCGTCTTCGCGCCACTCGATCTCCGCGTGCAATCGGTCGTCGCTCATCCCGCTACTACTGCAGCCCGAACTGGCGCATCACCTGCGTGCACCACTGGTCGATACGCTCCTCGCTGAGATCGAATTCGTTCTCGTCGTCCAGCGCCAGGCCCACAAACTGGCTGCCATCGGCGGTCAGCCCCTTGGACTCCTCGAACTCGTAGCCATCTGCCGGCCAGTAACCCACGGCGCGGGCACCGCAGGCCAGCAATTGTGCGTGCAGGTAGCCGATTGCATCCTGGAACCACTGCGGATAACCCTCCTGGTCGCCCAGGCCGTAGAGCGCCACCGTCTTGCCGTCCAGGTTCAGTTGTGCCAGCTCGTCCCAGATCTCCTCCCAGTCTTCCTGCAGCTCGCCGTAGTCCCAGGTGGGGATACCGAAGATCAGAAAGTCGTACTGTTCCGCCAGGGCGATATCGTCTTCGGCCACATTGTGGATATCGATCCACTCGGCACCGATGCGATCGCAGATCTTCTCTGCCGCCATTTCGGTGTAACAGGTGCTGGAACCATAAAAGAGTCCGATGGGTGCAAGCATGGTGAAAAAGGTCTCGATCAGCGGGCGCCGGCGAAATCGAATTGTCGCCAGGCCTCGTAAATGACAATCGCGGCCGCATTGGACAGGTTGATACTGCGGCTCTCGGCGCGCATCGGGATGCGCAACGTGTGTTCCGGGCCCACCTGTTCCAGGAAGTCATCCGGCAGGCCCCGGGTCTCCGGGCCGAAGACGATGGCATCGTCCGGCCGGAAACCGATCTCCGCGTGGTTGCGGCTGCCTTTCGTGGAGAGCGCCAGCACCCGCGCCGGCCGCTCCGCCGCCACAAACGCCGCCCAGTCCCGGTGGCGTGCCACGCGGCTGTACTCGCCGTAATCCAGCCCGGCGCGGCGCAGCCGCTTGTCGTCCATCGCAAACCCCAGTGGCTCGATCAGGTGCAGCTCCGCGCCGGTATTGGCGCAGAGGCGGATGATATTGCCGGTGTTGGGGGCGATTTCCGGTTGGTAGAGAACAATCTTGAACATCGGGCGCCTTAGGGCCGGCCACCGCGGGCCGGCAAACAGTGGGAGCGCATTATAACGCGGTGTGGGGGGCTCTGCAGGGGCGGGGCGAGTCGGGCCGCAGTGGCGCCGTTAACCGGCCCTCTCCCTAACCCTCTCCCGGAGGGAGAGGGGACTGGTATGAGCCTTAACAAAACCCGGTGGGTAGATCCGCCCTGAATATCTCCGACATAGCTCCCCTCTCCCACCGGGAGAGGGGCCGGGGGAGAGGGCGGCCGGCGGTGGCCACCATCAGCATAACGGCCCCTCATTCCCATCCCCTTGACCTGCCGATAGAATGGCGAGCCCCATCTCCCCAGGGCGGTAATATGAAAAAAATGATTCTCCTCAGCATCCTCTGCGCCTTTCTCTGGGCGACAACCGGGATTTTTGTGAAGGCAGTGCAGGAGATGACCGTGTGGATGATCGTCTGGGGGCGTTTTCTGGTTGCCTTTTCGTTCTCTTTGATCCCTTTTGCCGGCCGGAGCACAAGCTTGCTGCCGCAATCGCGTATTGGTTGGCCCGACTTCTTTCTGTCTGGACTGATGACGGCCTATTACCTCTTTGCAACCCTCTCCTTCCTGCATGCACCGGTCGCACTGGCCGCATTGTTGATAGCGTTTACCCCGCTGATAACCATGGTGTGGCGAGTGGCAGGAGGAGAGAGCATAGTGCCCGGCGAGGTTGTCGGTTTTCTGGTGGCGTTTTTTGGCGTGGGGATATATCTGTTTGCGGGCAACCAGGCCAGTTTAAACTACAGTGCCAAGGATCTCCTGCTGGGCGGCGGGTTTGCGCTGGCGGCAGCAACAGTGCGTGCCAGCTTTTCGTATGCCATCTGGAAGAAGGCGCAATCGGGTGGGAGGCCCAACCTGGCCGGTATCAACCAGATGACGTTCATGACCGGTATCGTCCTGCTCCTGTTCTTCGCCTTCAGGGATATTTCCTCCCAGAGAGTGGATCTCTTCAACTGTGTCGTTCTGGTATTGCTGGGCATCATAGCCACTGCCCTTCCCAACTATCTCAACGGTGCCGTGTCTGAAAAACTTCCACCGATGATTCACAGTGTGATAGGAATGAGTACTCCCCTGCTTGCCGGGATACTGGCTTTCTCAATCCTGGGAGAACCCCTGGGCCTCTGGTCGCTGCTCGGGATGCTTATGGCCGTTATCGGAATCTGTATCTCCATCTACTCCGGGGCGGCTGCTCCCCGGCGGGCGGTTGGCGGTTAGCGGCTTCCACCGGCGCCTCCCGCCCACTTATTCCCGGATCACACCCGGTGCCAGCAACCAGTCGCCCCTCTCCCCCGGATCAAGTCCGGGGCAGGCCGCCCTCTCCCACGGGGAGAGGGCGGCCGGAAAAATCTCGTGGCCCGAATGGAGCGCCGCACCCACCGTCACAAAACCTTCTCCAAACCTTCATCTAATCCCTGTCGCCATTCGCCGCCAGTTACGTCTCTTGAAGCGTTGGATACGGGGAGTGCCCGTGTGGCGTCTTTGCGCCTATCTGAAGCCGGCGGGGGAAAACACCGGCCGCTGACATCACTTTTTCTTTTTATTTTCTTAGCCTTAGAGCGGGGGACAATATGGGATTGACGGTTTCAAAGCGGCTGCTATGCAGCGCCATTGGCATGGCCGTGGCCAGCCAGGGGCAGGCGGCCGCCATTAAACTGGATGCGTTTGTCGACGGCCGGCCGGCCGCGGTGACGGAAGTGCTGCTGGATGGCGAAGCCATCGGCAGCAGCGGGGCAGGGGAGAGCTTCTGGCACGAAGACGTGGACGGCGGCCGCCACAGCCTGCGGCTGCGCATCGATGGCGAAACCATTCCCTACGAATTTGCCGTCTCCGCCGATGAAGCGGCGGTGATCACCATCAACCGCGCCTCCGCCAGCGGCGAATCCACCAAATCCCTGCAGCGGGTGGACCTTGCCCGCTTCGAGGCAAGCAGCGGCGATGCCGCAATGATCGCCCCCGGCGAGGGCGAAGACCTGGCCCCCGGCCTGATCCAGGGCACCGTACTGCGCAAAGACAACCAGGCCCCTGTGCGCAATGCCACCGTGCAGGTGGTGAACGGCGAGGTGCAGGCCGTCACCGACCGCTACGGCAACTTCGAGCTGCAACTGCCCCCCGGCGTCTACGAACTGCAACTGGACCACGACGAATACCGCTCCAGCCGCCTCACCGGCCTGCGCGTACTGCCCCGCATGAACCTGGCGGTGGATGTGCAGATGAGCGCGGCCCCGGACAGCGATGCATTGGCAAACGCCCCCGCCAGCCCCGCCATCGAGGAAGTACAGGTGGTGGGCCGCTACATCGAGAGCAACCCCATTGAACTGGAGCGCATCTCCTCCTCCGTGGTGGACAGCATCGACTTCACCCAGATAGCCCGCTTCGACGATTCCATGGTCAGCTCCGCCCTCAAGCGCGTGGTGGGCGTCTCCATGGAAGACGACCGCTTCGCCGTGGTGCGCGGCATGAAGGGCCGCTACCAGTCGGTGGAGTTCAACGGCGCCTCCCTGCCCAGCACCGACCCGGGCCGCCGCGACCTGCCCTTCGATATCTTCCCCGCTGGCATCATGCAGAGCCTCAGCCTGCAGAAAAACGCCACGGCCGATGTCCCCCTGAATGCCACCGCCGGCCATATCGATATGCGCACCAGGGATATCCCGGACGAGGGCTTCTTCAAGGTCTCCTACTCCGCCACCCGCAGCGACAGCCACGGCGACGACCTGCTGATGAGCAGCACCGAAGGCGACCGGGACTGGTTGGGCATGGACGACGGCACCCGCGAGATGCCGGATATCCTCAAGCCAACAGGAAATGCCTATATAAATCCAAAAGACAATTCCGGACACTTGAGCACAGACGCCCTGGAAACCCTGGGCGAAGCCGTTCCGCATAAGGGGATCAACTACGGCGAGGCGCAGCTCGATTCCAGTTTAAGTTTCAGTGGCGGTGATAGCTGGGAGCTGGGCCGGCAAAGCCTGGGCGCAATCGGCGCCGTGCGCTATGCCAACAAGTGGAGCAGCAATACCAAGGAAAACACCCGTTTCGGCAGCAGCGGAACAACAGAGCCGGTACTGCACTTGGACAGCGAGAACGAAACCCTGGATACCAACCAGGTAATAGATCTCAGCGCCATGCTCAACCTGCAGTGGGATATTACCGATAACCACCGGCTCGGCCTCAACAATATCGTCCTGCGCCACACCACCAACTCCAGTGAGTTGGAGCATTCCATGTTGCCCAAGGGAAATGTCGGTATTGACAAGGAAGATTTTGATGAAGTAGCTGCCGAGCGTCTACGCAGGGGAGAGGAAACCGGCCTGCGCGACAACGTGAATACAGAGCACGTAACCAGGCAGCGCTCCGAGTGGATCGAGGAGCAGCTTGTCAGCCACCAATTGTGGGGCTCTCATTGCCTGGATATCTCCGCCGACCGCGGCTGGTCCCTCTACCTGGGCAACCTGGACCTGGAGTGGCAGTTAATGGGGGCCGAGACGGAATATGACCGCCCCAATGCCAGTCTGTACAGCTATCGCATGGAAAGTTCAGATAACCACGCAAAGCTTTCAAATGATGCTGGTGACCAGTACAACAATTGGGAGAGTATGACCGAGGAAAACGAAGGTTACCGCCTGGACCTGGCGCTCCCGGTGGAAGATCTCGGCGGTGTTTCCCTGTTGTTCAAGGCCGGCCTGCAGGGTTTGCAGCGGGACCGCGATGGCAGTTTTTCCAGCTATTACTACAGGATGGACACCGATCAGAACGCCGATTTCGGCGGCGGTATTCCGGACCCGCGCAGGGTTTTTGTGCCCGAGAACATTACCGGTGTCCTCAATGAAGATGGCAATATCCTGGGTGTAGGTTCTTTCAGCCTCACACCGGAGCAGGATGTTGGCCTGGTGGGTGACGACTACCTCTCGGAGCTGGAGAAAAACACGCACTACGCCCTGATGGAAGCCAATATCCTGGAAAAGCTCAAGGTCAACCTGGGGGCGCGCAAGGAAACCTTCGTTCTGGATGCAGAGATGTTCGCCTATTCGCCGGAACCCCTCATCAACCTGATGGACCGGGAGCGCACCAACCCCTCCCTGGGCCTTACCTGGATGTTCAGCGATGCCTGGCAGCTCCGCGCCGCCTGGTCGGAGACGGTCAACTGGCCGGAAGTCTTCGAGGTGATCCCCCGCCGCTTTAACGATGTCGAAACCCTGGAGCAGTACCGCGGTAACCCGGAGATCAAGCCAGCGGATATCGAAAACCTGGACCTGCGCCTGGAGTGGTATCCGTCAGACACCGAGTCCATAACCCTGGCGCTGTTCCGCAAGCAACTGGACAACGCCATCGAAAACCGCTTTTACGATAGCGGCGAGGTTTACGATGTCTATACCTTTGCCAATGCCATGGAAGCGGAAGTGGAGGGCGTAGAGCTGGATATGCGCCGGGAATTCACCCTGGGCGCGGATAGTGGCCACCAGCTCTTCGTGCAGTTCAACTACACGGATATCACCTCCTCCGTTGATCTTATCGATGGGAGCGGCATCACCGAACAGCAAATGAACCGGCCCCTGCAGGGCCAGCCGGACTATATCGCCAACCTGCAACTGGGGTACGACCACCTGGACACCGGCCAGGAGGTCACTCTGGTATTCAACCAGACCGGCGAGGAACTGGCGATAGTGGCCCCGATAACCACTTATGACCAGGCCCTCGGCGATGTATACGAGCAGCCCTACGGCGACCTGAAGCTTATCTACAAGAAAGCGTTCCTGAACGGCCTCTCTGTCTCCGCATCGGCGGAAAATCTGTTGGACGAGGAACACAGCTACGAATACGAGGAATTCGGTGTGCCCTACCTGAAATACAAATCCGGGCGCAAGTTCAAGCTCAAGGCCAGCTACAGCTTCTGATAACGCGGGAGCCACGGAACTCCCCTGTAGGAACCTGCTTGCAGGCGATTGTGTTGGAGCGGCCTCTTCAGCTATTCGCCTGACAAATTTTAGCTCCTGCAAAATTTGCATTTTCGTTGGGCGGCATTCCGTTGGGCGGCATTCCGCCATCCATGGCGGTCACAGCAGGCTCCTACGGCACAGCTTTCAAGACCAATACAACCAGGTGATCCAATGTTTTCACGAAAACCAAAAACCCGGATACTCCCCCGCGGCCTGTTACTGGCCGCCGGCGTGCTGTTGCTCGCCGGCTGTGAGGGGGATATGTCAGACGATATCGCCCAGGAAGACTCCCTGGAAACCACTCTGCAACAGTGCGAAGTGGTTGTGGGTGGCGTGGTGGGCTCCCCCACGGATCCCGTCACCATCGACGGCGAGCCCATCCGGGCCTGCCTGCTGGATACCGATGTGGGCCAGCGCGGCGAAGTGCGCCTGAAAAGCACCCACAACTTCGAGCCGCTGGTGTGGGTGCTGGACGGCACCTACGAAATCGGCGAGAGCAAGCGCTACGCCACCCTGGCGGACTGGCAGGCGGATACCATGCATCGGGTCGAGGCCCTCGCTGTTAACGGCATAAGCAACAGCGTGAACACACAAAGACCACGAAGACTTTACGCCCGCGAAGGCGCCATGGTGGTGGTGCACCGCAACGGCCAGTTGTTTGCCAATATCGAATCCGTCGACGACAACAACACCGGCACCGGCGAGTGGGCCGGCGTGGTGGTCAACGGCGTGGGGCCGCACCCGGATTGTGGCAGCAATGCCGGTGCGGAAAACTTCTGCAATATCGAGGGCGACCGGGGGTATTACGGCGGCGTTCCGTCCGATACCGATACTCAACTGGATGCTACCGGCTTCGCTGGCTGGGCCATGGAGGCCGGCGGTGAACCGGCCAGTGGTATTGCCCCGTCTGCCGCCGTGACCCTCAATGCGCCGCATCCGCTGCAGAATAGTAGCGCCTCTCACGCCGCCTACAGCGCCAAGACCGGCCTGGAACTCAACGGCGGCGCTATTGGTTTCAGTATTCGCAGCATTGGCAATAGTGGTAGTGCCGTACACTGGCACAGCGGCTATAGCGGGGATATTAAGGGAACCGTCTACCACGATAATGAAGAGCCGGCCCTGCGCGGCGAGAGCGGCGGCAACACGGTGCTGAAGACCCTTACTCTGGTGGACAAGGACCGGCAGGCGGGCAATGCCATCCGCCTCAGTGGCGGCGGCGACGTGGCCGTGGACAATGTGGTTATCCAGGGCTTCTCCGGCTGCCTGCAGGTAAACGATGGCATTACCCGCGTCTCGCCGGTCAGCAACAGTGTCTTCTACTGCGACAGCGCCAGCGCGGCCGCCGAGGACGGCAGCGATTACGCCGCCGATGCCCTGGCCGCGGCGGAAAACTTCTTCACCACAAACCCGGACCTGGACCCGGCGCTGAAGATTACCGCCACCGGTATCGAGGGGATTAATGCGATCGCCAAGGCTCCCAGCAGCCCCTACGATTTCAGCCTCACCTACGAAGCCTGCTACGGTGTCGGCACGCCGCTGGAGGAAACCGTCGAGATCGGCCAGGGCGGCAGCTACAGCATCTGCGAACTGCAAGGCGAAATCACCGAGAACCTGTATTTCGACGACGATATCAACGGCGAGCAGGTGGCCTGGCGTATTCGGGGCGATGTCACCCTGGGCCGTGATTTCAGCGCCCTGGATGCCGGCCAGCAGCGGGCACTGCTGGAGGCACCGCAAAAAGTCACCCTGGACGACACCTCCCGGCTGCGGCTGCCCGCGGATGCCTCGCTGGCGGTAAACCCCGGTGTGCGCTTCACCGTCGCCGGTACCCTGGAGAACCCGGTGGAGCTGGATATACGCCCGCAGGACCGGGGCGCCCAGTGGGGCGGTCTCACCATCAATGGCCTGGCGGATAGCTGCGCCGATGCGGCAACCTGCGCGCTGGCGCAAGAGCGCTTCGTGGATATCCAGTACCTGCGCCTGCTCAACGGCGGCAGCGGCCAGGCGGCCCTGACCCTGAACGAGGTGAGCGCGGCCGGCCAGATCGACAACCTGGATATCGCCGATGCCGCCGGCGACGGCCTGGCCCTGAACGGCGGCGCGGTGAATATCGACCGGCTGCTGATCTCCGGGGCCACCGGCGACCAGGTGCAGTGGAGCCACGGCTACCGCGGCACCCTGCAGTACGCCATATTGCAGGCGGACGAAAGCAGCCTCGGCCACGCCCTGCACGGCCGCAACACCAGTGCAGACCACGACCGGGACCCGCGCTCGCGCCCGGTACTGGCCAGTGTCACCATGAAGGGCAGCGAGAGCGCCGACACCGCCATACTGCTGGAGCAGGGCTCCGGCCTGCTGCTGTACAACTCGGTGGTGGCGAACTTCAATACCTGCCTGGATATCGACCATCAGTCCACCGCGGACCTGCAGCACACGGACCCGCGCCAGATCCACTTCGACAATGTGGTGCTGGACTGCAACGCCGGTGACAACACCCTGCCGCAGGAGGACGAAGACGGCGGCTTCGACTTCGCCAATACCACCACTGGCCAGGCCGGCGTCTACGAGGTGGCCGCGGTGCTGGATAGCAACTTCGTCGCCACCGGCCCGGATATTCCCGCCATCGAAGGCGCCATCGACTTCACCCTGGCCGGCGCCGCCGCCGACTACCTGGAATCGGGTGCCGACTATATGGGCTCGGTGCGGGATTCCATGGACGACTGGTACCTGGACTGGAGCGATTCCGTCGGCGTCCGCCTGGCGGCGGAGTGTGATTTCAAGGGCGTGCTGGAATATTTCGTTGAGGGTCCAGAAATTGACGTTGACGATGAAACGGGTAACGAAATCTTCGATTATCATCCGCAGCGCCCGGTCTGCGGGCTTCGCGGCACCCTGACCGAGGATCTCCTGCTCACCCATTATACCGGCACGGACCGGGAGGCGGTGGAGAGCGGCGAGCAGGTTATCGATATTGTGGAACACGACGGAATCGAATACGAGGTGGCGCGCGACCCACTGCGTACAACCTGGCTGTTCAATGGCCTGGTACGGGTCGGCGAGGGGCACCTGGAGATCACCGATACCGCCCAGGTGGAGGCCATGAAGGCGGACCCGGTTACGCTGGGTATCGAGGCCTCCGCCAATATAAGCACGACCAACCGCGGCGGCCTGCATATTACCCGGGGCGGTGAACTGGTGGCGCTCGGCGGCGAGAGGCTGTACGAAGAAACCGATCCCGACGCTGCCGGTCCCATTACGCTGGGCGGGAACCTGATCGTGGACGGCTTTGCCAGGAACAACCAGTGCCCGGAAGCCATGGCCGAGCCCGGCAGCCGCGTCTGCAATATCCAGGGCGACTTTGGCTACCACGGCGGCTACGACGACGACCACGGAAACCTGGAAGTGGAGAACCTGCATATCATAAGCAACCGGCTGTACCTGAACAGTGTCGGCCGCGGCGGCAAGCTCGAGAACCTTTATCTCGAGGGCGCCGACACCTGGAGTGCCCTCGACCTGGGCGGGGCGATGATCGATATCGACGGGGGAACGGTGAACCTGCGCTCCGTCAATATCGAAAAGGTACCGGGCAGTGCCATCCGCTGGAATCACGGCTACCGGGGCAATATGCAGGGTGTCTATGCCGAGGGCCTGCTCAAGTCCAGCGGGGCAGCCAGTAACGACCCTGCCTTTTTCGATCCCCTGTTCCAGGATGAAGACGGCAACTGGCAGCATTACCCGATGATTCGCGGCGCCAATGGCGAGGAGGGGCACGAAAGCGACCTGCCGCGTTCCATGCCCACCCTGGCCAATATGACGCTCTGGCTAACGGAAAGCGGGGATTTGTGTTCCTTTTTCGGGTGCGAACCGGTTGAGGTGGGGAGTACCGCGATAGAGCTGTCCCATGGCAGTGGCGTCTACCTGCATAACAGTGTTGTTGGGGGGACGGCAGGCCAATTTGATGGCCTTTATGGGAATATCTTGGTTGACCAGTGTCTCTCCGCGGATCCGAGTGTCGAGAGCTTGCTGGGTGAGGAAGTGATCCTGAACCAGGTTGCCTTTGGCTGTAAGGAAGCTTCCAGCGATCCCAATCTGGTAGGACAGATCGACCGGGCCTTTGCAACCAGTACCCATGTCAATAGCGAGACGGCGGTCAGCAACAAGAATATGCTTCCCGATCCCAGCCTGGCCGATGCGGATGTTTACTACTTCGATTGGGTACTGGGGCAGGCAATAAGCTTTTATTCGGACGTCCAGGGTGTAACCGTATTTGACGGCTGGCAGGAACAACGTTATCCGGATGCGAACCTGATCAATCTCGGTGAGGCGCCCATGGATTATTCCGGCTCCCAATCCGCAGATCCGGAGTTTATCCTCGATACCAACTACTTCGGCGCGCTGGATTACTTTGTGCCGCTCGAAGCGGGAAGGAATATTCCCGAGAATTAAGCATCTGTTCGCTTTGCGAGAATGGGCCGGCTTTATGCCGGCCTTTTTTATAAAAGCAATAAAAGATTCATGTCGCTGTTTTTTCGCTGGTGAGTCTATAGATTGAAGGCTGCCCGGTTTGAGGCTGTTTTTTTCGGGGCTGTGCTTTCATCCTGTTTTCTTGAAAAGCGTTTTCATCTAAAGGAGATAGATATGAAAAAGTTAATTGCCACACTCGGCCTGCTGGCCCTGGCTTCGGCGTCCCAGGCTGTTACCACGCTGGGTGGTGACGTAGAGTGTAATTATAATGGCGCATCCCTGGGCTTTATCCCGTTCAACAATACCGCCTATCTGGGTTGTGAGCTTCCTCTATCCATTGCGGTGGACGACACGGTGGTGCTGGCCAAAGACAGTGCTTCACTCGAACTGCCCATCGTATGGACCCTGCCGGGCATCGTTGAAGTCGGCAACGGCAGTAGCGCCAATGCTACACCGTCATCCGTGGATCATACTCTTTTGCAGATCGAGGCCGGTGCGCAGATTGCGGGCTCTGTAAATAGCGAGTCCGCGTTGCTGATCTCCCGCGGTGCCGGCATCGAAGCTGTGGGCACAGCCGAGGATTCGATCGTCTTCTCCTCGGTGGATGACAACTACAATAGATCCCAGGAGTGGGGTGGGTTGATTATCGCCGGCTTCGGCCAGAGCAATGGATGCCCGAACGACACCGGTAGCTGCGAGATGGAAGGTGTTGCAAGGGGCCATTACTTTGGCGGTGGCCTGACCGACAACGAGAGCCCGGAAAGCACTCTGGAGTATGTGGTTATCGCCGAGGGTGGCCATATATTAAGGGTCTCATAATTGTATTAACAGTTGTCCAGGTTTCTTTAACAACGGGCGATTTCTGTATTCGCTCCATACGATCGTCATTCCGGACTTGTTCCGGAATCCAGGCCGACGGGGCACCTCCGCTGGATCCCGGATCAAGTCCGGGATGACGGTCCGGAGGGTGGACTTTGGTCAAAACAATTTTGAGACGACTAATAATTAAGAATGGCGATGAGATCAATGGTCTGAATCTGTACGCCGTTGATGACAACAAGGCGACCATCCAAAATGTGCATATACACAATAACGCCGACGATGGTATCCAGTTTTTCGGTGGCGATGCTCGGGTGGACAACCTGTGGTTGACCTGTAACGAAGACGACAGCGTGGATTGGGAGCAGGGATATCATGGTTCCATCGAGAACCTGTCAATTCTTCAGGGTGGGGCTGGTTATGCCAATGTTGATAGTGCCGGCTATGCATTTGAGCTATCCAGTAAAAGATACTGGTACAGCCCTAGTTCCCAGCCGCGGTCCAATGGCTCTGTTACCAATGCCTCTATTACTCTGGCCAGCGGTGCGGTTCAGACCGATGAAGTTTTCCGCCTCAAGAACGAGACTCTGGGCTCCTTTACCAATATCGATATCAGCGGTTACGCTGGTGTGGGTTGTGAGGATATTGATGCGAATAGCAGCGGTTCTTTCGGCTCCCTGGAGTTCGATTGCAACCCGGTTGATCTGCAGGAAAATTCTCCTGCGACAGGCTTCACCGAAGCCTCCTTCTGGTCCGCGCCCGCCTGTGATTGATTCTGTTTTTTAGATCGGAGAATCCGGTATTTATTGAACGCAGGCTATTGCCTGCGTTTTTTATTATTGAAACTGTTTTTAAATAAAAAATTAATGTCGCCATTTGGATTTTCTGGCGTCTATGGGAAGTTTTTTATAACGTTGTTCAGGTTTTTCAATTGATTACATTGCTATTTATTCTTTCCGTTAAATCCCGGTGAAATATTTCCCCTGTAGCTTGGAAGTTGCCCGGGATAAGGAGGTTGTTTCCGGGTCTGGACTTTCATTCTTTATTGCTTTCAAAGCATTTTCATTTTACGGAGATCGAAATGAATAAGATTATTGCCACAGTCGGCCTGTTGGCCCTGGCTTCAGCGTCCCAGGCTGTTACCACCCTGGGTGGTGACGCGGAGTGTAATTCTAATGGCGAGTCTCAGGGCTTTATCCCGTTCAACGGTACTGCCTACCTGGGCTGCGAACTTCCGATTTCCATTGCGGTGGACGATACGGTAGTGCTGGCCAAAGACAGTGCTACACTCGGACTGCCCATCGTATGGACTCTGCCGGGCATCGTTGAAGTCGGCAACGGCAGCGGCGCCAGCGCCACGCCGTCATCCGTGGATCACACCCTTCTGCAGATCGAGGCCGGTGCGCAGATCGCGGGTGCTGTAGATAGCAATTCCGGCCTGCTGATTTCCCGCGGTGCCGGCATCGAAGCTGTGGGTACCGCTGGGGAGCCGATTGTCTTCTCTTCCCTGGATGACAACTACAGTGAGTCCGGCGAATGGGGCGGTCTGGTGATTGCCGGTTTCGGCCAGAGCAACGACTGCCCGAACGACACCGGTAGCTGTGAGATGGAGGGTGTTGCTGCCGGTCATTACTTTGGTGGTGGCCTGACCGACAACGAGAGCCCGAACAGCACTCTGGAGTATGTGGTTATCGCCGAAGGCGGCCATGTGATCGAAGACGGCAATGAAATCAACGGCCTGACCCTGTACGCCGCCGATGACGATAAAGTCGCTATCGATAATGTGCACGTGCACAATAACGCCGATGACGGCATCGAGTTCTTCGGTGGCGATGCCGAGGTGAACAACCTGTGGCTGACCTGTAACGAAGATGACAGCGTCGACTGGGATACCGGTTTCCACGGTTCCATCGAGAACCTGTCCATCCTGCAGGGTGGTGCTGGTGATTCCAATACTGACAGTGCTGGCTATGCGTTCGAGCTGGCTGGTAACCCCAATGATCCCACCAACCAGCCCCAGTCCAATGGCTCTGTTACCAATGCCTCGATCACGCTGGTTAGTGGCGCGGTTCAGACCGATGAAGTTTTCCGCCTGAAGGAAGGTACCCTGGGCTCCTTTACCAATATCGATATCAGCGGTTACGCTGGTGTAGGTTGTGACGATATTGATGCGAATAGCAGCGGTTCCTTCAGCTCCCTGGCATACGATTGCAACCCCACCGATCTGCCGGCCGAGACTTCCGCTACAGGCTTCACCGAGGCTTCCTTCTGGTCCGCGCCCGCCTGTGACTGATTCGGTCAGAATATAAGCCAGAAACTCCGGTCTTTCCTTGGCGCAGGCGCTTGCCTGCGCTTTTTTTGTAAAGCGTAAAAAAATTGTCGCCCTTTGGCTGTTTTCGCGTCTCTAGTAGGGCGGGTAGTGCAGGTTCCTTCAACTGTACGCATGCCGGCCGCAGTGCTCCAGAATAAGACTCGCTTCGTGTCGGGGCACTCTCCTTATCGGACGGGAGGGTTGCGGCTGGTGGAAGGTTGCATTGCCCGTTCCCCCATTTCTACGCGCAGCCTGGTCTGCGCTTTTTTTTGCCCAAACTGTCTTTTTGGGAAAAGTGTCTCGCTCGATGAATTTTCGCGTCTATAGACAGTTTTTATATTTTAAATGTATTGAGGTAGTGGGTTTAGATAGCGAATCGTTTTTGATTGGGCACAATATTGAAATATTGGCTGTTTAATATGTCGGTTGTCTGTGGTTGCTGTTGTTCACAGGCTTTTGGCTGATATTGCCATTTGTATAAATTTCAAATTATCCGATTCCATTGAGTGGAGCTAATGATGAATAAATTGAATGATGTCGCAGGGGTTGTTAAGTCTGTTTCCCGGGTTTGCGGGTTTGTTGCCGCATGTGTCGGTGTCTCTGTGTTTTCCGTCGGGTCTGTTCAGGCCCAGCCGCAGCCCGTTGATGGCCTGGTTTGCACCATGTCGGGCTCTCTGTCTTTTGAAAGCCCGCTGACCGAGGAGAACGCGGAGCGCGATGTAAGCGGCTCTGCCACTATCTCCACCTGTGTGGACAAGAACGGCCCGGTAGAGGGGGTCGAGGCCGAGGTATTGTTCTCCGGTGACGGTGTTGCCAACTGTTCGCTGCAGAGCTTCTTCCTGTCCCAGCTGGTAACCTGGAACGACGGCCAGTTCGATTTTGCCACCCTGGAAGCCCCGGAGGGCGGCCCGGCCCCCTTGGGTGCCTACAAGGGCGTGGTCAATGTGGGCAAGTCTGAAGGTGACAAGGTGATCACCGTGCTGTTCAACGATGAGCCGCTGCAGACCCTGAGCTGTATGCTGGGCATTGACCCCATCGGCACTTACAACTTCAGCGGTGTGCAGATCTTTACCGACCTGGAAAGCGAAGAGGCGGGCACCGAGCTCTGATAAAGGAGCACCCGGTTTGCACCTGTTCCGCGGTGTGAGTGGGGTGGGGCGCGGGAGTCGCCGATATGGCCTGGTCCACTTTCTGCAGGCCATGCTCCCGTGCCCCGGTTTTTCCTTGGTCCCGTTTCGGTGAATGCCCCCCTTTTTGGTGCTGAAGTACCAATTTTTGAAGCCTGCCCCTCTTGTCATTTTTTCGCAATATGTGTTTGCGACTATCCGGATGCCGTAAACCAAAATTCTCCCAATAAGCGGTTCCCGGAGTTTCTTCTGGATATTCCCTCTGTACTGCGTCCACTGGCCCTGTGTTGCCGGTTCCTGGGGCCTTTCGTGGCCCTGCCGGCGATGGCCTCGCCCTGTGCGCCGGAAGCGGGGCAGGATCTGATGTCCGCGCTTTACGCGCTAACGCAGGCATCCGGGTATCGCCTGGTAACCAACCCGGCACTGGTGCGCAACAAGAAGGTGGAGGTTGCGCCGGGGTGCGGGCCGCTGGAGGAGCGCGCCGAAAAACTGCTGGGGCCGCTGGGGCTGGATTACCGGTTGATCGGCGATACACTGGTGGTTTTCCGGGCCGATCCGGAAAAACGAGAGGCCCCCGCCGCAGCGGTGGCGAGGCCATCGATTGCCGAGGTGGTGGTGGAGGCCAGCAGTTTTTCCGCGGAGCCCGTCACCGGCAGTGGCAATGGCTACGGCCGCTATGCGGGGGGCGCGGATACGGCGCTGGATTTCGACCGTATCCATTCCCTCGGCATTACCGACCTGGCCTCGGCGCTGGAGCTGGTCTCCGGCGTGAAGATGGAGCAGGAGCGCTACGCGGTGATCCGCGGCATGAAGGGCCGCTACCAGTCGGTGCGTCTGAACGGCGCCCCCATTCCCAGCCTGGAACCCTCCGGCGAGCGGGTGCCGATGGATGTGTTCCCGGTGAATATCCTCAACCAGGTGGACCTGCGCAAATCGGTATTTGCCGACGCACCGGGCAACGCCAGTGCCGGCGTTGTGAATATCGAGACGCGGCGCATTCCCGAGGAGACGTCCCTGACGCTGGTGACCGGCGGCGGCTACCGCAGCGGTACCACCGGGGAGAAGGTTCTGCGCGGCTATACCGGGGACCGCGACTGGCTGGGCTACGACGATGGCGGCCGCGCCCTGCCCGGGGTGATCGAGGACAGCGCCCACCTGGGGAGCCCGGACGACTGGCCGGAAGTGCAGCGGGAGGCGGCGGGGGAGGCGATTCCGCGCAATTACGGCCTCTACTATGGCGAGGCGGGCGCGGATGGTCTTTTCAACCTGAGTGGCGGCCGCTCGTGGGAGCGGGGGCCGCACAACTGGGGGGTGACCGGTTCCCTGGGCTACCGGAACGAGTGGCGCCAGCGGGAACTCTTTTCCCAGGTGTTGAACCGCTTTTCCCCGCCGCCGGAACAGGAGGATGGGGAAGGGAGCAGCGTTTTTGCCACCGAGGATGCCAGCCACCGGCGCCTGGACAATATCATCAACCTGAACGGGCTGTTGGCGCTGGGCTACGGGCTGGATGAGCGGCATCACCTGGGGGCGAATTTCCTGCTGCTGCGCCAGAGTGTCAACCGCGCCGAGCAGATTGAGACCCGCGAGCGCAATGCTTCCGGGGAGTACGACGGCGAGAGCAGCCTGCGCAGCCTGTCCAACTGGACGGAAAAGCAGATGGCGCTGGGGCAGTTTTACGGCAGCCACTTCGTCGGCCCCGAAGAGAGTATCGCCATAAACTGGCACCTGACTTCTGCGCGCTCCCGCTATACCCGGCCCTACGACGTCAGCTACCGTTACTCTCGCTACGGTGTTTCCTATTCCTACAGGTTTCAGCCCGGCTATAACAATTTTCGCGTGGCCTGGGAGGATATGCGCGAGGAAACGCTGAGTGCCGGTGTCAGTGCCTCTTACCAGTGGTTCTGGGACGACTGGTCCGCGGACCTGAAAGCCGGCACGGACATACTGGATGCGCACCAGGATGGCTACCTGCTGGAATATACCTTTATTTCCAAGGGGACTCTGGATGCCAGCTGGGAGCTGCTGCAGCGGAATAATCCCGCCGGGATTCTGGCGCCGGAGACTATTATCGGCGAGCCGGGATCCGATGGCTTCCTGCTGGACAACGACATGAAGTTCACGCTGAGCCCACCGGAGCTGGACGGCGATTTCTATACCGCCGAACACCGCAACCATGCCAGCTACCTGCTGGCGGATACCCGCTACGACGAGCGCTGGCAGTTCTTGCTGGGCATGCGGCGCGAGAGGGACAGTGTAAAGGCCGATGCCTGGGACAGGCAGCCGCAGGACCGGGTGTCGCTGTTGGATGGCCGCCGGGATCTGTACTCGGCGGCGTTGGGTTTTGAGCCCTCGCCGCGGCACAAGCTGCGTCTGGGATACAGCGAGACAGTGGTCTGGCCCGGGGTTAACGAGCTGATGCCGCGGCGCTATGAGGATACCGACCTGCGTATTGAAGTGACCGGCAATCCCAATCTGGAACTGGCGGAGGCGGAGAACTGGGACCTGCGCTGGCAGTTCAGTGATGATGACCTGGGGCTGGATATGAAATTGCTGGGTTTTTACAAGACCATCGACAATGCTATCGAGGGGGTATTCTTCGATCCGGTGATTTCCAATAACCGGGCATTCAATATCTACAGCTACCTGAACTCGGATTCGGCAACCCTGTATGGTTACGAGCTGGAGCTGGATTTCGCGCGGGTATTTGGGGACTCCCACAAGTTGGAGTTGCAGTCCAGTTATGCGGGCATGCACTCGCAGGTGGATATTCCCCCCGACCTGCAGCGCGGGGCGGGGACCCGGCCCCTGCAGGGGCAGCCGGCGTACCTGGGCAGCCTGCAGTTGCAGTATCGGCACCTGGACAGTGATCGCAGTATGTCCCTGCTGTACAAGCGCTCGGGGCGGGAGTTGTATATCGTCAGCAATAGTTACGGCGTGCCGGATGTCTACCGCGATCCGTACGACAACCTGTCGTTGACCTTCAATACCCCCCTTCCGGGCCGCCTTCACGCCACCCTGTCTGTGGAGAACCTATTGGACGACGACCGGCATTACGACCAGGGCGGGAAGACGTTTCTGGCGTATCGGGAAGGGCGGCGGTATCAGTTGCGGGTGGCGGTGGATTTTTGAGGGGCACGGCTTTCGCCTGCAAGCAGGCTCCTGCAGGCGGGATGCGTGCGTAGGTTGTGGGGTGGCGCAGGATGGGCAAAGGAGCGCAGCGACGTGCCCATCAGGATTCCGCGGCCCCGGTTTTTTTTGTCTGCAGGACGATTTCCTCCCCGGCCTCGGAAATCTCCAGCCCGTGCAGGGTGGAGAGGATATGCAGGTTGGTTTCGATTTCGTTGAGGTTGAAGGTGCCGCTGACGCGCAGGTTGCGGGTCCGGTGGTCGCCGGCGACCAGGGGCCTGGCGGAGTAGCGGTTGAATTCCACCAGCAGTTCTTCCAGGCGCATGTCCTCCACCTCTACCAGCCCCTGCAACCAGCTTTTATAGGAATCCGGATCGAATTTCTGCACGGTGCCGAGGGCGTTGGCAGAGACGCGCAGGCGTTCGCCGGCGGCGATCTGCAGTTCCCGACCGGGCTGTTTCAGCGGGTGCACGGCAACGCTGCCCTCGAGCACGGTGAGTTCGGTGATGTCCTGCCGCTGGTCCACATTGAAGATGGTGCCCACCGCCTCGATGGAGGCCTGGTGGGATTCCACCACGAAGGGGCGTTGCCGGTCCTTGGCGACGGTGAAGCGGGCCTCGCCGTCGTAGAGGCGGATGCGACGCTCGCGCTCGGTAAAGTCCACCGCGACCCGGGAGCGGGCACTGAGGTCCAGGGTGCTGCCGTCGGCCAGGGCGGTGCGGCTGGTTTGCTGCCTTTCGGTGGTGTAGAGGCGGTTGCCTGCGCCATGGGCCGTGTCGAACCGGGGTACGAGGGTTACCGAGACTGCAATCAGGAAGGCGGCTGCCGCGGCCAGGTACCAGGGTTTCCGGTTGGGTCCGCTGGTCGCCGCAGCGGGGATGGTATCGATGGCAACACTGCTACCCACCAGGCGTACGGCATTTTCGAAATCCGGATGGTTCCAGATACCTTCCACCTGCCGGGCGCGTTGCAACCTGGCCGGTTTTTCCCGCAGCCAGTTTTCGTGGCGCTCGCGCGCGGCGGCATCGGCACTCTCTGCGCCGCCGTGTACGGCCCAGTCGTAGATCCGATCTATTTCTTTTGCGCTGAGTGGGTGTTCTGTGTTCATTGGCGTTTTCGGTTGCATTGCGAAAATCAGGCTTCCAGGTGCGGGGCCATTTTGGCTTCAATGGCTTTCAGTGCCCGGTTGAGCTGCTTTTCCACGGCTTTGGCGGAGAGGCCCAGGTGCCGGGCGATTTCCTTATTGGTTTTGCCGTGCAGCTTTCTCATGATGATGATGTTCCTGGTGGTTGTGGGCAGCTCGTTCAGTTGCTTCACAAACAGTGCCAGGCACTGCTGGTCGTTCAGTTGCTGATCCGGCTGCGGCCGCTGGCAGTCCAGACTGTCGGCGAGCTCGTCCACTGATTCCATCGGCTCCTGCTTGCGGCGCATGCTGTCGTTGATCACGTTGGTGGCAACACGGTACAGGTAGCCCGTGGGGTTGTCCGGGGGCTCGCCTGTTTTCAGTTGCCTCGCCAGGCGTGCCATGGCTTCCTGGTAAATATCCTCGGTGTCCGAGGTATTGCGAACGCGCCGGCGAATATAGTTCAGCAGCCTGGGCTTTTCCGCGGCGAGGTCCTCAAAAATCCTCTCGTGCTCCGCTGTCTGGTTTTCCATTGGGTTACCGCGTCCCCCGCTGTCATTTTTTTGTCACGCGATTGATATTTTTCCGCGCGCTTTAGGGTAGAGACGGAAGATGACAGCTTTATGCGGCATAATATTTTTTTATGGTTATATTTGTTTTGATAGTCATGAGGTGGGCGTAGGATGGGGGATTCTGTAGGAGCTTGCTTGCAAGCGAAGATCGCGGCCCCGGTTTTCGCCTGCAAGCAGGCTCCTACAGGGCCGCCCCAACCTACGAATTCGTGCAGCCTTCGGCCCCGCGGTTGGAATACCGGCGTAGGATGGGCAAAGGAGCCCAGCGACGTGCCCATCAGAGTTCCGCGGCCCCGGTTTTTCGCCGGCAAGCAGGCTCCCGCGGGCTGGATGCGGGCGTAGGTTGTTGGGGAGGTGGGCTCAGGCGGTGGTGGCGCTTTCGCAGTCGATTTCCACGCCGAGTTCGTCGGCAATTTCGTCCAGCTCGTCGCGCAGGCCGTCCAGGTCCATATCCTCGGCCACGCTGATGGTGCACTGGGCGGTGAACAGCGGCTCGCCGCTGCCGGGGATGCTGTCGTAGCCGGTTTCCAGTTGTTCCATGTTCAGTTCGCGGGCGGCCAGGGCGCGGGAGAGTTCGCGTACGATACCGGCGCGGTCGTTGCCCACCAGTTTCAACAGGATGGTCTGTTGCGGGCCGGTGGCCACGGTGCGGGCCTCTTCAATTTGCAGCTTGTAGCCCTCGTCGGCCAGCGCCGCCAATGCCTTCCTGAGCGCCTGGCCGGCGTCGCCGGGAACGCTGACCCGCAATATACCGGCGAACTTGCCGGCAAAATGCGCCATGCGGCTGTCTTCCCAGTTGCCGCCGTTTTCCGCCACCACGGCGGAGAGCCTTTCCACCACGCCGGGCTTGTCGTCGCTGATCAGGGAGATTACGAGATGCTGTTGCATTGGGTATTCCTTTGCTGCATGAGGAGCGGTTACGTGGCATTGTAGCGAGTGGTCGGTACTCTGATAAGCGGAAGTATCTGGAGACAGCAAGTGAGCCGGAGGGAGCAGCGATGAAAGTACATGTGGATCTGTGCCTTATTCCTGTTGGCGTTGGGGTTTCTGTCGGGGACTATATCGCCGAATGCCAGAATGTGTTGCGGGAGGCCGGGCTGGAGTACCAGTTGCACGCTTATGGCACCAATATAGAGGGAGAATGGGACCAGGTGATGGCGGCGATCAAGCGCTGCCATGAGCGCGTGCACGCCATGGGCGCGCCGCGGATCAGCTCAAGTGTAAAATTGGGAACAAGGACCGACAGGGAACAGACGCTTCAGGATAAAATCGATAGTGTTGAATCGAAGCTGGACCAATAAAACTCACGGGAGGAAGAATGAAAATTAAACAACTGTTGATCGCAATGGCATGCACCACCATGCTGGCGGCCTGCTCGCCCCAGTCGGGCGATGCGGGGAAAGAAGACGCCGCGAAGGAGGCTGCACCAAAAGACGCAGCGAGTGAAACCGCCGCACCCGCCCCCGAAACCGAAGCCGCCGCACCCGAAGCCGCGGCGGAGGCCCCGGATCTGGGATCAGTCATCGCCGGCCCGCAGCGCACCGAGGAATACGCGGCCCGGGACCAGTACCGCCATCCGCAGCAGACACTGGAATTCTTCGGCATAGAGCCGGGCATGACGGTGGTGGAAATCGCTCCCGGTGGCGGCTGGTACACGGAGATCCTGGCGCCCTACCTGCGCGAAGAGGGCACCTTCTACGCGGCGCATTTCCCGGAGGGTACGGATTCCGATTACTACCAGCGCTCCCTGGCGGGATTCAAGAAAAAGGTGGCAGCGGATAAGGCGAGCTACGGCGCGCTGCAGCGCACCGAGTTCGATCCCGCCTCGGGTGCGACCGTGGCGCCGGCCGGCAGTGCGGATGCGGTGCTCACCTTCCGCAATGTGCACAACTGGATGCGCGGCGAGAACGAGCAGAAAGCATTCAACCAGTTCTTCGCCGCGCTCAAGCCCGGCGGTGTGCTGGGTGTGGTAGAGCACCGTGCCAAGCCGGGCACCAGCCGCGAGGACATGATCGAGAGCGGTTACGTGACCCAGGAGCATGTGATCGAGGTGGCAGAAAAGGCGGGCTTTGAGCTGGAGGACACCAGCGAGATCAACGCCAACCCGAAAGACACCGCCGATCACCCGAAGGGCGTCTGGACCCTGCCGCCGACCCTGCGCCTGGGCGACCAGGATCGCGAAAAGTACCTGGCGATTGGCGAGAGCGACCGCATGACGTTGCGGTTCCGCAAACCCGCCGCCGAGTGATGAGTGTTTGGTGGTGAGTGGTTAGAATAGCGGCTTTCAATCACTCGCCACCAATGGCCCATCACTATGCGAATACCCGCCCGAGAACTGGATCCCGATACACTGCAAAACCTGCTGGAGGAGTACGCCACCCGCGACGGCACCGATTATGGTGAGCGGGAGGTGAGCCTGGAGGATAAGGTGGCCAGCCTGCGGCGGCAGTTGCAGACCGGTGAGGTGGTGATCTGGTTCGAGCCCGGCGAGGAGTCGGTCAATCTGGTGCTGGCGCAGGACCTGCCGGCCGATGCCTGAGTTCCTGCGCGATACATCCACCGGCGCCGTGCGGGCCCGATTCCTGTTTGCCCACGGCGCCGGCGCGCCCATGGACAGCGAGTTCATGCAGGCGGTGAGCGCCGGCCTCTGTGAGCGCGGCATCGAGGTGCTGCGGTTCGAATTCCCCTATATGGCCCAGCGCCGCAGCGGCGGCAGCCGCCGCCCGCCGAATCCCATGCCGCAATTGCTGAATTGTTTCCGCGAACAGGTGGCGGAGGCGGCGGAGCGGGGTGTGCCGCTGTTTATCGGCGGCAAGTCCATGGGGGGCCGGGTGGCGAGCCTGCTGGCGGACGAGTTGTTCGGGCGCGGGGAGATTGCCGGGCTGGTCTGCCTGGGCTATCCGTTCCACCCGCGCGGCAAGCCGGAGAAGCTGCGCACGGCGCATCTGCTGGAGCTGGAATGCCCGGCGCTGGTGGTGCAGGGCAGTCGCGATCCACTGGGGAGCAGGCAAGAGGTGGCCGGTTACGGCCTGCCGGATTCCATTCGCATGCACTGGCTGGAGGACGGCGACCACGATTTCAAGCCTCGCCGCGCCAGCGGTTTCAGCCGCGAGCAGCACTGGCAGTCGGCGGTGGATGCAGTGGCGGGCTTTATCCTGCCGCCTGCAGGATCGTAATCTTTTCGTCGCCCGCCAGTACCGGCTTCAGCAGCGACATCTGCGCGCGCCGGTCCTCGCTGGTGTACCAGGCCTGCCAGTGCAGTTCCGATTGCCAGTGGGACAGGGTAAAGCGGCGCAGGGGATTGCCTTTCTCGGTAAATGTCTGCCCCTCCACAAAACCCACGGTACGGTAAGCGTGGGTCAGGATCTTGCGGGCGAGCTCTTCGTAGGTGCTCTGCATGTCCGGGGCGATTTCCCGCTCAATCAAAACGTAAATCATTTTCTACTCTTGATCAGCCTTTTCGGTTCCCTCCGATTCTACCGCGACCGCCGCGGCTGTCTCTATTGCTGTGCGGGGCATATTGGCCGGGTGGTCAGGCAAAGTTGCAGATGACGATTACCGGAAAATGGCGGACAATTGACAGATGAAGTCAGATCACACCCTGGATGCCCGCGGCCTGCTGTGCCCCGAGCCCGTCATGATGCTGCACGCTGCGGTACGCAAGGTGGCGCCCGGCGAAGTGCTGCAGGTCATCGCCACCGATCCCTCCACCCAGCGGGATATTCCCAAGTTCTGCCAGTTTCTCGGCTACGAGCTGGTGGAGCATGCGGAGGAGGGGGATGAGTTTGTGTTCTGGATTCGGAAGGGTGGGGATTGATCGGGGCTTTGGGGCCTCGATCGGCCGGCCCTCTCCCTAACCCTCTCCCGGAGGGAGAGGGGACTGGTACGAGTCTTAACGGGGCCCGGTGGGTAGATTCAACCCTCAATGTCTCCGACATAGCTCCCCTCTCCCATCGGGAGAGGGGCCGGGGGAGAGGGCTGTCGGGGCGGCCACTTCAATTTATGCGGCCCCGTCACCGCCCGACTACGGAGAACTCACCAACGCCGCAATCGCCGCCAGCGCCTCCGGATCCTCCGCCTTGATCTTGTTGGCAATGTTGTGCTGGAAGAAATAGCGGAAATCCGCCGCTTCCTGGGCCGGGTAGAGGCACAGGTCGCCCGGCAGTACCGGGGTGGTTTCCACTATGTCGTGATCGATCAGCATGCCGTGGATCTCGCCGCTGGCGTAGAGACGCCAGCTCACCACTTCCGTGAGGGTGAGGTTTTCCCGCTGTTCGTCCATGAACACCGCGTGGGTGCCGATGGTGTCGGGCACTTCCTGCATTACCTCCTCGGCTTTGCTGTTTTCGTACTCGAAGTACTCCGCCGCTGTTTCCAGTTCGACGATTTTGTGAATCGGGGGCTCGTGGAAGATTTCCTCGATGCCCGGGTCGTAGTAGCCCTCGAACCGGCCGTCGAGCGGGTCGCGGATATCCGGGCAGGCCACGATGGTGTTCAGCCAGGGTACCAGGCCGACGATTTCACCGTTCGCCTTGAGTCCCCAGCAGAGAATTTTGAGGCTGTAGAGATCTGAACCACTGGAATTGTTGGAGTAGAGCATTTCCAAGCCGTCGAGCTCCGGCGACAGGCGGATAAAGCGCTTGTTCGCTGAAGTTTCGAGCGGCTCGCCGGTGAAGAGGTCAACCACGTTGCTGGAGCTGTGGTCGGTCATGGAGCACCTCCTTGCAGGGCCGGTTATGGTGCAGGGCGGCGTTGTACTGCTTGTGTTCCCCCCTGGGGAACGCCGGACGCGGGGCAGGGCCCTTTTCCGGAGTCCCTGCAACTAAGGTATATGCAGAATTACCGAAATACAACTGGCGCTTTAGACCCCTTGGTTATCGCGGGTGTTGTTTTACATGACTTTGAACCCGACGGAGGCGTTGCTATAGTCCGCGGCTTTGCCGAATCGCGGAGAAGCCCGTGCCAGCCCAGCCCAGCGTTTGCCACCAGACCACCGAATCCGCCGCCGCGGCGCGTATCGCGCGGGTGTTCGACGGCTGCTTCGCCGGCGCGAACGGGCTCAACACCCGCCTGCGCGGCGGTTTCGAGGAGCCCTACTACCGCCCGGCCGGCGGCAATCTCGACTATCACCGTATCGAGTTTACCCGTGACTACCCGGCCAGCGCCCTGCACGAGGCCGCCCACTGGTGCGTGGCCGGCGCGGCCCGCCGCCGGCGGCCGGACTACGGCTACTGGTACGCCCCGGACGGCCGCAGCGACGAGGAGCAGCGGCTGTTCGAACGGGTGGAGGTGAAGCCACAGGCGCTGGAGTGGATCTTCTCCCGCGCCTGCGGCCTGCGCTTCCGGGTCAGCGCCGACAACCTGGCCAGCGGCCTGGGCCCCGGCGACGACTTCAAGAGGGCCATCTGGCAGCGGGCGCAGCGCTACTGCGAGCGGGGGGGCGTCAACGACCGCGCCCGCCGCTTCGCCCTGGCGCTGGCGCGGGAGTTCGGGCGCCCGCAGCCGTTCGATGCGGGGCTCTACCGGCTGGCGGACCTGTCGTGAACACTGAACAGAACACCACCTTCCTGGTGGACGCCTCCGTCTATATCTTCCGCTACTACTTCGCCCTGCCACCCAACTGGCAGAGCCGCGACGGCTACGACACCGAGGCGGTCTACGGTTTCAGCAACTTCCTGCTGGACCTGCTGGCGCGCCGGCCGGCGCGTATCGCCTGTGCCTTCGACGAATCCCTGGGCAGCTGCTTCCGAAACGATTTCTACCCGGACTACAAGTGCAGCCGCGCGCTGCCGGACGAGGCGCTGGCCTATCAGTTGGCGGCCTGTCGGGAGATGGCCGAGGTGCTCGGGATTGCCTGTTTTGCAAGCCCGCGTTTTGAGGCGGACGATATCCTCGCCACCCTGACCCGCATCTGCCGCCGGCACCGGCCGATCGTCATCAGCCGCGACAAGGATCTGGGCCAGTTGCTCGACCGCGGCGCCGCGTCCCTCTGGGATTTCGCTGCCGACCGGCACCTGGACGCGGCGGCCATACAGCAGAAGTTCGGCGTGCGCCCGGCGCAGATCGCCGACTACCTGGCGCTGGTGGGGGATACCAGCGACGATATCCCCGGCGTGCCCGGCGTCGGCGCCAAGACCGCCGCGGCGCTGCTGGCGGAATTCGACAGTGTCGAGTCGCTGCTGGAGGCGCCGCAGCGGGCGGCGCAACTGAAACTGCGCGGCGCCCGGCGCCTGGCGGAAAAACTGGCGGAGCACGCGGAGCAGATTGCCGTGGCAAAACGCCTGGCGTCGTTGGTGGAGGATATCGACCTGGGCGCCGGCGCGTCGGACCTGGCCTGGCGCGGTGCCGACAGCGAAGTGGCCCGGGCAGTGGCGGACGCCTTCGGCATCGGCGGCCTCAAGGCTAAAATCGGGCGAACGATCACCATGGATACCGGGGAGATGGCGTGACGGGACTGACGATAGTCGCCGACGAGAATATTCCGGCGCTCGAGGATTACTTCGGCGACCTGCTGGAAGGCGGGGGACGACTCGAGCGCGTGAACGGCCGCACCCTGGGCCGCGATCAACTGGCGCGGGCGGATATCCTGCTGGTGCGTTCGGTAACGCCGGTCAATGAAGACCTGCTGGCGGATACGCCGGTGCGCTTTGTCGGCAGCTGCACCATCGGCACCGATCACCTGGATACCGCCTGGCTGGACCGGCAGGGCATCGCCTGGAGTGCCGCGCCCGGCTGCAACGCCAACTCGGTGGTGGAATATGTGTTCTGTGCGCTGGCGGCGCTGGCAATCGACTGGCGCGGTCGCAGTTTCGGTATCGTCGGCTGCGGCAATGTCGGCGGCCTGCTGCAGCGCCGGCTGCGCGAGCTGGAAATTCCCTGTGCCGTGTACGATCCCTGGCTGCCGGACAACCCGGACGCGGCGGATCTGCAGACGGTGCTGCAGCAGGACGTGATCTGCCTGCACGCGCCGCTGGTAAAAGACGGGCCGCACCCGAGCCTGCATATGGTCGGCGCGGAGCAGTTGGCGCACATAAAGGACGGGGCTGTACTGATCAGCGCCGGCCGCGGTGCGGTGGTCGATAACGCGGCATTGCTGGAACTGCTGCAAAAGCGCAAACGTTTCTCCACCGTGCTGGATGTGTGGGAAAACGAACCGGCTATCGATACGCGTCTGCTGGAGCTGGTGGATATCGGTACGCCGCATATTGCCGGCTACAGTATGGACGGCAAGCTGGCGGGGACGCGGATGATCCGAGACGCATTGGAAAGCTCCGAAATTATAAGCTCCCCTCTCCCTCGGGGAGAGGGGCTGGGGGAGAGGGAGCGCCGGCGGAGCCGGCGCAATGCCGAGCTGGAGCTCGGCGCGCCCAGGGGGAGCTTCGCCGACCTGTTGCTGCAGATGTACGATCCACGCAACGACGACCACCGCCTACGCGCCGCAGCGGATGGAGAAATTCCCATGGCCCGGGCCTTCGACCAGCTCCGCCGCGAATATCCCCGGCGGCTGGAATTCTCCCACTTTTCCCTCGCCGATGACGCGCTGGATGCGGCCGAGCGGCGACAACTGGCAATACTGGGGCTCAAGTGAAACTCAAGAAACTCGGACTCGTGATCAATCCCTGGTCCGGTATCGGCGGCCCGGCGGGGCTCAAGGGCAGCGACGGTATCGAAACCGTCAGGCAGGCGCAGGAGGCGGGTATTGAACCCCAGTCCAGCAAGCGCGCCGCCATCGCGTTGAATGCACTGACGCCGTTTTCCGATCAACTGGAAATTCTCTGCTTTGCCGGCGATATGGGCGGGGCCCTGGCGCGGGAGCTGGGCTTTACCGCAACGGTGCTGGGCAGGGCCAACACCGATCCCTCCACGCCGGCCGACACCGAGCGCGCCGCGCAGATGATCCGCGATGCGGGTGCCGACCTGATCGTTTTTGTCGGCGGCGACGGCACCGCGCGCAATATGGTCAATGCCCTCGGCGACAACTGCCCGGTGCTGGGGATTCCCGCCGGAGTGAAGATGCACTCCGCCTGTTTCGCCATTTCCCCCAAGGCCGGCGGCGAGGTGTTGCGCCGCTTGATGGCTGTGCAACTGGTGGACCTGCGCGAGCGGGAAGTGCGCGATATCGACGAGAAATCCTTCCGCGAGGGCCGCGTGCGCACGCGCCATTACGGCGAGCTGCTGGTGCCGGAAGAGGGGCACTTTCTGCAGGCGGTAAAAAATGCCGGCCGCGAGGTGGAGGAGCTGGCGGTTGCGGATATCGCTGCGGAAGTCATCGAGGACCTGGAGCCGGACACCCTGTATATCGTCGGCCCCGGTTCCACCACCCTGGCGGTCCTGGAGGAGCTGGGGTGCGAGGGCACCCTGCTGGGGGTGGACCTGCTGCGCGACGGCCAGTTGGTGGCCGCCGATGTGAATGCGCCGGAGATCGAAGAGGCCATCGCCGCGCATGACGGCCCGGTAAAAATCCTGCTCACCGCCATCGGTGGCCAGGGCCACCTGATCGGCCGCGGCAACCAGCAGTTTTCGCCGCGGGTGCTGCGGGAAGTGGGGCGCGACAACCTGGTGGCGATTGCCACCAAGACAAAAATCACCGAACTCGGCGGCCGGCCTCTGCTGGTGGATAGCGGCGATCCGGAACTGGACGAACAGTGGAGCGGTTTTATCCGCGTGATCACCGGTTACCGGGATGCAATTCTCTACCCGCTCAGCAACGGCGATACCCCGTAGGGTGCGACATTGGAAATCAATAATGAACTGGAACAACCTGCTGGAACAGGTGCAATCAAAACTCGATGACGGCAGCGCCGACAGCCGCCGCCTGTTTCACGGCCGCGGCCGCACCTGCGAGGGGCTGGAGCAGGTTTGCGTGGACCGTTTTTACCCCGCGCTGCTGGTGACTTTTTTCGGGGAACACGAGGGCGAGGACGCGCTCTGCGAGCAGCTCTGGGAAATGGTGGCGCCTCTCGGTTATCAGGGCGTTGCCGCCCAGCGCCGCTATCTCAAGGGCGCGCCGGCGGATTGGCCCGTCGGCCGGCCGGTGGCCGCGCCGGTGGCGCGCCGCGGCGATCTGCATTTCCCGCTCACCTTCGAGCGCCAGAATGTGGGGTTCTTCCTGGATATCGAACCCGGGCGCCGCTGGTTGGAAGAGCAGGTGCGGGCCCACGCGGATACCGGCAACCTGAAACTGCTGAACCTGTTCGCGTTTACCTGTGCCTTTTCGGCCGTCGCCCGCGCCGCCGGCGATCTGGAGGTGATCAATGTGGATGTGAATCGCGGTGTCCTCAACCGCGGGCGGGAAAACCACGAATTCAACCGATTGCCCATGAAGGGGATCAAGTTTCTCAAGTTTGATGTGATCCGCGAGTTCAACCGCTTCGACCGCCGCGGCCCTTTCCAGCTCGCCGTAGTCGACCCGCCCACGCGGCAGAAGGGCCGCTTCGATGTCGGCGAGCACTACGGAAAGCTGCTGCAGTTGCTGCCCGAGTGCCTGGCGGACGAGGCGGAACTGCTATTGGTGATGAACTCGCCGCGGCACAGTGAGGCGTATTTTCGCGAACTGATTGAGAACGGTGACAGGCGTTTTCGAGTGGTGGAGCGGTTGCCACAGAGCCCGGACTTCCCCGACCGGGATCCGGACGCGGCCCTGAAGATGCTACACGTCCAGTTTCGTCGCTGATAGCGCTCCCCTCTCCCCCGGCCCCACTGGCGTGCACCATCCCCGGCGCACGGCCTTCGGCCAGCTAAAGCTGCCCAAATCCGTTCCCGACGGATTTGTCCCGGTGGGAGAGGGGAGCTCAGTCGGGAGGCATCAAGATTCGAATCTGCCCACTGGGTTCCATTGAGACGCATACCAGCCCCATCAAACAAACTGCCGCTGGTCGGCAAAGTTTTCCGGTACCAGGATGGTATCCATCGCCAGTTCCCGCAGGGCGGGGTAGTCCAGTGAGTAGTGCAGGCCGCGGCTTTCGCGGCGGTCCAGGGCGGAGCGGATGATGAGTTCGGACACCAGCGCCAGGTTGCGCAGTTCGATCAGGTCGCTGCTGACCTTGTAGTTGGCGTAGAACTCGCGGATTTCCCGCTGCAGCAGTTTTACCCGGTGCTCGGCCCGCAGCAGGCGCTTGCGGGTGCGCACGATGCCCACATAGTCCCACATGAAGCGGCGCAGTTCGTCCCAGTTGTGGGAGATCACCACGTCTTCGTCGGAGTCCGTCACCCGCGAGGCATCCCAGGCGGGCGCCTCCCGCGGTGGCTGGACGCCGTCGAGGGTCCCGTCGATATGCAGGGCCGCAGAGCGGGCGTAGACCAGGCACTCCAGCAGCGAGTTGCTGGCCAGGCGGTTGGCGCCGTGCAGGCCGGTGAAGGTGGTCTCGCCGATGGCGTAGAGCTGGTCCAGGTCGGTGCGGCCGAACTGGTCCACCATCACGCCGCCGCAGGTGTAGTGGGCGGCCGGCACCACCGGGATCGGCTCGCGGGTAATGTCGATGCCGTACTGCAGGCAGTTGCTGTAGACGGTGGGAAAGTGCTCGCGCACGAAGTCCGCGTCCTTGTGGGAGATATCCAGGTAGAGGCAGTCGGCGCCCAGGCGCTTCATCTCGTGGTCGATGGCGCGGGCGACGATATCCCGCGGCGCCAGCTCGCCGCGCTGGTCGAAGCGCTGCATGAAGCGGCTGCCGTCCGGCAGCTTCAGCTGCGCGCCCTCGCCGCGCAGGGCCTCGGTGACCAGCATCGCCTTGGCCCTGGGGTGGTAGAGGCAGGTGGGGTGGAACTGGTTGAACTCCATGTTGGATACCCGGCAGCCGGCCCGCCAGGCCATGGCGATACCATCGCCGCTGGCGCCGTCCGGATTGCTGGTGTAGAGATAGGCCTTGCTGGCGCCCCCGGTGGCCAGCACCACGGCGCGGCCCTGGAACAGCTCCACTTCCTCGGTCTGTTTGTTGTAGACATAGGTCCCGGCGCAGCGGAAGCGGCCCTTGCCCGGATCCGGTTGGCGGATCAGGTCGAGGGCGATATGGTGCTCGAAACAGTCGATATTCTGCGAGGCGCGCACCCTGTCGATCAGGGTGCTGTGCACGGCGCGGCCGGTGGCGTCGGCGCTGTGGATGATGCGCCGGTGGCTGTGGCCGCCCTCCTTGGTCAGGTGGTAGTCGCCGTCCTCGCGGGTGAAGTCGACCCCCTGGTCTATCAGCCAGCGGATGGCGGCGGTGCTGTTTTCCACCGTCAGGCGCACCGCATCCGGGTGGCAGAGGCCGGCGCCCGCGTCTAATGTGTCAGCGATGTGCGACTCCACCGAGTCCATTTCATCCAGAACCCCGGCGATGCCCCCCTGGGCGAACCAGGTGGAGCCGTCCCGCAGCCGCTGCTTGGACAGCAGGGCCACCCGGTAGCGGGCCGCCAGGTGCAGCGCCAGGGTCAGGCCCGCGGCGCCGGTGCCGATGACCAGTACGTCGTAGTTGTTGGGCTGAGAGCTTACCTGTGCATTCATATATTTCATTTATCTTTAGCGGTCGCGTAGTATAGCGCCAACTTGAACCTGAGGTTGGTACTTCAGGTTAAACTCGTCGATTTGGCCCGGAACTTATGTCTCACTGCCCGTGTCTTCACCACCACAGAAAAAACGCCGCCGGCTCGCAACGGGGCCTTGGCGCGGCTGCTTACGGGAGTAGGGGATGACGGGGCAACAGGCGTCACCGAGTGACCGCCAGCTGGTAGAGCGGGTTCAGAAAGGGGACAAGCGCGCCTTTGACCTGCTGGTGCTGAAATACCAGCACAAAATAGTCGCAGTGGTGAGCCGCTTTATCAAGGATCACGCGGAAGTGCAGGACGTGACCCAGGAGGCCTTCATCAAGGCCTACCGGGCGCTGGCCAATTTCCGCGGCGACAGCGCCTTCTACACCTGGATGTACCGCATCGCCATCAATACCGCCAAGAACCACCTGGTCTCCCGGGGCCGCCGCCCGCCGTCATCCGACGTGGATCTCGAGGACGCCGAGTTCTACTCCGGCGCCGATCTGCTGCGGGATAACGAGACCCCCGAGAACCAACTCTTCCGCGACCAGCTGGAAGCCGCTGTTCACGAGTCTATCCGCGCACTGCCCGAGGACCTGCGGGCCGCGGTGACGCTGCGCGAGATGGAGGGGCTCAGCTACGAAGAGATCGCCGAGGTGATGAATTGCCCCGTGGGCACGGTGCGCTCGCGGATCTTCCGCGCCCGGGAGGCCATCGATCGCACCGTCCAGGCGGTGATGGAGGGCGAGCCCGAGCCGCTGGACGACCGGGGCTGAAAAACGGCGGCATCCGCCAGAATTTTCGCCCGCGGGGAAACAAACGGAAGGATACCGGGTCATAACTAGCAGCCGCCCGAGCGCAGAGTGCGGCTCTCGAACGAAAACGGTGCCAACGGGCGCTGAACAACGATTGCACAGAGAGGGTTTACCCGTATGTCTCACGGGAATCATCAGGATCGACTGAACGAGTCGCTGTCCGCGCTGATGGACGGCGAGGTCAGTGAGCTGGAGCTGCAGCGCCTGCTGAAGGCCAGTTCGGCCTCTACCCAGATGGGCCAGCGCTGGTCGCGCTACCAGCTGGTGGCCAGTGCCCTGCGCCGGGAGCAGGTGGCCCCGGTGGATAGCGGCCTGGCGGCGGGCATCTCCGCGGCCATCGAGCGGGAGGAACCCCTGTCCCGGCCGGGCGACGCTGTCGAATCCACCGGGCAACTGACCCGCAGTCGCTGGTGGCGCCCGCTTTCCCGCGGTGCCGTGGCCGCAACCGTGGCCTTCGCCGCCGTTCTCGGTGTGCAGCAGCTGTCCCAGCCCGAGCCCGGCGACAGCGAGATGCTGGCCGAGACGGAGCGGCCGGTGCAGCAGCCGGTGCAGTCGTCGCCGCAGCCTTCCGGTTTCTACGTGCCCGCGCCCAGCACCCGCTCCGTGAGTACCGGCGCGCCGCGCCTGGTTCCGGATCGCCAGCCGGGTGCGACCGGCCAGGCGGCCGCAAAGCAGGTGCCCACCCCCGAGCTGATGCGGCACCTGAACCGCGTGATGATCAAGCATTCCGAGCAGGCTGCCCACGTCGGCAATCAGGGCATGGTGCCCTTCGCCCGCGCCACTTACGGTGAGCAGGTGGGGATGTAGCGTGCGGAAACCAGCTGTACACCAGACTTCGCCGCGGTGGATTCGCAGGGCCAACGGTGCGCTGCTGGTTCTGTTTGTGATGTCGCCCCTGGCGGAGGCGCAATCGGCCCCCGAGCCGGTGGAGATCGATAGTGCTTCCGCCGCCGACAGCGCCGCGGCTGCAGATGCCGGGGAAACCCCGGCTGCCACAACCCCGGTACCCACCGGCACCCGCCCCGATGTGGAGCAGTGGCTGGTCAAGCTGGGCGAGGCGGTGACCGGGCTGGAGTACAGTGGCCTGGTGACTTTTGAACACGCCGGTGTGCTGGAGACCCTCGAGGTAGTGCACGCGGTGCGCGAGGGGCAGCAGGTCGAGCGGGTGCGCTACCTGAGTGGCGAGCCGCGCGAGCTGATCAGCCACGGCAGCAACAGTAACAACTGCAAGCGCAGTGCCAACCCGCTGGCGCGCACCGAACTCTGGCGGGGCGCGGACAGCGCCGATGTACAGCGCACCTATCATTTTATCCTGCGCGGTACCGAACGTATCGCCGACCGGGATACGGTAGTGATCGAGGCGCGCCCGCGGGATCGCGACCGCCTGGGAATGGTGGTGAGCCTGGATCGCGAGACGGGCCTGCCGATGAAGTCGATGCTGGTGAGTGCCAAGGGTCGCGTGCTCGAGCGCTACCAGTTCGTGCAGCTCGATCTGTCGCCGATCGAGGCGGAGGAACTGGAGCCCGCCTCTGCCGACGCGCGCCGGATCGACAACAGCGGTGCCTGTTCGCTGGCCCAGAGCCGCTGGCAGCCGGAGTGGTTGCCGGAGGGCTTCGAACCCGTATCGGTAAAGCCATTGGCCGATGGCGATATGCTGGTGTACAGCGACGGGCTCAGTGTCTTTACGGTATTTGTACAGCGGCTGGGTCCGGAGCTGGATTTCAAGGGCCAGGCCATTCGCGGCGCCACCGTGGCCTATATGGACCGCATCCAGGTGGACGGCGTCGACTACACGGTCACGGTGGTGGGTGAGATACCGGATACCACCGCGCGGCGTGTGGCCGGTTCCGTCACCACCAGCGGCTGAGGAATCCCGGAATTATGCTGGAAGAGCGCGGCCGGGTCGTGGCCATCGAATCCGGTGCCATCTGGGTCGAAACCGTTCAGCGCAGCGGTTGCCATGGTTGCTCCGCCAGGTCCGGCTGCGGTACCGGACTGCTGGGCGACTATTTTTCCAGTGCGTCGCGTATTCGCGTGGCGCTGAACAGCTGGGATTCCGAAGATATTTCCCTCAACGATACAGCGGTGATCGGTATCGGTGAAAACACCCTCGCCAGCAGTGCCCTCCTGATCTACCTCTTGCCGCTGTTCGCGCTGGTGCTGGCGGCGCTGGCCGGTGACGCCGTTGCCGGTGAAGCCGGGGCCATCGCCGGCGGCGCCATCGGCCTGTTGTGCGGGGCTGCACTCGTCCGCCGGCACAGTCGTCGCCACGCGGCCGATCCGGCCTACGCGCCGATGCTGCTGCGTGTCGAGCGCTCTCCAGACCTCCCGGACTCCAATCTTTACAGGGCGTTGTAGGTTGGCCGCGAAATCCAGCTGATCGCCCGGACTGCTTGTCGGGTTTTGCCGCGCCCATCCCAATCTACACTATGATCTCCCGTCGGTTTTGGAGAGTTCCCATGCAGGCTCGCTGCCATGCGGAAAGCTGGCCCCTGCGGACCGCCTTTGTGATATCCCGCGGTGCCCGCAGCGAGGCGGTGGTGGTCGTGGTCGAGGTGACGGGGCAGGGGGTCACCGGAACCGGTGAATCCACGCCCTACGCCCGCTATGGCGAGAGCGTGGATTCGGTCATCGCGCAACTGGAGCCGGCACTGGAGTCGGTGTCCCGGGGATTGACCCGGGCGCAACTGCAGCAATGGATGCCCGCCGGTGCCGCCCGCAACGCACTCGACTGCGCGCTGGCAGACTGGGAGGCGCGACGCAGCGGGGCCGCCTTCAGCGGTCCCGAATCGCTGCCCACGGTCCAGACCCTGGTGATCGACACCCCGGACGCGATGGCTACGGCCGCCGCCGAGGCGGCGGCCCGGGGGGTCGCGGTGCTCAAGCTGAAACTGGACGACCGGCTGGTGCGCGAGAGGGTGGCCGCGGTCCGCGGCGCTGCACCGCAGGCGGAGCTGGTGATCGATGCCAACGAGGCCTGGCCGGCGGAGACCCTGGAGGCGCGCTGCCGCTTTCTGCGGGAGCGGGGCGTGGCGATGCTTGAACAACCCCTGCCTGCCGGCGGCGACCGGATTCTCGAAAGTTTCCCCCACCCCCTGCCGATCTGCGCCGACGAGAGCTGCCATACGCGCGCCGACCTGCCGCGCCTGCGGGGCCGCTACGACATGCTCAATATCAAGCTGGACAAGACCGGCGGCATCACTGAGGCACTGGCCCTGGCGGAGGCCGGGCGCGAGCAGGGGTTTGAACTGATGCTGGGCTGTATGCTCTGTACCTCCCGGGCGATACGCGCCGCCTGGCCCCTGGGGAAGAAGGTGCGCTTTCTCGATCTGGACGGCCCCACTTGGCTGGCCCGGGACGCAGAGCCGCCGCTGCGCTTTGTCGCGGGCCGGGTTTACTGGGAGTAATTCCGGCCCGCTCCCGCTACCAGGCCGCCCGGCAGCTGGTGGAGCGCGACCGGCAGCGGACCGCCCTGGAGGCGCCTTTTGCGGGGTCGGTCAGCCGGCGTTGCCGAGAGCCCTCGGAGCGAGTCAGCGCCAACCAGGTGGTGCTGGAGATCATTTCCGAGCGCCGCGGCTTCGAGATAGTGACGAGCGTGCCGGAAAACCTGATCGATCAACTGGATTTGGAGCGGCGCCACTCCATTGCACTGCCGGCTCTGGATGCGGCGGATATCCCCCCGCATCCGGCGTAGGGGCCCGGAGCGATACAACTGAGGTGGTGCAATGAATCTTGCCCAACTGGCCTACCGCTATCGCCGGCTGGTTTTTGAAGACTCGGAAATCACCATCCGCGAAGCGGTGATCAGCACCGCTTTCCTCGGCCTGCCGGCGGAAGAGGTGGAGGAAAAGATCACCAAACCGCTTGAAGAGCATGTGCGGGCACTGGGGGAAGTGGAAAATATCCGCTCCACCTCGATGCGCGGGCGCTCCCTGATCCACGTGGAAATACGGGACCGCTATTTCGATCTGGACCAGATTTGGGACGAGGTACGCGAGCAGATCGACGCCGCGCAGTCGGAGTTGCCGGAGGGAACCGGAACGCCGGTACTGAACGACGATTTCGGGGATTTGTCGGTAGTGACTGCCGCACTCACCGCCGACGATTTTTCCCAGGTCGAGCGTTTGCAGATGGCGGAACATATCCGCGCGACTCTACGCCGTCGAGGGCACCCGGCGCGTGCAGCCGCAGCGTATCCACGTCGACCTGCCGCAGGCCCGTTTGGCCGAGCTGGGGCTCTCCCCCGCCGAATTGGCCGCTCAGTTGCGGGAGTGCAATATATGCCGCCCGCCGGTGTGCTGGAGACTGCGGAGCAGCTCCTGGCGCTGCAGGTGTCGGGTGAATACCGCAGCCTCGACGAGCTGAGGCGGGCGGAGATCCGGCTTCCCGGCGATGGCGGCACCCTGCGGCTGAGTGACCCGGGGCAGATCAAGCGCGGATACCGGGAACCGATGGTGCAGACCGCCTATTTCAACGGCCGCTGGGCAATTGTATCCGCGGTATCCATGCAGGATGACTGCAGCGTGCTTGGACTATGGCCGGGCGCTCTGTCACCGTTTCCTGAACGTTGCCGGCGGCGACAGCAATCTGTCCGACCGCCTGTTTCGCTTCATGGCGCGGGGCTATGAACGGCTGTTTCGCCGGGTCATGCGACGTCGTGTGGTCTTCCTGGTTTTGATGCTGGTCTGCGGTGTGGTGCTGATGAAGGTCGTTCCGAAAAATTCTTTTCTGATTCCGATCGCAGCCAGGTACTGATGTACATCGACCTGCCCTCCGATATTGCGGCGGCGGAAGCGGACAAAAAAATTCAGGCTATCAGTGTGCGATTGCGCGATGATCCCGATTTGGCCCCGGAGATCGGCGGTATCACCGCTTACGCCGGATTTGGCGGGCCGCGATTTGTGCTCTGGCTGACACCGATGGATCCGGCACTCAGCAAGGGGTTCATGGTGCTCGATGTTCGCGAGCGCGGACGTGTCGACGAGGTCATACAGGGGCCCAGGTCCATCCTCGCGGCGGAGTTCCCGGAAGTGTCCGCGCAGGTGGCCCGGATATTCCTGGGCCCCTCGGACAGCACGCTGCAGGAAGCACAGGCCAAGGGCCCGGACCGCGAAGTGCTCTATTCCACCGCCGCGAAGATAGAGGCCGTTCTCCCCGGTGTGCCGAGAGTGCTGGATATATAAGCCACAGTTGGGGCTCGCGGATCCCGTCGCTGGAGATTGAAGTGGACCAGGCCCAGGCCCGCACCGTGGGTATTTCTTCCGGAGATATCGACCGCTCCCTGAAGGGCGTCATCACGGGTTGCCCGCTTAGTGACTATCGGGAGGGGGACCGCATTATTCCCATCGTCCTGCGCTGCGCCGGTGATGAGCGCGCCAGCCTGCGGCGGCTGCAGTCGCTCTCGGTCTATTCCGGGGACGCGTCCGCCGGGGTGGTTTCCCTCAGCCAGATCGCCAGGGTGACCCTGGGCAGCGGCTACTACAAGGTGGACCGGGAAAACCTGGTGCGGAGTATTACGGTTCAGGGGCGCAACCGCTTTATGACCGCCGAGGATATGCTGCTCAGAGTGAAAGCGCAGCTGAAGGAACTGGAGGAGGCCCTGCCGCCGGGTCACTGGATAGAGTTCGACGGTGTCGTGGTCGAGTCCGCGGAGGGCAAGGCCGCCCTGCAGGCCAATCTTCCGCTTTGCCTGGGCCTGGTGTTCATTCTTCTGGTGGGGCAGTTCAATTCTTTCCCGCGACTGTTTGTGATACTGGCCACCATCCCTCTGGTGATTGTCGGTGTGGCCCTGGGCCTGGTCACCATGCGGGCCGATGTCGGTTTTATGGTACTGCTCGGGATCTACAGTCTCGCCGGAATCATCATCAACAACGCTATCGTCCTGATCGACCGGCGCCGACCGAGGCGATAGTGCGGGCGTCGGTGCGCCGTCTGCGCCCGATCGTGATGTCCACAATGACCACCATCCTGGGATTCCTGCCGTTGATCATAGACGCGGACCCCCTGTTTTACGGCATGGCCAGCGCCATGGCATTTGGCCTGGCGGTGGGCACCGTGATGAGCCTGGGGGTGGTGCCGGTGCTGTACAGTTATTTTGTCGGCCAGTCGCGGAGCTCTGTACCATACGGAGCGGCTGTCCATGGTGATGCCGGGCAGAAAGGGTGGGAAAGTCCATGAACAAACGGGAATACCCGGCGGATGAAACGGCGGGAAAACTGATCGCGGCCGGTATGAAGCTGTTTGGGGAATACGGTTTCAAGGGCACCACAACGCGGATGATCGCCGGCGAAGCCGGGTCCAATATCGGCTCGATTGCCTACTATTTCGGCAACAAGAAAAAACTCTATCTGGCGATCGTCGACCATATTGCCGAGCGCATGCGGGAACATTTCAATCTCGGGGCGCGGGAGCTGGACGGGGACCAGCTGGCCGGCGCCACGCCCGATGACGCTTACCGGATGCTGCGCTCCCTGGTCCGGGACATGGTGCGGACCTTTGTCGCCGACGACGAGTCCGCAAGTTGGCTGATGCTGGTGCTGCGGGAACAGGAAAACCCCGCCGAGGCGTTCGACATCCTGTACGACAAGGTGTTCAGCGTCGTCTACGGCAATCTGGGCCGCATGCTCTCAGTCCTCCTGCACCTGGCGCCGGAAGACCGCAGAGTGGCGGTGGAGGCCCACAGCCTGATCGGCCAGGTAGTGTTTTTTCTCGTCGGCCGCAGCTCCCTGGTGCGGCGACTGGGGGAGGAGGGCGGTTACAGTGCAGAGACAATCGCCGCGGCGGAAGACGTGGTCCTCGCCCATCTAGCGCTCTACCGGGAGGGAGCCTCTACGGGGGGGCGGGTCCCACGGGTAGGTGAGCAGCTCCATCGGCGGGCTTGCCAAAAACCGCATCGGCAGGGGCCCGTCCCGTCCTGGGTGACAAGGCCGGTTGAAGCGCCAGACAGAGTTGCTCGATAGAAAGCAGTTTTAAAGAGAATAATGCGCCAATAGTGGAAGTCGCTTCATCCCGGCCGGAGAAAGTGAGAGGGTAGCTCCGGGGTTTCCGGTCTTACAGGATGGAGTTCGACAATGAACCAGTCATCGGAATTTCAGGCGCTCTGCAATCTTATCTGTGCCCACACCGTTGCGCGCTGTATACACATGATCGCCGAACTCGGTGTTGCCGATGTGCTCGACGACGAGCCCGCATCGGCTGCCGCACTCGCGGATGCTGCCGGCATGAATGCCGATGCCCTGGATAGAATGCTGCGCCTGTTGGCCGCCAACGGGGTATTCGTCCGCGAGGGGGATGGCTATATGCATACTCCCATGTCGGTACTGTTGCGCAGTGATCACTCGCGGTCGCTGAGGCCCTTTGCCCGAATGATCGGGATGCCCGCCATCTGGCGGGGGGTTACCGATCTGGAACATGCTGCCAGAACCGGCATGCCGGCGCTGAACCAGGCGCAAATGATTTCCTACCTGGCCGATCATCCCGCCGAATCCAGCCTGTTCAACCAGGCGATGACAAGCAAGTCCGCCGATGCCGTTGCCGCCGTGGTCGAAACATATGATTTCGGTGCCTTTGACAGGATCGCGGATATCGGCGGGGGGCGGGGACATCTTCTCCAGGCGATTCTCGAGCGGACCGCGGCAACCGGCATCCTTTTCGATCTTCCCCAGGTGATCGACGATGCCGCCGGAATCGATCCCCGGCAGATACAGCTTGTGGGGGGGGATTTTTTTCGGGACCCCTTGCCGGTTGCCGATGCGTACATTCTTATGGACATTCTGCACGGTTGGGCCGACGACAGGGCGGCCGATATCCTCAGCGGAATACACCGATCGATACCGCCTCACGGGCGGGTCTTTGTGATTGAAACGCTGGTATCCGGGTCGCCCGGGCCACATTTCGGAAAGACCCTGGACATCATGATGCTGGCCGTGACCGGCGGGCGCGAACGCACCGGGGCTGAGTACGGGAAGCTGCTCGAGTCAACCGGCTTCTATCTGGAACGGGTGACGCCCACCGAGTCCCAGTACTCCATTGTCGAAGCGGCAGTCGCTTGATGCCTGAGACCCATCGACAACAGCGGTCTGAGATTAGTGATTTCAAAGGAGGGACACATGAAAAAGCGTGTAGCTGTCATAGGGGCCGGACTGTCCGGGATCGCGGCAATCAAACAGTTGACGGATGAGGGGCACGAGGTTGTCTGTTTTGAACGCCTGGACAATCTCGGCGGTGTGTTTGCCCGGAATGAGATTTACGACGATCTGCATCTCACCATATCCAACTATTTTATGGCCTACTCCGACGATGTTCCACACACAGAGCGGTTGAAATTCTGGTCGAAATCGGAATATCGGGACTACTTGAAGGCCTATGTTGAAAAGTTCGATATCGGCGCGAAGATACAGTACAACACCGAAGTGCAATCGGTTCGACAGACTCCAGGCGGCGGTTCCTGGGAGATTGAGGTGTCCCGCGCCGGTGGGATGGAGAGGCTCGAGTTTGATTCGGTGGTCGTTTGCTCCGGTCATTTCCAGAGCCCCAATATCCCGGAAGTTGAGGGGTTGGAAATTTTCAAAGGGACTGTTGTCCACTCGAAAGACTATCGCGAGCAAGAATTTTACCGGGGCAAGCGGGTACTTTGTGTCGGCATGGGAGAAAGTTCCGCGGATATTACCGCGGAAATATCCAGTGTTGCGGAAAAATGTCTCCTGTCAGTGCGCCGATACCACGCCGTAGCACCGAGATATATCCCGTTCCAGGAGGATACCTATTTCACGATAGACACCTCCTGGTTGACTTCGAGAATTGTGAACCGGCTCCCGCACAGATTCCACGGCGGTATTGCCAGTGGCATTTTCAAACGCTATCTCAAAAGTCGCAATCCGGATGTACGGATTCGCGGGCAGTGGCTGATAGAATCCGGGCCCACTTTTCACCAGGCGGTTACCAAGAATGAACGGCTGTTCAAGCCGATTGCCGATGGCAAGGTGACTCCAAACATCGGTGGTATTCAGCGCTTCGAAGAGAACAGTGTGGTCTTCAAGGACGGCAATCGGGAGGAAATCGATGCGGTGGTGTTCTGCAGTGGGTACAAACTGGAGTTCCCCTTCCTGGACCGGAAGATTCCGGATATGAGGGACCTTTTCAAGCAGATGTTTATCCCCGAAATCGGAAGGTCCCTCGCATTTGTCGGTTTCGTGCGCCCCCAGCAGGGTGGGATTCCGGCGATCGCGGAAATGCAGTCCCGCTACCTGGCCCAACTGTACAGCGGCGCAACCGGATTGCCACCCATAGCGGAGCAGAAACGGACCATCCGGCAGGATGCCGAGCACTGGCGCAATGAATACAAGCTCACCCCGAACGTCCCCTCTCTGGTCAACTATTGTCACTATATGGATTCCCTGGCCGAGCTTGTCGGCTGCATGCCGAAAATTCCCGCACTCTGGGAAAATCCCAGGCTGAGAATAAAGCTTCTGCACGGCCCGCAGTTCGCTGCCCAGTATCGTCTCACCGGCCCCCACAGCATGCCGCATGAATCCCGGCAGTTTTTGCTGGCGTTTCCCAATCTCAGTTCCTGGCGGCTTATTTCCTATCTGGAGATCGGCGCACTCCTCTGCAGGGTAATGCCCCGAATTCCCCGTTTCAGATTGAGGGCCGTCCCCGGCATCAGATCCTTTGCATCGAGCTAAGGGTTTAAATTGGCGGAATTCGGTCGGAGCTACTTTTATCGTTTGCCTGTTGCAGTGAGTTTGCCATGATAAAACTGTCTGATCACACCTTTCGAACTGGCAGCTGTACCGGTGGCAGGCGGGACCTGAGTGTGTTTCAGCGTATCCTGTTGGGGTCCGACGGCACCATGACCAGCCTTCTGGAGGCGATTCTGGGGGAGGAGCTGTACGTAAACAAGATTCGGGAAGAGGTGAGCAGGACATCCACCGATTTTCCGGACCTGGATGTCTGCGAGGGCCAGAGGCTGTGGCGGCGTACGGTAACGCTGAAGGGGAGGGTGTCCGGTATCAACTGCCTCCATGCGGATTCCCTGATCGCCCCGGATCACCTGGGCAGAAAGTTCTCTGAAACCCTCCTCAGTAGCAAAGCGCCTATCGGGAAAGTCTGGGATCTGTTCCAGATCGAGACCTACAAGAGCCTTGTGGAGTGGGGTGAGACCCAGGCCGGCGACGCGGCGGGGTACTTCCCCGTGGGTGAGGGTGAGGTATTTCTATATCGTGTCTATCGGGTTTTTTCACAGAAGAAGCCGATTATGAAAATAACGGAAAAGTTTCCGCGGGAATGGTTTTTGGATTCCGGTTTTTCACCGGAATTGATTGCGGGCGGTGAGTTGTCGATGATCCGCTGAGACGATACCTAACTGGAGAATTGGAAATGTACCGCCAATCGGCAAAGGGGATTTATCTGTGGTTGGGCTGGCTGGCGGCCTTCTACGCGGTCTGGGCGTTCCTGGTATTCGGGCTGGGCAACTGGCAGATGGTGGAGGAAAATTGGTCGATGGCGCTGGCCATGGCGTTGGGCAGCTACGCCGCGGGGTCCACCCCCATGGGCGGGGGGACCGTCGGCTTTCCGGTGCTGGTATTGCTGTTCGATACCCCGGCGAGCCTGGGGAGGGATTTCAGCTTTGCGGTGCAGGCTATCGGCATGGTGAGCGCCAGTTTTTTCCTGCTCGCCAGGCGCCGGCCCCTGGCCGGCGCCATGTTGAAAGGCGCCATGTTGGGTTCCCTGCTGGGCACTCCGCTGGGGATTCAGTTTGTCGCACCGCTGGTGCCGGAGCTGTGGATAAAGCTGGCCTTTGCCGTGATCTGGGGCAGCTTCGGCCTGCTGCACCTGTACCGCCTGCGGGAAATTACCGGTCACACAGGCAGTGGCGATCTGCGGCCGGGCCGCGATTTTCGTATTGGTCTCGCCCTCGGGGTGCTGGCGGGGGGGTCGACGGTGGCGGTTACCGGTGTGGGGATCGATATGGTGGTCTACGCCGCTCTGGTGCTGCTCTGCCGCGTGGATCTGAAGGTCGCCATTCCCACCTCGGTGGTGATCATGGCCTTCAACTCGGTGCTGGGTGTGGCGGTGAAGAGCATCAGTGGCGACTGGCACCCGGAAGTATTCGGCAACTGGCTGGCAGCGGCCCCGGTGGTGATACTCGGTGCCCCCTTCGGCGTATTTATCGTGGCCCTGGTGGACCGCAGGCTGACGTTGCTGGTGGTGGCGCTACTCTGTGTGGGCCAACTGGTCTGGACCTGTTTCGCCGAGCGCAGTGCCCTGGGGGTTCCGGGCCTGCTGGCGGCCGCCGCCGCGGTGGGGCTTTGCCTGCTGGCCTTCGAGTACCTGCGCAGGCTGGGCAGGCGCCGGGTGAGTTCGGCAGTTCAACCGCTGCCCGCCGGGCCGCAATCTTCCGCCGGGGCGAAGAGCGATTCCCTGCCGCTCGCCGGCTGAGCTCAGCGTCCCGGCTGCCATCCAACAGCCGCTAAGCCGGGTCGCCGAGTAACTGGATGAACGTCTCCAGATACTCCTCGCTCGCCACATCGGCGGACACCGGCGGGAGTTCCAGGGTGATGCAGGGCAGCTTGCGCTCCGTGCACCAGGTACCGAAGGAGCCCGGCGTGGCGTAGCCCACATCGGTCACCAGCGGCAGGCCCATGCGCCGCGCCAGCCATTTGCCCAGCTCGCTGTTGTCCGGGTCCTCCACACAGGCCAGGGGGTCGTGCATGGTGACTATCCAGCTGGGCCGCAACTCCCCGACCAACTGGCTCAGGGCCCGTGTCTCCGCCTCCGAACCGGCCTCGCTGCCGGTGCCCAGGCGCACGTCGCGCTCTTCGGCAGCGCTGTTCCAGCGGTAGACGCTGCCGTCCGGCTGCCAGTTGCCGGTGGCGAAATTGCGGTTCAGATCGACCCCGCGGGCGTTGGCGCGCAGTCCCAACTGGCAGCCGTCGGGATTCACCGCCAGAATGACATGATGGCGCAGCCATTCCGCCGGCAGGGTGCGCAGGGCGCAGGACAGGGCCACCACCGCGGCCACCTCGTCGCCGTGGGTTCCGGCCATGACCAGGCCGTGTCTGTCGCCGCACTGGGCGGGGAAGTAGAGCAGGGGGGCCCCCAGTTCCGATTTGCCGTACTGCAGTTGCGGGTGGCAAAAATGACCGCGTTTGGTGCGCGGGCGCAGTGTCGTCATCTCGTCCTCCCGGACTGTTCATGTCCGTCGTTTTGCTCGGCAGTGTCCCGGAAAGGCCTGTGACCTGTTGGACACGGGTTCCGGAAGACACTTAACATTGTTTTACACTGGATGGGAGAACTTTCGTGGCCGGATTGTCACTAACTGTTTAGAGGAGCCCGGGTCGCGCTGTGAGACCCGCTTCAGTCACGAATACTTCAATGCATATTAGAAGGGATAAATAAGGGTAACAAACCGATGGTTACACGCTGTACACAGTTTTTGTTGACTCTCTGCCTTTTGATATCGGCATCTGCCTGCGCAAGAGGATTGCCGGAGGTGACCGAGCTGATCGAGCAGAACTCCCCCGCGGTGGTGAAGATCAACACCATGGATCGCCGCCAGGCCTCCCGCGGTGGTGTCCCGCCCCAGTACCGGCAGGAGATCCCGGATATCTTCCGGCACCTGTTGGAGCCGCGTCGCCGCGAGCAGCGTCCGGTAACCAGTATGGGGTCCGGCTTCATCGTCTCCGGCGATGGCTATGTGGTAACCAACAACCACGTGGTGGACGGGGCCGATGAGGTCACCGTCACCCTGACCGATCGCCGCGAGTTCAAGGCAAAGGTGATCGGTTCCGACAGCAGTTCCGACCTGGCGCTGCTGAAGATTGACGCCGAGGGCCTGCCGTCGCTGAAATGGGGTGATTCCGACGACCTCAAGGTGGGCGAGTGGGTGGTGGCCATCGGCTCGCCGTTCGGCCTCGACTACTCCGCCAGTGCCGGCATTGTCAGCGCCATGGGCCGCAGCATTCCCAATGAAAGCCGCGAGAACTATGTGCCGTTTATCCAGACGGATGTGGCCATCAACCCGGGCAACTCCGGCGGCCCGCTGTTCAACCTGGATGGCGAAGTGGTGGGGATCAATTCGCAGATCTTCACACGCAGCGGCGGCTCCATCGGTCTGTCGTTCGCCGTCCCGGCCTCCCTGGCGCGGGACGTAGTGGCCCAGTTGAAGGAAAAGGGCCAGGTGGACCGCGGCTGGCTGGGCGTGGGCATTCAGGACGTGGACCTGAACCTGGCGCGGGCCATGGGCCTGGGCAAACCCCACGGTGCGCTGGTGGCGCAGGTGGAAGCCGGGGCGCCTGCGGCGGAAGCCGGTATCCTGGCCGGAGATATCATCACCCGCTTTGACGGCCACAAGATTCTCGAACAGGGCGATCTGCCGCACATGGTCGGCCGCACCCGCCCGGGTAGTACCGTTACCGTCGACCTGATGCGCAAGGGCGAGCGCAAGAAGGTACAGGTCACCGTGGGTACATTGCCCGGCGGCGATGAGGACCAGCAGGTGGCCAGTGATAACGGCCCCTCCACTGATGATGTGGGGGGGCGCCTGGGCCTTGTGGTGGGCGAGATCCCCGATGGCCTCAGGCAGCGCTGGGGCGTGGATACCGGCGTGCTGGTCAAGCAGGTGGTGCCCGGCAAGCCGGGAGCCCAGGCCGGCCTGCGCAGCGGCGATATCATCGCCCAGCTGGGCTTCGACGAGGTCGAGAACATGAAAGATTACGACCGGGTGGTCGACGAGCTGCCGGGCGGCGAACTGCTGCCGATCCGCTTCTTCCGCGCCGGCCAGCCCACTTTCCGTACCATACAGATTGATGAGTAGACCGCCGGAACCGTGGGGCGCGGGGAAACAGGGCCGTGGCTGATCGGGAACTTTTCGGAATTTTCACTCGCTTGGTGAGGCTCAGTCGCGAGCGAAAGATTTTCTGATAGCAGGGGCTTCGCTCGCGTTCCCCGGTCCCGGGCCCCGATGGTTCCGGGTCCCGACTCCTGATAGACTTGCGCCACGCTACCGGCGTACCTGCCGGCTAACAAACTGATTTTCAAAGGATTTCACCCCTCACGTGGCCACAGATCTGTCCCATATCCGCAACTTCTCCATCATTGCCCATATCGACCACGGCAAATCCACGCTGGCGGACCGGTTTATCCAGGTCTGTGGCGGGCTGACGCAGCGGGAAATGGCCGAACAGGTGCTGGATAGCATGGACCTGGAGCGGGAGCGCGGGATTACCATCAAGGCCCAGAGCGTGACCCTGGATTACAAGGCGCGGGACGGCAGGACTTACCAGCTGAACTTTATCGACACGCCGGGCCATGTGGACTTCTCCTACGAGGTATCCCGTTCCCTGGCCGCCTGTGAGGGCGCGCTGCTGGTGGTGGATGCGGCCCAGGGTGTGGAGGCCCAGTCCGTGGCCAACTGCTACACCGCAATCGAGCAGGGGCTGGAGGTAATCCCGGTATTGAACAAGATAGACCTGCCCCAGGCGGAGCCGGACCAGGTGTCCGAGGAAATCGAGGACATCATCGGTATCGATGCCACCGAAGCCACCCGCTGTAGCGCCAAATCCGGTCTCGGTGTCGAGGACGTACTCGAGGATCTGGTGCGCCTGGTACCGCCGCCCGAGGGCGATGTGGAGGCACCGCTGCAGGCGCTGATCATCGACTCCTGGTTCGACCCCTACCTGGGGGTGGTGTCCCTCGTGCGGGTGGTTGCCGGCACCCTGAAGACCAAGGACAAGATCGTGACCAAGTCCATCGGCCGCAGCCACGTGGTCGACAGCGTGGGTATCTTCACGCCCAAGCGCCACGCCACCGGCATCCTGCGCGCTGGCGAGGTGGGCTTTGTGGTCGCCGGTATCAAGGACATCCACGGCGCGCCGGTGGGCGATACCCTGGCCCACGCCAAGGGCGTCGAGGACGTGCCGATGCTGCCGGGCTTCCAGAAGGTGAAACCGCAGGTCTTTGCCGGCCTCTTCCCGGTCAGTTCCGACGACTACGAGGCCTTTCGCAACGCGCTGGAAAAGCTGTCCCTGAACGATGCCTCGCTGTTTTTCGAGCCGGAGACCTCCGACGCCCTCGGCTTCGGTTTCCGCTGTGGTTTCCTGGGCATGCTGCACATGGAGATCATCCAGGAGCGGCTGGAGCGGGAGTACGATCTCGACCTGATCACCACCGCCCCCACCGTGGTCTACGAGGTGGAGCTGAACGACGGTTCCGCGATGTCGGTGGACAACCCCTCCAGCCTGCCGGAAGTGGCCTCCATCGCGGAGATGCGCGAGCCGATCGCCGAGGTCAACGTGCTGGTGCCGCAGGAATTCCTGGGTAATGTGATTACCCTGTGCGTGGAAAAACGCGGTCTGCAGAAAGACATGCAGTATGTCGGCAACCAGGTGGCCCTGCGCTACGAACTGCCCATGAGCGAAGTGGTGATGGACTTCTTCGATCGGGTAAAATCCGTGAGCCGCGGTTTCGCCTCGCTGGATTACAATTTTGTGCGTTTCGACGCGGCAAACCTGGTGCGCCTGGATATTCTCATCAACGGCGACCGCGTCGACGCCCTGGCCCTGATCGTGCACCGCGACACCGCCCAGCAGAAGGGCCGCGCCATGGCGGAGAAGATGAAAGAACTGATCCCGCGGCAGATGTTCGACGTCGCCATCCAGGCGGCTATCGGCGGCCAGGTGGTGGCACGCACCACGGTGAAAGCGCTGCGCAAGAATGTAACCGCCAAGTGCTACGGCGGCGATGTGACGCGCAAGAAAAAACTGCTGGAAAAACAGAAGGCCGGCAAGCGGCGCATGAAGCAGCTGGGCCGCGTGGAAGTGCCGCAGGAGGCCTTCCTGGCTGTTTTGAAAGTGGATCAGTAATCGGTGGTCAGTGGCGGCAGAGTCCGGCGACCCCACCGGTCACCGACTGCTAACCACTTCGCCGAGACTGGCATAGATTTAATAAAGTCGGAAAACTCATGGATATCAACTTCCCGCTGATACTGCTCTGGCTGGTGACCATCACCGGCGTTATCTGGCTGGTGGACAGCCTGTTTTTCGCGCGCCGTCGCAAGCGGGATGCGGGAGAACCGGTACTGGTGGAATACGCCAAGTCCTTTTTCCCGGTGCTGGCGATCGTATTCATCCTGCGCTCCTTCGTGGTGGAGCCTTTCCAGATTCCGTCGCGCTCCATGGTGCCGACACTGCAGGTGGGCGATTTTATCCTCGTGAACAAATTCGCCTACGGGCTGCGCCTGCCGGTTTCGCGGTCCAAAGTGGTGGACCTGGGTGAGCCCGAACGGGGGGATGTGATGGTGTTCTTCCCGCCGCACATGAACGATACCTACTTCATCAAGCGGGTGATCGGCCTGCCCGGTGACAAAGTCGAACTGAAAAACAACGTGCTCTATATCAACGGCGAACGCGCACCCCAGCAGCTGCTGCAGGCGCTGCCGCCGGCGGCCCCGGAAGTGGAAGTCATGTGGGAGGAGATCTACGGTCGCCGGCACCTGATGGCCAAGCGTGTGCACGGGGGCGATTTCAGCAACTTCAGCACAACCGTACCCGATGGCCACTACTTCATGATGGGCGACAACCGCGACAACAGCCTGGACAGCCGCAAGTGGGGCGTTGTGCCCGAGCGCGATGTGGTGGGCAAGGCCTTCGCGATCTGGATGCACTGGGACCAGCTGTTGAGTCTGCCCAGCTTCAGTCGCGTGGGCAAAATCGAATAATCTCCAAGAAGAAAAACAGAGGAAAGGTTCATGGGTAGGCAAATCCGTTCTTCCCTGCGTCGCCAGCGCGGTATGAGCTACTGGGGCTGGCTGGGTATTGTGGCCATATTCGGTTTTATCCTGACCTGCGCATCCAAGATGGGGCCGGCCTATATCGACGCCTACTATGTGGACGAGGGCTTGCGCGACCTGTCGGAGAATCCCGGCTTGCGGGATATGAGCCGCGGCGAGATCAAGAAGGAGCTGGATCGCTTTTTCCTGATCAACAATGTGCGCGGTGAGCCCACTGAATCGGTGCGGATTCTCCGCGGCGCCGACAGCATGTTGGTGAGCGTGGACTACGAACTGCGCCAACCGTTGTTCTACAACGTGGACGTGGTAATGAAATTCAACAAACAGCTCAATACAGCCAGGGCAGATCTCTGCTGTGAGCCGACGGTAGACCTGGAGCAATTCCGCAAACGTGACTGACCTGTTGCTCGACCGGCTGAGCCAGCGGCTCGGCCATACCTTTGTGCGCCGGGAACTGCTGGAGCTGGCGCTGACCCACCGCTCCCACGGCAGCCGTAACAACGAGCGGCTGGAATTCCTCGGCGACTCCATCCTGGGCTTCACCATCGGCGCGGCGCTGTTCGAGCAGTTTCCGCGCGGGCGCGAGGGGCAGCTGAGCCGGCTGCGCGCGCAACTGGTGAGCGGCGAGACCCTGGCCGAGCTGGCGCGGGAAATGGAGCTGGGTGACTGCCTGCGCCTGGGCGAGGGCGAGATGAAGAGCGGCGGCTTCCGCCGGGCGTCCATCCTCGCCGATGCCGTGGAGGCACTGATCGGCGCCATCTACCTGGATGCGGGCCTGGAAAAGGCGCGCGAACGGGTGTTGGACTGGTTCGCCTCGCGCCTGCAGGGGCTCTCTCTGGAAACCGCCAAGGATCCCAAGACGCGTCTGCAGGAATGGTTGCAGGCCAAGGGGCGGCCGCTGCCGGAGTACCGGGTGGTGAATATCGGTGGCGCGGAACACGCGCAGAATTTTGTCGTCGAGTGCCGGGTCGAGGGGCTCCACGGTCCGGCGCGGGGCGAAGCGGGCAGCCGCCGTGCCGCCGAGAAGGCGGCCGCCACCGAAGCCTACAATAGGTTGACGGGACTCGGGGTATAGGGGCGAACCTGTGTTCGCCCAATAGACAGTGTCCACTGCAGCCCCCGGACGAACACAAGGTTCGCCCCTACATCGGGCCAATTTCGGAGAATTTTTTGAACGATCAAGCCACCCGCTGCGGCTATGTCGCCATCGTCGGACGTCCCAACGTCGGCAAGTCCACGCTGCTGAACCATCTGTTGGGGCAGAAACTGGCGATTACCTCGCGCAAGCCCCAGACCACCCGGCACAATATGCTGGGAATCAAGACAGAGGGGCCCAACCAGATCGTCTTTGTCGACACCCCCGGCCTGCACGGGGATGCCGACAAGGCCATCAACCGCTATATGAACCGCGCTGCCAAGAGCGCCGCGCGGGATGTGGATGTGGTGGTATTCGTGGTCGAGCGGACCCGCTGGACGCAGGGCGATCAGTTGGTGGCGGACAAGCTGCGGGGGCTGAAGACCCCGTTGATCATCGCCGTCAACAAAGCCGACCAGTTCGGCGACAAGGGCGAGTTGTTACCCCAGCTACAGGCCCTGGCGGAACAGCATCCGCAGGCGGAAATCGTACCCATCTCGGCACTGCGCGGCCTCAACCTGGATACCCTGGAAGAGGTGATTGTGGAGCGACTGCCGGAGGGCCAGCATTTTTTCCCCGAAGACCAGATCACCGACCGCAGCTCGCGTTTCCTGGCCGCCGAAATCGTGCGCGAGAAAGTCATGCGACAACTGGGCGCCGAAGTGCCCTACCAGGTCACCGTGGAGGTGGAGGAGTTCGACCAGGATGGCCCGATACTGCATATCAGCGCCGCGATCCTGGTGGAGCGCTCCGGGCAGAAGCGCATTATCATCGGCAACAAGGGCGAGCGTATCAAACAGATCGGCAGCCAGGCGCGGCAGGATATGGAGCGGCTGTTCGACAGCAAGGTAATGCTGAACTTGTGGGTCAAGGTGAAAAGTGGCTGGTCGGACGACGAGCGGGCACTGCGTAGCCTGGGGTATCGGCATGACTAGGGGGGGCGGGATGCTCCGGGGATACGGGCAGGCGTATCGCGTCTTCCGGCGCCCGCGGTGGCCGGGCGCAGAACACTTACCCGCCGCTATTCTCGATCGCGCTCCCGGGTCCCGGGTCCCGGGCCCCGATGGTCCCGCTCCCTGACTTATGCAACCCGCCTATATCCTGCACACCCGCCCCTATCGCGACTCCAGCCTGATCCTGGAACTGCTGACACCGGAGCAGGGCCGAATCGGCTGTGTGGCCCGGGGGGCGCGGCGGGACAAGCAGCGCCGCCGGCACTCCCTGCAACCCTTTTCGCCATTGCTGGTCACCATGCTCGGTCGCGGCGACCTGAAAACCCTGGGGCCGGTGGAGAGTGCCGGTGCGCCGCTGTGGCTGAAAGGGCGCGCGGTCTACGGCGGTCTCTACGTCAACGAGCTACTGATGCGGCTGCTGCCGGTGGGCGAGGCGCAATACGCTGTGTTCGCCGCCTACCAGACACTACTGCAGGCCCTGGCCGGACTCGACGGCAGCAGCTCGGAGCAACTGGAGACGCCGCTGCGGCGTTTCGAGCTGCAGTTGCTGTACCAGCTCGGCAGTTGCCCGCCACTGGGCTACTGCGCCCAGTCACAGGGGCCGGTGGCCACCGGCGGTACTTATCGGCTCGAAAACGAGATCGGCTTTGTGCCGGTGGTGCGCCCGGCAAATGCGCGACGGCCTGCCGGTGAGTTTGCCGGCGCGGACCTGCTGGCGCTGGAGCGCGCCGTCGACAGCGGCGAACTGGCGCCGGAACTGCTGCCCGCCGCCAAGCGCCTCACGCGGCTGCTGCTGGCACCGCTGTTGGGCGAAAAGCCGTTGCAGAGCCGCGAACTCTTCAGACAGGTTTACCGGAAACAATGATCGTCAGTATCGGAACGGATATCTGCAGTTATACCCGCGTCGAGGCCGCCTGGCGGCGCTTCGGCGACCGCTTTGTGGAGCGGGTGTTGTGCAGGGGCGAGCGCGCGGCCTTCGCCGAGCTGGCCATTCCCAATCGCGCCGCCTACCTGTGCAAGCGCTTCGCCGCCAAGGAGGCGCTGGGCAAGGCGCTGGGCACCGGCATCGGCGCCGGTATCTCCTGGCAGCATATCGAGGTGCGCCGACGGCGCGGGCAGGGGCCGCAGGTGTTCCTGAGTGGCGAGGCGCAGGTGCGGGCGGAGCGTATGGGCGTGGACCGCATTCACCTGACGCTGTCGGACGAGCGGGATTTTGCGCTGGCGTTTGTGGTTTTTGAGGGTGGCGGGACCCGGGACCGTCGGGACCCGGGATCCGGGGAAAGTGGCTCCGCCTGAGTCTGTAGGATGGGCAAAGGAGCGCAGCGACGTATCTTGCGGCGCTTTGATGGGCACGCTGCGCTTTGCCCATCCTACCCAGATCGTTTTTACCGTAGGAGCCCGGATTCCGGCTATTGCGGCGGCGTTCAGTCGCGGGCGATGGATTCGCTGGCGGCAGCGGGTTCGCCCGCGCTCCCGGGTCCCGACAACCCAAACAACACATCCAGATCCTGCTCCGAAGCCCACTCCCGCAGCGCGCGGATTTCCCGCGCTGCGGCATCCACCAGCTTCTGGTCTATCTCCGCCCCGTCGTCGTCCTGCAGAGGCCGCAGGTGCTCCTGCAGGCTGGCGGTGGCTTTTCGCAGGCGGGGCACGCCGCAATAGCAGCAACCGCCGTGCATCCGGTGCACCAGCTCGAACAGCGCCTTGTGGTCGCCGGCGCTGCGCAGGTGATTCAACTCCTGTTCGTCCTGGATCAGCCCCTTGATCAGCATCTGCAGCATGTCGCGGGCAAGGGCGGCGTCGTTGTTGCTGAGGCTCAGGCTGTCCCCGATATCCACCAGGCGCGGGCCGGGGCGCTCCACGTTCGGTGGCGGCGCCGGGGGAGAGAGGATCTTCATCCAGCGTTTGATCATATGGTCCAGCTGCGCCTCGCTGACCGGCTTGCTGAGATAGTCGTCGAGGCCGGCGGAGAGCAGGCGCGCCTTCTCTTCGGCGCCGGCGTGAGCGGTCAGGGCGATGACGGGGATGCGGTCGCCACTCTCCAGTTCGCGGATGCGTCGGGTGGCCTCGATGCCGTCCATGTCCGGCATCTGTATGTCCATGAAGATCAGGTCGAACCCCTCTTTCCGCTCGCCGGCCTCGCGCCAGTATTCGATGGCCTCCTCGCCACTGGCGGCGGCGACCACGTCTATGCCCTGGCCCCGCAGCAGTTCGCAGACCAGCAGGCGGTTTGCCTCGTGGTCGTCGACAGCCAGCACCCGCGGCGCCGCTGACCAGGGCAGGATCGGGTGGGTGCCACTGGGGCGGCTCTGGCCGTGGTTGGGGGCGGTCCGCTTGACCGCCCGCAGCAGGCTGTCGCGGGTGACCGGCTTGCCGAGGAAGGTGAGCACCCGGGTGCGCAACTGCTCGTAGCAGCGGCGCAGCTCCACCGGCGAGCCCTGTAGGATGGCCCGGCACTGGTAGGTGTCCACCAGTTGCTGCACGGTGCCGATAAACCACTGGAAATCGCCGTCGGCGATGGCGGTGTCGATGATCACTGCATCCGGCAATGCGTCGTGTCGCCACATCTGCTCTACCGCCGGTTGCAGGGTGGCGGTGTCGCTCAGTTCGATCGGCTCCACCTGCCAGAATTTCAGCAGCTGTGCCACCTGCATGCGGGTCATGCGGTTGGGGTCGGCGACCAGGATGCGGCTGCCGGGGAACCGGTCGCGCGCGGGCAGGGTGCGGTTGCGTTCCAGCAGCAGTGGCAGGTGGACCCAGAAAGTAGCGCCGCCGCCGGCCGCCTCGTCGATGCCGATAGTGCCGTGCATGCGCTCGATCAGGCTGCGGGCGATGGCCAGTCCCAGACCATTGTTGCTGATCTGCTGGCTGCGCGGCTGTTTCCTGTTGTCGAGCAGTTGCTGCAGTTCGCGGCGACCCTGTTCGTCGATGCGGTTGCCCAGGTCGGTGACGCTGATGCGCACCAGCAGTTCCGAGTCCTTGCCGCTCTGCACGCTCATGCGCACCGGAATATTGCCGTCGGTGGAGTTGCGCACCGCATTGCCCACCAGGTTGGTGAGAATCTGCTTGATCCGCAGCGGGTCGCCGACCAGGGTGTCGGGCAGCTGGTTGTCGATCAGTGGCACCAGTTCCAGGTGGTGCTCGTAGGCGAAGGGGGCGAGGATCTGCAGGGTTTCCTCGAGCAACTGGCCGGGATTCATGGGAATATGGTCCAGCACCAGATTCCCGGACTCGATGCGCGAGAAATCCATAATGTCGTTGATGGTGGTGAGCAGGTTTTCCGACGAGCGCAGGATCGTCTGCAGGTAGTCCTGCTGCAGTTCATCAATATCGGTTTTCAGCAGCAGGTTGGTGAAGCCGATGATACCGTTCAACGGGGTGCGGATCTCGTGGCTGGTGTTGGCGAGGAAATTGGATTTGACCCGGCTGGCCTCCAGCGCCTTCTTGCGCGCCAGATCCAGCTCGATATTCTGCTCCTCCATGCTGTCGAGGGACTGGCGCAGATCCTCCATCGACTGCAGCAGGTTGGACTTGTACTCCCGCTGATAGCCGGCCAGGTTTTCCGCCATGCCGTTGATCTGCTCGCCCACTCGGTTCAGTTCCCGGGTCTCCATTGCCCCTACCCGCGTATCGAACTGGCCGTTGCCGATCCGCTCCAGCTTTTCGCCGATCTGCGCCAGGCGGCGGGCGAAGTGTTCGGAGATGAAGGTGGACCAGATGAGTGCCCCCAGGGTACAGATAATGGCTGCCAGCAGGCCCGCCAGTACGACCTGGTAGGTGCCGATGATGAAGTAGGGGCGGTGCAGCTCGATGCTGATCCAGCAGGTGATTTCACGGCCTTCCAGCGGGTGCAGCACCTGCAGGCTGCCGCCCTTTTCCAGCATCAACGGTTCGCGCCCGTGGAGCTCCGCCGCGGTGAGCGCCGTCCGCGGGCTGGGCCCGACACCGGCCAGCTCGTACAGGTCGGTGGCCGGGTCGAGTTCCTTGTGGTCGCTGGTGTAGATATGCACCGAGCGCACCATGTCCTTTTCCAGCATCAGGGACAGCAGGCTCTGGTGCAGCCACTCCCGGCGCAATTCGGTGGGTTGTCCGCCGGAGAGCTCGAGCAGCTCCGCCAGCTGTTCCGCGCTGGCGCGGCCGTGGGCCAGCAGCAACTGGCGGCGGTCGTTCATCTGCTGCAGGGAGAAGACAACGGCCAGCACCAGCGCCAGGACCAGAGCCGGGGCGAGGGTAAAGCGAAACAGGATTGCGCGCAGTGAGTGCAACCGGGGCGGCAGATCCTGTACCGGCTCTGGGGGCGGGGATGCGGCCATGGCGAAATCGGTTCTTATCGGTCGTGTTATTTTTGTTCGATTCTACTCTTCCAGTCCGGATATTGCACTGCGGGGTGCCACGATCGCACCGGGATCTGTATATGCCGCTAACAAACCGTTATAGGCGGAGGTTCGCAGGCGCGGGGTGCGGAGGGTAGAATGGCGCACCGTTTTTGTCAGGTTTCGGACACGCTATGGATTACCCCACGATTGCCGACTGTGTGGGCAATACCCCGCTGATACGCTTACAGCGCCTGCCGGGCGATACGAGCAACACCGTCCTGCTCAAGCTGGAGGGGAACAATCCCGCCGGTTCGGTCAAAGACCGCCCGGCACTGTCGATGATCCAGCACGCCGAGGCCCGCGGCCGGATTGGCCCCGGCGATACACTGATCGAGGCTACCAGCGGCAACACCGGCATCGCCCTGGCCATGGCGGCTGCCATCAAGGGGTACCGTATGATCCTGATCATGCCCGAGAGCGCCACCGAGGAGCGCAAGGCGGGTATGAGAGCCTACGGCGCCGAGCTGATCCTGGTGAGCGCGGAAGCGGGCATGGAGGGCGCGCGCGACCTGGCACTGGAAATGCAGTCGGAAGGGCGCGGCCTGGTACTGAACCAGTTCGCCAACGGCGACAACCCGCGGGCCCACTACGAGGGTACCGGCGCGGAGATCTGGCGCCAGACCGGCGGCCGCATTACCCACTTTGTGTCCTCCATGGGCACCACCGGTACCATCATGGGCTGCGGTCGCTACCTGAAAGAACAGAATCCCGCGATACAGATTGTCGGCCTGCAGCCCACCGAGGGTTCCAGTATTCCCGGTATCCGCCGCTGGCCCCGGGAATACCTGCCGGAAATCTTTGTCCCCGAGGAAGTGGACCGGGTGATCGATATGGAGCAGCGGGAAGCGGAAGAGATGGCCCGCCGCCTGGCGCGCGAGGAGGGCATCTTCGCCGGCGTCTCCTCCGGTGGTGCCGTGGCCGGCGCCCTGCGCCTGTCGGCGGAATTGGAAAATGCCACCATCGTCGCCATCGTCTGCGATCGCGGCGACCGCTACCTGTCCTCCGGCCTGTTCAACGAATCGTAGAGCCCCCGATGGTTCAAGTCAGAAAACATCACTCTATCGGTGCGGACGGCGAGCTGGATCTGGAATCCTGGCTGCGCCATGTGCAGACGCTCGCCGGTCTCGACGGCGGCGCCCTGGTCACGCTGCGCCGCGCCGCCGAGGTGAGCGCGGAGGCCGAGAAGCGGGCCATCGCCGCCGAAAATATCTGGGCCGAGGGCGCCAGCAGTTTTGCCACCGGCCTGGAGATGGCCGAGATCCTCGCCGACCTGCAGATCGATGCCGAGGCGCTGATCGCCGCGGTGCTCTACCGCGCGGTGCGCGAAAAACGCCTGGAACTGAAAACCGTCGAGGACCAGTTCGGCAAGAAGGTCGCCAAGCTGATCCGCGGCGTGTTGCGTATGGCGGCGATCCGCAGCCGCAGCGCCGATACTGGCGACGAGCGCCAGGGCACTGCGGTGGAGGAGCATTCGGAAAATATCCGCCGTATGCTGGTGGCGCTGGTGGACGATGTGCGCGTGGCGCTGATCAAGCTGGCCGAGCGCACCTGCGCCATCCGCGCGGCCAAAAATGCCGAGCCGGCCAAGCGCCGACGGGTCGCGCGCGAGGTGGCCGATGTCTACGCGCCGCTGGCCCACCGCCTGGGCATCGGCCATATCAAGTGGGAGCTGGAAGATTTGTCGTTCCGCTACCTGGAGCCGGACGACTATATGCAGATAGCGCGCCTGCTGGACGAAAAGCGGCTGGCGCGGCAGAAATACATCGATCAGGTACAGGAACTGCTGCGGGATGAACTGGCGCGGGCGGATATCCACGGCGAAGTCTACGGCCGCGCGAAGCATATCTACAGTATCTGGCGCAAGATGCGCCGCAAGAGTATCGGTTTCTCCCAGGTCTACGATATCCGCGCGGTGCGCATCCTGGTGCCCACGGTGCGCGATTGTTACGCGGTGCTGGGCATAGTGCACAACCTGTGGCGCAACATCCCCAACGAATTCGACGATTACATCGCCTCGCCCAAGGAAAACGGCTACCGCTCCCTGCACACCGCCGTGATCGGCCCGGAGCGCAAGGTGCTCGAAGTACAGATCCGCACCTTCGCCATGCACGAGGAGGCCGAGTACGGTGTCTGTGCCCACTGGCGCTACAAGGGTACGGACGAGAAATCCGATGGCCAGGACGGCTACGAACAGAAGATTTCCTGGCTGCGCCAGGTGCTCGACTGGCACGAGGAAGTGGGCGGCAACCCGCTGCAGGAGCAGCTCCGCTCGAGTGAGGCGGACAGCCGCATCTATGTGTTTACCCCGGATGGCCACGTGGTGGATCTGCCCCGCGGCGCCACGCCGCTGGACTTCGCCTACAAGATTCACACCGAAATCGGCCACCGCTGCCGCGGTGCCAAGGTGGACGGCCGCATCGTGCCGCTGAACTGCGAACTACAGACCGCCAACCAGGTGGAAATCCTCACCGGCCGGAGCGAGTCGCCCAGCCGCGACTGGCTCTCTGCCGGCATGGGCTATATCACCACTTCCCGCGCCCGCGCCAAGATCATTCACTGGTTCAAGCAGCAGGCGCGGGACCAGAATATCGCCGATGGCCGCAGTATTCTCGACGGCGAGTTCAAACAGTTGGCGCTAATCGATTTCGATTTCGAAAAACTGGCAAAAAAGCTGAACATGCACTCCCTGGACGACCTATACGCCGCCGTGGGCGCCGGCGATATCGGTGTCGGGCAGGTGCTGAATGCGGCCCAGCGCATGGTGCGGGTCGACCGGGTGGAAGTGGAGCCGTCACTCACCGCCTCGGTGGCCCGGGGCGAGGGCAAGGCCGATGTCTATATCGACGGCGTCGGCAACCTGATGACCCATATTGCCCGCTGCTGCAATCCGGTACCCGGCGACGAGATCATGGGGTATATCACTCTCGGCCGCGGTGTCTCCATTCACCGCAAGGACTGCGCCAATATGCTGCGTATGCAGTCGGAGGAGCACGAGCGGGTGCTGCAGGTGGAGTGGGCGAAAAAACCCAAAGAGCTCTACGCCGTGGAGATCATGATCGAAGCCTACGACCGCCACGGCCTGCTGCGGGATATCACCGCCATGCTCGACAGTCAGCGCGTCAACATCACCGCCATGCAGACCCGCTCCAACAAGCACAAACACACGGTGGATATGGTGCTCACGGCCGAGGTGCACGGCTTCGAGGAGCTGAGCCGCGTACTGCACCGCATCAACCAGTTGCCGAACGTGGCCTCGGCCAAGCGGCGGATATTGCACTGAATGTGGAATGCGGGAACGGCTCCATAGCCTGAAAGGTTAGCTCCCCTCTCCCTCCGGGAGAGGGGCTGGGGGAGAGGGCCCGGGCCGCAGGCCCGCGCAGGGTGCGCCGTGGCAGAAAACTGCTCCTGCGTTTTCTGCATTCCCGCCATCTATGGCGGTCGCGCACCATCTGAACTATCGGTGCGCGCGGCGCACCCTACGGAGAAGGAAACACTGTGCAAGACGATAGATACACCACCGAAGACCTGCTCCACCTGATGGCCCAACTGCGCAACCCCGACGGTGGTTGCCCCTGGGACCTGAAACAGGATTTCTCCACTATCGTTCCCTCCACTATCGAGGAGGCCTACGAAGTCGCCGAGGCCATCGAGTCGAAGGATTTCGAACACCTGCACGAAGAGCTGGGTGACCTGCTGTTCCAGGTCATCTTCTACGCCCAGTTGGGCCGCGAAGCGGGGCATTTCGACTTTTCCCGCATCGTCGACACCCTGGTGCACAAACTGGTGCGCCGCCACCCGCATGTATTTCCCAGTGGCGAGCTGTATGGCGACAACAGCGGCGAGTCTATCGACGAAACCCGGGTGAATCAGAACTGGGAGGCGATCAAGGCGGAAGAGCGGGGCGCGAAAGGCGAGTCCGGCACCCTGGACGGCGTTGCCCTCGGCCTGCCGGGGTTGACTCGCGCCGCCAAACTGCAGAAGCGAGCCTCCCGGGTCGGTTTCGACTGGCCGGATATCGACGGTGTGCTGGACAAAATCGAAGAGGAAATCGGCGAGCTGCGCGAGGCCGTTGCTGCAGGCGACCGGGAGCACGCCGGCGAGGAACTGGGCGATCTGCTGTTTTCCTGCGCCAACGCCGCCCGCCACCTGAAAGTGGATCCGGAGGCGGCGCTGCGCGGCTGCAACCGCAAATTCGAGCGGCGTTTCAATGCCGTGGAAGCCTCGCTGCACAGCCGGGGGCGGACACCGGCGGAAGCTTCCCTGGCGGAGCTGGATGCGCTCTGGGAGCGGGCCAAGAGCGGCGAGTAGGAGCGCCTTGCGGCCGCTGTGGCGGTGATCGATGGCCAGTGCCGGCGCGAGCGCGCCCGCCACCCCCGGGCCCGCCGGCCACTCAGCGGCCGTTCACCACCCGCAACCTTGCCCCCCACAGGGGCAAGGTGTAAGGTAGCGCTCTTTTCACGCGGCGGCTATTGACACGCTGGCATAATCTGGAGGCAATCCGACCATGCGAATCATTCTCTTGGGAGCGCCGGGGGCCGGCAAGGGGACCCAGGCACAGTTCATTACAGAGAAGTTCGGCATCCCGCAGATCTCCACCGGCGATATGCTGCGCGCTGCAGTCAAGGCGGGCACACCGCTGGGGCTGCAGGCCAAGGACATCATGGAAGCGGGCAAACTGGTCTCCGACGACCTGATCATCGCCCTGGTCAAGGAGCGTATTGCCCAGCCGGATTGCGCCAACGGCTTCCTGTTCGACGGCTTCCCGCGCACTATCCCCCAGGCCCAGGCGCTACTGGATGCGGAGATCGGGATCGATCACGTGCTGGAGATTGCCGTGGACGACGAGGAAATCGTCAAGCGGCTGTCCGGCCGCCGTGTGCACGAGGGTTCCGGTCGCGTCTACCACGTCGACTACAATCCGCCCAAACAGGAGGGTGTGGATGACGTCACCGGCGAACCGCTGGTACAGCGCAGCGACGACACCGAGGAAACCGTGCGCAACCGCCTGGCTGTTTACCACGAACAGACAGAGCCGCTGGTCGGCTTTTATCGCGAGCTGGCGGAGCGGGCCCCGGAAAGCGCGCCGAAATGCAGCAAGGTTGCCGGCATCGGCAGCATGGACGAAATTCGCGAGAAGGTGTTTGCGGCACTGTCCTGATCCGGCTGTGCAACTGAATCCTTCTGAAGGCTCCCGATTGGGGGCCTTTTTTGATTTGGGCCATTCCCGGTTTCCCCGCGGCCTCCGGTTATCAATACGGCAATCCCCGCCGTTATGAATTGCGGCCATTGCGTCGTCCAATTAGCGTAGCCGGGGGCTTGCGGGTACCATCCGATGTGTCAGTCAGTAAACGGGTTATTTGCATGTCGACAGCGGTCATTCTGATGAATCTGGGGACGCCGGCGGAACCGACAGCCCGCGGCGTGCGGCAGTTTCTGGGCGATTTTCTTTCGGATCCGCGGGTAGTCGAAATTCCCCGCCCTCTCTGGCTGGCGATTCTGTACGGCCTGGTATTGCCCCTGCGGCCGGGCAAAATCGCTCCCGCGTATCGCGAAATCTGGGGGCGGAGCGCCGACGGCGAGGCGGTCGAGGGCTCGCCGATACTCCATTACACACGCAGGCAGGCGGAACTGCTCCAGCAGCGCCTGGCGGACACACGGCCGGATATTACCGTGACCTATGCCATGACCTACGGCAAACCGAGTCTCGATTCCGTTGTCCACCGGCTGCGCCGCCAAGGCTACGAATCCTTCCTGGTATTTCCGCTCTATCCGCAGTACTCCGCCACTACGACCGCCGCCATCTACGACCGGGTGGCGCAGATCTACCGCAACAGCCGGGATGTGCCGGATATCTCCCTGGTGCACGACTACTATCGCCACCCGCACTATATCCGGGCGCTGGCCGCCTCCGTTCGCGAACTCTGGGACAGGAAAGGACAGGCGGACAAGTTGTTGCTGTCTTTCCACGGTATTCCCAGGGCAAATGTGACAAAGGGCGATCCCTATTACCGCCAGTGCCATGAAACCGCCGAACACCTGGCCGCCGAACTGGGGTTGGGTGGCGATCGCTGGCAGGTCAGCTTCCAGTCCCGCTTCGGCAAGGCGGAATGGCTGCAGCCCTACACTGATAAAACCCTGATCGAATGGGGTGAAAAGGGGCTGTCCAGCGTCGATGTTCTCTGTCCTGCCTTTTCCGCGGACTGCCTGGAAACGCTGGAAGAAATTTCTGTGGAGAATCGCGCTAACTTTATCGATGCCGGGGGCGGGCAGTACCGATATATTCCGGCCCTCAATATCCGCCCCGACCATATCGAGATGCTGGCGACCATTGTGGGAGAAAAATTGCCGGCAAAACCGCGGCGGTAACGCGCCGGATTTTCGTCTCCAATGCGTTCGAAAATGGATTTGTCGGGCGATTTTTCAAAAAAACACACTTTTTATAAAAAAATCCTTTCTTTTTTGCCTTTTTTTCTTGCAAAGCGGGTGTTTTTTATTAACTTTGGTAAAGCCGTATCGTTTTCAACGTTATGGCGCGCTCTGAATTTGCAGTATGGCCGCCCGCGGGAGGCCCTTGTTCAGCAGCAAACCAACACACTTTTGAGTTTGCAGAGACAGTTCTAACGACTCAGAGAGGAGACAAGGGATGGCACGAGTAGCGAAAAAGAAGGCGCGCACCAAACGCGCTGCCAAGGCGAAAGCTCCGGCTGCAGTTTCTCCGGCAGTGAACAAGGCGCAGAAAGCGGTCGATTCGGCGACCAAGTCACTGGATACACAGCTCGACCGGGTTGCCAAAGCGCGGGCACGGGTTCAGAAGAGCAACACGGCGGCCGCAAAACAATCGCTGACCAATGCGAATGCCAAGGCCAAAGATTTGCGCGCCAAAGTGGCGTCGGCAAAACAGGATCTGGCCAAAGCCAAGGCAATGGATGCCGTGCGCCAGGCAGAAGAGGCGGCCAAGCAGAAAATTGGCGATCTGGCCGAGAACCTCTCTGCAAAAGCCGAGACGGATCTGGCTGCGGCACTCAAGGCATTTGAAGCCCGCTGGAAGAAAAGCCGCGCCAGGGCCGATGCGAAGAAGTTGAAGGCCGCCGAGCGCAAAGCCGAGACCAAGGTCAAGGCCGCCGCCAGGAAAGCGACGGCCAAGGTCAAGGCCCTGGACAAGAAAGCTGCGGCCAAGGCCAAGGCGGAAGCCAAAAAAGCGGCCAAGAAGGCCGCCAAGAAAAAGACCGGTCGCCCCAGGAAGTCTGCGGCCAGGAAGACCACGGCCAAAAAGAAGACGACCGCCAAGAAGTCGGCGCGCCGCGGACGTCCGCCCAAGAAACAGACCGTGGGCAAGAAGACCGCAGCCCGCAAGACGGCCAAGCGCCGCGGTCGCCCGCCGAAGAAGCGGTAATCCGGCCTATCCCGAGCCCCGGCACTGCCGGGGCTTTTGCGTTGTGGGAAGGGGAAAAGTGCCGCATCGGCATCCAGTCCGCGGCGATACATGACTCGCCTCGCGGACCGTGACACAATTCGCCTCCACCGAGTTGTAGAACGAGTGACACCGTGAAGATTCTCGCCCTGGATACCACCTCCGGAGCCTGTTCCGTAGCCCTGCATTGCGACGGCCGGACAGCGGAGCAGTTCGTCAAGGCCGAGCGGGACCACACCCGCCGCCTGCTGCCGATGGTCGATCGGGTGCTGGGGGATGCGGGCCTGCGGCTTGCGGACCTGGACGCGCTGGCGGTTAGCCGCGGCCCCGGCTCTTTTACCGGCCTGCGCATCGCCATCAGCTGTGCCCAGGGGCTGGCCTTCGCCGCAGACAAACCGGTGGTGCCGGTCTCCAGCCTGGCCGCACTGGCGGCCGGTGCCCGCCGGGCACACCCCGAATGGCGGGGTGGCGCCATTGCCAGCGCCCTGGATGCGCGTATGCAGCAGCTTTACTGGAGCGTTTACGGATTGGAAGCGCCCAATGACAGCCTGCTGCCGGAAGCGGTAGAGGATCCGGATCAGGTCGCGCAGCGATTGCGTGAATCCGACCTGCCGCAGCCGCTGTACGGTGCCGGTCCCGGCTGGCACTATCTGGCACCGTCGAGCGACCGTGCCGGCGCGCCGCTGCGGGAAGCCGATCTCGAGTCGGCGATTCACGCGCGGGATATCGCCGAGCTGGCGCTGCCGCTGCTGCAGGGTGGCGCCGCGGTGCGGGCGGAGGAACTGGAGCCGCTGTACCTGCGCAACGAAGTGACCTGGAAAAAACGACAAAAAATCCGCGCGCGATAAGTCATCCATGGAAATTTTTCAGATCGTAATCCTGGCCCTGATCCAGGGCCTGACCGAATTCCTGCCCATCTCCAGCTCGGCCCATCTGATACTGCCCCACCAGGTACTGGGCTGGCCCGACCAGGGGCTGGCTTTCGACGTCGCGGTACATTTCGGCTCCCTGGTAGCGGTGATGGTCTATTTCCGCAACGACGTCTGGGCCCTGATTCGCGACGGCCTGGGCGGTTTTGCCGACGGCAACTTCACTGACGACGGGCGCCTGGCCTGGCTGATCGCGCTCGCCACCATCCCCGCGGGTCTCGCGGGGCTGGCCTTCCAGGGATTTATCGAGACGGAACTGCGCTCGGCGGCGGTGATCGCCGCCACCACCATCGGTTTCGGCGTGCTGCTCTGGTGGGCCGATGTGCGCGGTGTGCGCACCCGGACCCTGGCGGAGCTGGACTGGAAAAAGGCACTGCTGATCGGCCTGGCGCAGGCGCTGGCCCTGATCCCCGGCACCTCCCGCTCCGGTATCACCATGACCGCCGGCCTGATGCTGGGAATGAAACGCGAGGACGCCGCCCGTTTTTCGTTCCTGATGTCGATCCCGATCATCGCGCTCAGCGCCATGTTGCTGACCTACGAGCTGGCGACACAGCGGGGCCCGGTACCCTGGGGCGATATCCTGCTGGGCACACTGTTGTCCGGTATCAGCGCCTATCTCTGCATCCACTTCTTCCTGCAATTTATCAGCCGCATCGGCATGGCGCCTTTCGCGATCTACCGCCTGTTGCTGGGCGCGGGCTTGATCTGGATGCTGGTGGGATAGAAGCTCTCCCCAAAGCTGCAAACATAGCTCCCCTCTCCCTCCGGGAGAGGGGCCGGGGGAGAGGGCGCCCGACTGTGCCACTGAACCAAACAAGGAGCATCAAATGACAACCGTCGCATTCCTGGGCCTGGGCGTCATGGGCTACCCCATGGCCGGCCACCTCGCCGGCGCCGGCCACACTGTGCGGGTCTACAACCGCACCGCCAGCCGGGCGCAACAGTGGCTCGCGGATTATCCCGGCGAGTCCTTCGCCACGCCCGCGGAGGCGGCGCGCGGCGCCGAAGTGGTATTCGCCTGTGTCGGCAACGATAACGACCTGCGCGAAGTGGTCGCAGGCGAGCAGGGCGCCTTCGCAGGTATGGACCGCGGTGCGCTGTTTGTCGACCACACCACCGCCTCCGCCGACGTCGCGCGGGAACTGGCCGCAGCCGGAGCGGAAAAGGGCATCGGCTTTCTCGATGCGCCGGTCTCCGGCGGCCAGGCGGGCGCGGAGAAAGGGGCCCTGACAGTGATGGTCGGCGGCGCGGAAACAGATTTCGAACGCGCCCGCCCGCTGATCGACTGCTTCGCGCGGGCCGCCAATCTGCTGGGCCCGGTAGGCAGCGGCCAGCTGTGCAAGATGGTCAACCAGGTCTGTATCGCCGGCCTGGTCCAGGGCCTGGCCGAAGGCCTGCATTTTGCCAAAGCCGCCGGCCTGGACGCCGAGCAGGTGATCGAGGTGATCTCCAAGGGCGCGGCGCAGAGCTGGCAGATGGAAAACCGCTACAAGACCATGCTCGCGGGCGAATACGAACACGGCTTTGCCGTGGACTGGATGCGCAAGGACCTGTCCATCGTGCTGGACGAGGCCCAGCGCAACGGCGCACTGCTGCCGGTCACTGCGCTGGTGGACCAGTTCTACAGCGAGGTACAGGCCCTCGGCGGCGGCTGCTGGGATACCTCCAGCCTGTTGGCGCGCCTGACCAATGTGCGCTCTTTCGATTAAGCATTAGCCCTGATGAATGTCCTGCTCCTCTCCGCCTACGACGCCGACAGCCACAAGCGCTGGCGGCGCGGCCTGGTCGCGGCCATTCCCGACTGGCAGTGGACGGTGCTGGCGCTGCCGCCGCGCCATTTCAGCTGGCGCGTGCGCGGCAACAGCCTCAGTTGGGGCCGGGGCGAGGCGGCCGACACACTGCGCCGCCCCTGGGACTTGATCGTCGCCACTTCCATGACCGACCTCTCCGCCCTGCGCGGCCTGGTACCGGAAATCGCCGGGGTCCCCACGGCGGTCTATTTCCACGAAAACCAGTTCGCCTATCCCCGCAGCGAGCGCGCCCACCCGAATATCAATCCCGAGCTGATGAATGTCTACACGGCGCTGTGTGGCGACCTGCTGCTGTTCAACTCCCACTACAACCGCCGTACTTTGCTGGAGGGCGCGGAGAAATTGCTGAAGCGTTTCCCGGACTTCGTGCCGCCGGGGCTCTGCGCTGAGATTGAGGGCAAATCGCAGGTATTGCCGGTACCGCTGGAGGATGAACTGTTTGCAGCCCCCGGCGGGCGATCGGATTTGCCGCCTGTCGGGGAGGGGCCCGCAGCTGGTGGTCCGGGCAGCGGGCCGACGTATGTCTGGAACCACCGCTGGGAGTACGACAAGGGCCCCGACATCCTCCTGGCCGCACTGCAGCGGTTTGTGGCGCACAGGTGGCCGTTTACCCTGCATATGGTGGGTCAGCAGTTCCGCCGACAGCCGCCGGAGTTCGCCCGTATTCGCGAGCTGCTGGAACAACACGGCGCGCTCGGCGCCTGGGGCTATCAGCGCAGTGCCGACGATTACCGGCGCCTGCTGCGGCAGAGCCACGCGGTCCTGTCCACGGCCCGCCACGACTTCCAGGGACTGGCGGTGCTCGAGGCCGTCGCCGCTGGCTGTCGGCCAGTGGTACCGGACAGCCTCGCCTATCCCGAGTGGTTCGGGCCCGGCGGCTACCGCTTTTCCGCGGATATCGATTCCTGCGCGGCTGAGCTGAGTGGGGCCATGCTCGATTGTGCCCGCCGTATCGAAGCGGGCGAGCGCGCGGAGGTGCCGGATGTATCGGGTCTGTGCTGGTCCGATTGGGTCGGTGACTACCGGGCGCTGCTCGGCAATCTGGCGTCGGGTGGAGGGGCGCGCTAGCCCGCACCATACAACCGCGCCTGTGAAAAGGGTATTATTCGCCCCTCAATTCCAGATCAGACAGCATGGAACAGCAAGGATTTATGAGTAAGCAGCGCGTACTGACCGGCATCACCACCTCCGGCACCCCCCACCTGGGCAACTATGTGGGCGCGATTCGCCCCGCGATCGCCGCCAGCCAGGAGGAGAACAACCAGTCGTTCTACTTCCTGGCGGACTACCACGCGCTGATCAAATGCCAGGACCCGGAGCAGGTGCACCAGTCCACCCTGGAGATCGCCGCCACCTGGCTGGCATTGGGGCTCAATACCGACAATGTGGTCTTCTACCGCCAGTCCGATATCCACGAGATCCCCGAGCTGACCTGGCTGCTCACCTGCCAGACCGCCAAGGGTTTGATGAATCGTGCCCATGCCTACAAGGCGGCGGTGGATGCCAACCGCGCCGACGGCGAAGACTCGGATTTCGGTATCAACATGGGCCTCTACAGTTACCCGATCCTGATGGCCGCGGATATGCTGATGTTCAACGCCCAGCGGGTGCCGGTGGGCCGCGACCAGATCCAGCACATCGAGATGGCCCGGGATATCGCCCAGCGCTTCAACCATCATTACGGCGACCACTTCGCGCTGCCGGAAGCCGTGGTGGAAGACCATGTGGCGGTCCTGCAGGGCCTCGACGGCCGCAAGATGAGCAAGAGCTACGGCAATACCATCCCGCTGTTCCTGCCGGAAAAGAAACTCAAGAAGCATATCAACAAGATCAAAACCAACCTGCTGGAGCCGGGCGAGCCGAAGGACCCGGATACCTCCACGGTATTCCAGATCTGGAAGGCGTTTGCCTCCGAGGTGCAGACCGCGGAAATGCGCAAGGCGTTCGAGCAGGGCATTGCCTGGGGCGAGGCCAAGAAGCAGTTGTTCGAACTGGTCAACGGCCAGATCGGCGAGGCCCGCGAGCGCTACAATGAATTGCTGGCCAATCCGGCGGAAATCGAAGCGGAGCTGGAAAAGGGGGCGGACAAGGCCCGCGCTTACTCTGCACCGTTTCTCGAAGAACTGCGTCACGCCGTAGGTATCCGCAAGATTGGTTGACGGCTGCCGGGCTCTCTCACCGCAGCGGCCAGTACTGACTGGAGGACCGCGGTAGCGGGCCGTTCATGGAAGACAAACAGCACCAGAAATCGATAACAACAGGGGGCTATCGTGGCACGCATCCAACAAAACTCCGGGTCGGGCAGCGGCTGGATCAACCGGTCCCTCAATTTTATCGAAGTGGTGGGCAATCGCCTGCCGGACCCGGCGGTGCTCTTCCTGGTCCTGATGCTGGTTATCTGGGGGCTGTCCTGGATACTGTCCGGTGTCAGCTTCGATACTCTGCACCCCGCTACCGGTGACGCGATTCAGGTGACCAATCTGCTTTCCGGGGATGAACTGGCACGTTTTCTGTCGACGATGGTGACCACTTTTACCGGCTTCGCGCCCCTGGGTGTGGTGCTGGTGGCCATGCTCGGTGTGGGTGTTGCGGAGCACAGTGGCTTTATCAATGCAGTACTGAAAAAGTTGCTGGCGGTCACACCGCAGCAACTGCTTACACCCATACTGATTCTGGTAGCCATTGTCAGTCATACGGCGGTGGATGCGGGCTATGTGCTGGTGATTCCGCTAGGCGGGGTTATTTTCTATGCGGCCGGGCGCCATCCGCTGGCGGGTATCGCCGCCGCTTTCGCCGGGGTTTCCGGTGGCTTTTCTGCCAATTTTGTTCCCTCGGCAATAGATCCACTGCTGCAGGGGTTTACCCAGACGGCGGCACAGATTGTCGATTCCGGGGTACAGCTGAACCCGCTCAATAACTGGTTCTTTACATCGGCCTCCTGTCTTGTGATCACGGGGCTGGGCTGGTGGCTGACGGACAAGGTTATTGAGCCGCGTCTTAAAGATGTCGCCATCGATGGCGACAAGGAAGAAATGCCGGTTATCCACGAGCTGGGCGGGCGCGAAAAGAAAGCGCTTTACCTGTCGGTGGCGGTGATGGCAGCCGGTATCGTCGGCCTGGTAGCCTGGATGTTCCCCGAGACTTCGGCGCTGCGCGACGCCGAGGGCCAGCTGGCTTCTTTCGACGCCCCGGCGATGAAGTCCATTGTACCGCTGATTTTTCTGTTGTTTATTATTCCCGGTGTAGTGTTTGGCTATGCCGCGGGCACCTTCGGGAAAAGCAAAGATGTTATCGATGCGATGTCCAGAACCATGAGTTCCATGGCCTACTACATCGTGATGGCCTTTTTCTGTGCGCTTTTTATTTCCGAATTCGCCCGTTCAGGCCTGGGCACCCTGCTGTCGGTGGAGGGCGGCAATATGCTGGCGGCCATGAACCTGCCTGGGCCGATTACCCTGATGGGGATAATTCTGCTAGTGGGCTTCATTAACCTGTTCGTCGGTTCGGCTTCCGCCAAATGGGCATTGCTGGCGCCGATCTTCGTGCCTATGCTGATGCAGATCGGCTTCTCGCCGGACCTGACCCAGGCCGCCTACCGGGTGGGGGATTCTTCCACCAATATCATCACACCCTTGATGCCCTATTTTCCTCTGGTGGTGGTCTACTGCCAGCGCTACGTGAAGAGCACCGGTATCGGCACACTGGTTTCGATTATGCTGCCTTATTCACTGGTGTTCCTGTTCTGCTGGTCCCTGTTCCTTGTGGCTTACTGGACACTGGGGATTCCTCTGGGGTTGCAGGCAAACTACACCTATCCTTGAGTGAAAGCAGTAAGATTAGGGCTTCCATGCTCAGTGAGTAGAATATGCAGATTGCCTACCTCTATCTGGCGATAGCCATCGTTGCCGAAGTCGTGGCTACAACGGCTCTGAAGGCGACAGAGCAGTTCACCAAGCCGATCCCGACGCTGATCGTCGCTGTTGGCTACGGTATAGCGTTTTACCTGCTGACATTGGTGTTGCGCACGATTCCGGTGGGAGTGACCTACGCTATCTGGTCTGGCATGGGTATCGTGCTGGTGGCCATTGCCGGGGCTATGGTTTACAGGCAGATTCCGGATCTGCCCGCAGTCATCGGGATGGGGCTGATTGTTCTGGGCGTGATTGTCATGAATGTGTTTTCCGGTACGGTGAAACACTGATAAGCGGTTATCGCCCAGAGTTTTGTGCCGGAGTCTAAGCTCGCTTCCCGTCCCGTGCTCCATTTCTGTCGAGAAGCAGGGACATTGATGTTCGTGTTCCGTAACGAAAGATATCAGGTTTCTTGATTCCGCATTTCCTCTTTCTCGGAGCCTGCAATCTGTATATAAGAATAACCGAGAGGGCTGAATTACAGTCACTGTTAGGTGTTGCCGGTACGGCGCTTTCGAAGCGCTATCAGCTTGAGTTTTCAGATATGCACTTCCAAGTCGAATCCGGGAGATGAATGGTTGATTTACTTGTCGGATTGCCAGTTTCTTGTACCACACTAATTGGCGGTTTTTACTAAGGAGTGCATAAGTAGCCCGACATGAAATTTCGGACCGTATGGGGCATGGATGCCGATTACGAGCGTACACGGATGTATTCACAGCGTGTCTGAAATTTCATGTCGGGCTACTTATGCACGTATTAATAAATGAGTAAATCTCTTACTGTACTGGTGTGTCAGCTCATTTCTATAGACGGGAGTCGTTGAGTCTTTGGCGCGATATCCTTGAAATATACTGTAATCTGCCGTAATTGAATGTAATTTCAGGAGGGTTTTATATATTCAGGGATATTCTATTGGCATATCTTTCCATACTCTGTAAAGTTGTTTTACTGAGATTGAGTCTGTAATTCTCGAATGCCAGGAAACAATAAGATCAAGGATTGAAACAAATGTCTGAAATACACACAAATATACCTGCCGCCGCTCTACCCACAGATCTGTCCGAGTCCAATGTAATAACTTCCGAATATGAATCATTCTCCCTGATTCCGAGAATGGGGCCTATGACTTATGCCTATCATTTTAAAAGAAGCTTTAGTTTTATTCTGGATCTGGCAAGGACGTCAGAGCTTTTAGATAGTGTGGTGGAATATAATGAGAAGTGGGGAAAGATTCCGGCTGTTCCCAATCTATTGCTCGACCAGTACTCTGAATCTGATAGCAGAAAGCCTGTAAAGAAAATTGATGCAAAGATGGTGATTGAGCCGCAGCTGAAAAGTACCACCGTTTCTTCGAGAAAAAGACTTGATCGGCTTCGTCGATTCAAGCCGGACAGGGTTCCCGTGAATGAGATCGTTTCGAATACGGATGTAAGAGAGATGGAAGCCGATGAGGCGCAGCTGGATACGCACATGAATATTCTCAGTAGAGCGGCGGAGCCGAATACTGTTGTTCACCAGCTCGCTGAGTCCGAAGTCATGTTCAATAATGATGGTATTTTTTCAAAGAAATTCCTAGATCTGCCTAAAAGTGATCGAATGAAACTTGTTGTTGAACACCTGGGTTTGGCGTCAGGAAAAGTGAGGAAAACTCAGGAGAAGATGGCCGAGCATATGCTGGATAGGGGACTGAAATACCTCTCGGGAAAGGCTGCCGAATTGCGGAAGATTGCTGAAGAGCAGCCGGACTTTCGGCAAAGGCTGGTAGGTGCGGTTGCGGGAAAGATCGACACCGACCGAGTTCTGGGAACTATAGATACTATCGAGGATCCGGTGATCGCCGAAAGCCGGGAATGGGCGTTCTTGCGTCAGGAGAGAGTGGAGCTGGCACTTGGAAAGCCACAGTTTCGTGGCCCTGTGGCGGCAAACTCTGTTGCACCGAATAGCACTCTGAGTATCAGCCGGAGCCACAGTACAGGTCGGGAGAGTCAGGACTACTCCCTCAATCGCGCACAGGACAGCCTGAGTAGTAACCAGCTTATCGCCAGCCAGATCAAGCAGCGTATGGGTACACTCTTTGACTATGGCTCCAACCTCGGACAAACCATGAGCGAGGAGGGCTTTTCGAAGGACAGCAGCCGTAACGAAAAGCGGAATCTGATTGAATCCACACTGAGTCGTATATCGGAGGTCAATGCTTCACAGAAAATTGTTGGGGGCTCCAATTCAAGCAGTCATGCACGGGAGTATGTCACGGAGGGGAAGGATAGCACTTTTTCAACCAGTGAGGTGGCTTTTGAGGTGTTTTCCCCAGTGAAAGTGACCCACTTTCTGGATGGTATCGGCGCAGTCTGGTGTCCTCGTATTGTCAATCCGTTCTCCAGGCTAAAGCAGGTAATAAAGGATTATCGGAGTAAGGTGGAAAGCGATTATATCAGAGAGAATGCGGTGGTTGATCCTGCGGAGCCGGCCCCGACCTATGAAGGGTTTGAGAGAGTACACAAAAGTACAACCAAGATTCGCAGCTCGGAGATCAGTGATGGTAATTTTTGGGAGAGAGATAATAATTACTCAGAGGTGGTTAGGATAGAGCTTTCGGATGAAGAGCTTTCAGATGGGTTCCTTATATCAAATGATGTGAAGGTTTCCTTTAAGCAGGATTCCAGTGGTATTTGGTCCACTACTCTCGATTCCGATCAGTATGAGGTTCTTGATTACGACGTTGAGGAACACGAAAGGGGGTCCCATATAGAGATCAAAGTCGGGTTTAAGATATTTGATGAGAATACGCTTACGGGCAATCCAAATTCTATATGGCTGGATGTGTCGGTTAGTAAATACAAGCTGACCCAGTCCTATCTTGAAAAGAAAAGAGAGTATGACAGGATTAATGATCAGGTTAATCCGGCCCGAAGAGAGGCTGTAGAGGTGCAGGCCAGAAAGTATGCTCGTCTAAAGTCCGAGGAATTGATCAGAAAGTACGAAAGTAGTGTTGAAGATCTGAAGGATTACGCCTTCGTCGCGCTTATGAAAAAAATATTCCAGGGGAGTGGTAGTGAGAGCCACTGGTCCTTCTATCAGGGGATTATCAAGCGGTGCGTGGACTGGAGCCGCGCGAGTATTGAACCGGAACCTGCATCGCCAGGAAGCCTGTCTGCGTCAGGGCTTTCTCCGTATCACTTTCTGAATGTCGAGGCGATACGATTCTTCTTGCCGGTTCATCCAGATTCGGAAGAGACTTTCTTTGAAGTGTTCGAAAATTCTGTTGACCAGGAATGGGCTGAGCTTTTTGAAAGTGTCAGGGACTATATTGATGGTCAGAGAAGCTCTGTTGAGGAGATGCGCGAGCGTATGAGTGAGGCTGACAGGGAGTCCTTGACTTTGGATAGCTACGATTCGGAGCTGGTCCTCGGTCAACACCTGGAGTCTGTTTTGAGCAAGCACGCCTTCAAAGTGTCATGAGTCGCCCAATGGATGCCATTGGAGATACAGCCGTGGCAGCTGTATCTCCTGCTGCAGATATCACAGCACTCGCCACAGAGCGCCTTCAGCCTGTCAGTTACCCTGTACGCCTGAACAATATCGCGGTTATGGGGCAGGCAGGTCAGTGGGCGCGTAACCTGTTGCTACGGCCGACCTATGGCGGTCGCTTTCTGTTACTTGTCTATCCCGAAGGGAACTTGAGCGAAGATGCATTGATTCGTCAGAGTGTCAATTTCCAGGCATTTAACAGCCGTCCTGAGCTGCTGGAAATTCGTGTCCCCGTCGAGCTGCAGGTATACCGGGATTGGTACTGGCGCCTGATCAAAACGCATTGTGCCAATGAGAAGGAGGAAGAGTACGAGGAGGCGGAAGCTCTTTATCAGAATAGCCCGGGTCTGTTGGGCGGGCGCTCGGCTCGGCTATTGGCGCAGAGCGCAGAGCGGCGGGGGGAGCTGAGCCGTCTGGTATATGATATCGAGCCGACGATGGAAGGGCGGCTCAGCTTCCGTGAGGAATCCGATCGGGATGTTGCAAAGCTGGTCGCCTGGTCCTGTCACCAGCCGTTTCAGGACAAAGGTCCGGGGGCCGTACTTTGGAAGCATTCCGAGGCGATACTGGAGTGGTACCGAAGTGTTGTCCAGTCCGTCGATCCACATTGTGTTTGGGCCCTGGGAGACACCAGTTACTCCGACGGAGTCCACAATCTCAATTTTGCCCGCCAGGTTGATGGAAAAACCGCCTGGTTCAGGAACGCTGGATTGCGCAAGGATCTGCTGTCGCTCTATCGTCTCTGCTATCGATACCATTGGAGCTTTGAGGCAATGCAGGCAGTGATGCGTGATTATCCCCATCTCGCTATGTGGGACGACCACGAAATCCGCGATGGCTATGGCAGTGATGAGGGTGATTTCATTGAAGAAAACCTGGCTATGAGGGATATCGCCAGACAGGCAGCGGAGGAGTATCTGTTTCAGCTAAGCCCACGCTTGCGTAGCGAAGCAGGGGAAAACGCAGACATAGACAACCACCAGGCCTACCTGGATAGCCCTTTGGCCGCTTTCATTTTTGATGGGCGCAACAGCCGGAACTACGGTGAGGACCTGCTGCTTCCAGCGGAGGCAACTTTTTCTTCCGGATATATCAACTCCCAGCGCTGGAGTGAGCCGGGCCAGGTAGTCAGCGATCAGCAGCTGGATGATTTTGAACGATTTTGTGGAGCCGTTAAAAACGCTGCCGATATTAAGTACCTTCTGATGGGGAATTGCGTTCCCTTTATCTATGTCGGGGAGACCCTCGAGGCTCTGGGATCCGAGTCAGCCTTGACGAAATGGATGGGCCATCACGATGACATTCGAGACAGTTGGCATTCCCCGGCAAACCGGCGTCAACTGAGCCGGTTGATCGATATCCTGAGGGATCTCCATCATTCCAGACCGGATATGGAACTGATCAATTTATCTGGCGATATTCATATCTCTAATGCATTCAAATTCCAGCCACCTGGATTTGAGAAGCCGCTTTATCAGGTCACTTCGTCGGCGTTGACAAATCGTCCTCCAATTGATGAGGATATATCCGATTGGATGAGTGCAGGGGATGGCGACGAAGGGAGTTCAGAGTCTGAGATACTGGGAACTATCGAGCGACTCTGGCACCAGGGTAAATTTCAAAATTTTCTCTCCCTCTCCGCTGATCAGTCCGCGTTGCATATACACCTGCATGTCTTCAACAGAGAGGATGACAGAGACTTTGGAGAAAGGGACATTCGATTGACAATCAAGCCGGGAGCAGGATACAGCTTGCAGAAATAACAGCGGTTGCCTTGCGGGCGGCAGTTTTTTCGAAACCTGAAATTATTTGGGACAGGCCAGGCGGGGCCCGCCATGTAAAGGGGAACCTTGTGTTCGTTCTGGTTGCCGGTGGAATGGGCCCCTACGGTGGATGCCGCCTGGTTTGAATCTGCCCGTGATGCTGGATATTGGGTCGAATCTGGCGTTCGCCCGGCCTGCCGCGGCCCGATTATTCCAATAGGCCTATCGGCCGGTCACGGAAGTTACCCCGGCGCCACCCAGGATAGACACACAGGTGTTGTGTTGTCATGGCGTCTTTCCTGCCGGCGACTCGTGCCGGCGCAATGGGCTGTTTACTCCGGCGCTATGCAGAACCGGGATCGGCCACATCTTCCGCTTGGTGCTGAAAGGCACCGTGGCGCAGATAGTGAATCACCTGCGCGATCACCTTGTCATTTTTCATCATGAAGACATGCGTGACCGGCATCGCCAGGTGATCTTTCATGCCGTCGAGCTTGGTACTTTCCACCGATACCTTGCCGTCGTCCGCGTCGGGAATCATCTGTGACAGTATCAGGTTGATACTGCGCGTACCGGCGATGATGCCCAGGTCGAAATCGGCCGGCCCGAGTTTGTTGGGTACACTGAGGCTGCCGGTGCCCAGTTGCAGGCCGGCGTCGCCGTAGATGAAGTGAAAACCGGGGAAGCTGCCCAGCCGGTCCACCACCTCGCTGCCGTTGTTGGGCGGCCCCAGCATCACCACACGGCCGAGATTGTCGACGGCTACATGGCTCAGGTACTGCCGCACGAGAATGCCGCCCATGGAGTGGGTGACAAAATTGACCCTGTCGCGACCGTCGCACTGGTCCAGCGCCGGCGCTATGGCCGGGCCGGCCAGTTGTTCGATCGGCTTGTCGGTGGAGGGATAGTCCACGTTGACGGTGGCGAATCCGGCGTCCGCGATGGCGGCCTCCAGTTCTGCCATGGAGGAATCGGACTTGCCCAGCCCGTGCAGCAGTATCACGCATTCCGATTCTGCCCGAGCGACCGGGGATAACAGGAAAAACAGCAGTAGGGACAATATTCGCATGGTTTGAACTCTTTTCTGTTTTCGCGCCAGTCTATCAGTTTCCCGTCTTGGCTTCGCCGTCATTGCCGGAAGGCAGGGGCGACTCGCCACCGCGCACATTCACATCCTGCTGCGGGAAGGGAATCGAGATCCCGTTTGCGTCGAAGGTCTCCTTCACCTGCCGGGTCAGGTCCCAGTAGACATCCCAGTAGTCCTGGCCCATTACCCAGGGGCGCACGATAAAATTCACCGAACTGGCCGCCAGTTCCGCCACCCGGATCATCGGTTCGGGGCTTTTCAGTACCTTGGGGTGGTTTTGAACTGTCTCTTCCAGTACCCGCTGTGCGGTTTCCATGTCGTCGTCGTAGCCGATGCTGAAGGTCATGTCCACCCGCCGGGTGGCGGTGGTGGTGTTGGTAATGACATTGCCCCAGACATTGGAGTTGGGAACGATGATGACCTGGTTGTCCGGCGTGATCACAGTGGTGGACATCATGCCGACGGCTTTTACCGTGCCCGCCACGCCGCCGATATCGACAAAATCCCCTTCGTCGAAGGGACGGCTGAACATGATCATCAGGCCGGCGGCCAGGTTGCCGAGGGTGCTCTGCATGGCGAAGGCGACCACAAAGGAAGCACCGCCAATCAGCGCAAACAGGGGTGTAACGTTGATTCCCATCAGCGACAGTACAAGCAGTATGCCAACCGCGAGTAGCAGCCAGAAAACAGCGGCCTCGATAAAGTTTTCCAGCAGCCGCGAAATGTGGGGAGAACGACGCGCAGTGTGCCTGGCCCAGCTGCCGATGATTCTGGCCACCGCGATGAGGCCCAGCAGTGCACCGAAAAATATGCCGAATTTGATCAATAGTTTGAGACCGCCATCGGCGGAGAACAGCCAGCCGCGGATGCGTCGCCAGATGGTGCCCGGATCCGCTGTGCGGGTCTGGGCCATCACCACCGCCGAGCGGTAGGCCCGGTATTCCTTGATCTTGTCGGCGTTGCCGCCTTTGCGTTCCCAATTTCGCAATACGGTGCCCAGGGATTGGCCGACGGCTTCGCGCTCGCTGCCGATGGCTACCAACGCCTCTCGCGCGGCGGGCACGGTCTCCCCGCTGGCGCCGGCGAGTTTCAGTTGCGCCTCCATCATTTCCTGGGTTTTGTCTTTGTACAGGGAAAACCAGGCGTCGGCCGCAGTGGCCAGCTCGTCCTTGCTCAACGGGATCAGGCGCAGTGTCAGCTCGTCGATACCGATGCTCGGGTCCACAATACGCTCGGGAATCGCCGGTGTCGGCTTTTCCCCGGCGTCTGCTTTCTGCTCCGTCGCCGATTCTGCGGTTTTCTGCTCGGAGGACGGATCGTCCTGCTGGGCCCATACCCAGCCGGAGGCGATCAGGAAAACGAGGGTTATCTGCAGTGTGGCGATGCGCGTCCGTGCGGGTAATGTCATATTCGGGGCAGCCCTGATTGATTCCTTGGCGGCAAGTATAGGAAAGTGTGCTCCGGGGTTGGTGGAAGCACCGTGCGCCGCTGTGAAGGGGACTGTGTCAGGGTGTCGGGGTATTCAGCGCGGCGATGAACTGCTCCGGCCTGTCGGGGGTCACTACCAGGGTGTGTACGGGGAAGCGGAGTACCACACAGTTGGCACTGTCGGTGGCGAAGGCGCGGTAGCGCCCCAGGGTGCTGTTTCGGAACAGGCCGATAAAGCCGAAGAGTCCGCCATTGCCGAAAATGCGTACCGAGCCGCGCATGGCCTCGGGTTTCACTTCTGCACTCTGGAGGTCTTTCAGGTCGATGCGGGTTTTCCAGCCCGGGCGCAGGATCCGCAGCATCTGTCCCTCGATCTCGTAGCCGCGGATGGCGAACAGGGCGCCGAGTGCGAGGATTGTCGGCGGCAGCCAGATGGAGACCGCGAACAGGGCAGATGCCGTTTCCGGTGCCCTGCTCAGCAGAATCGACGGCAGTGCCAGCAGCAGGAGTGCGACCAGGGCGGTCAGCCATTTCAGCTGGCGGCTCCAGGGGGCGGTAAAGCGGATGGATTGCATGGGTTTATCGAATTGATTGCGATGAACAGTCAGTCGATCATACCGGGGTAAGCCGGCGGCGGCAAAGTGGTCGCAATCGCCAGGCTGGTTGGAAAAGTCAGTAAAACCGGGTGGATAATAACCGGGATGCGAGAGTAGAATCTGTCCTGAGTGACCAAGTGATCGCTGCTGTTCTGGGGACAGAGATGCATACATCGGCCGGGAATCATCGTTCTGCACTGGTGGTGGAGGGCGGCGCCATGCGCGGTATCTTCGCGGCCGGGGTCCTGGATGCATTTATCGAAGTGGATCACGCGCCTTTCGATTTTGCCATCGGTGTCTCCGCCGGCTCCACCAACCTGATCGGTTATCTGGCGGGCGACTGGGGTCGCAGCCGCCGGGTACTGCTCGACCACGCCCGGCGGGCGGATTTCATCGACTGGCGGCGCGCCCTGAAAGGCGGGCACTTCTGCGATGTCAGCTGGCTCTGGCACGCCTCCTACAAGGAGGTGCCGCTGAATGTCCGTCGCTATTGCGACAACGGCGTTCCCCTCTATGCGGTAACCACCAGTATCCACACCGGCGAGGCCCGCTATCTGGAAGTGACGGCGGAAAACATGCACGAAGTGTTTCCCGCCTCCTGCGCCATTCCGCTTTTCTACCGCGATTTTCCCCGGGTGAACGGCGAGCCCATGACCGATGGCGGCCTGGCGGATTCCATTCCCGTGCTCCGCGCCTACGAACAGGGGGCGCGGGATATCACCGTGGTGCTGTCGCGCCCGCTCGGCTACCGCAAGCGGGAGGGTTCGGCGCCGAAACTGATGAAGCGCTTTTTCCACGATCACGCGCGGCTGTTCGAGGCGGTGCTCGAGCGGTCGCAGCGCTACAACCGGGCGCTGGACTTTATCCAGTCGCCACCGGCGGGTTGCCGTGTCACCGCCATTGCGCCGCCGGAGGATTTTCCGGTGGGGCGCTTTACCCGCGAGCCACATCTGCTGGAGCGGGGCTACCAGTGCGGCAGGGCGTCGGGTCTGGCGCATCTGGAGAGTGCGGCGGGGGGGCTGCCCGATGTGGGGTAGCGACCACGGCGATGTGCCCATCTTACACCGATCCATTCGCCTGCACGGCAGGCTCCTACGGTGTTGTGGCTACCTGTTACCAACGGAACAGGTACGGAAACAGCCTGTGTTTTTCCTCTTCCCCCAGTGATTCCACCCGGCGGATATTGTTTTCGGGAATGCTTTCGGGGTCGGGGTAGCTTTTCAGGACCCGCTCGATACTGGCCTCGCGGATCAGGTGCAGTATCGGGTAGGGGGCGCGGTTGGTGAGGTTTTCCGCATCCGCGGGATTCGTGCCGGCAAACTGGTAGGCCGGATGGAAAGTGGCGAGCTGGTAGATGCCGCTGTAGTCGTGCCGCTCGATCAGCCACTCGGCCAGGTCGAGAAACTGGTTGAAGTCCGCAAAATCCGGCAGGTGGTCGGGCAGGATCAGGAGCGTGGTTTCCAGCTCTTCCACAGGCGCCCGGTCGAGCCGCTGCATCTCCGCCAGCAGTTCGGCCATCAGGGGGTCGTCGTCGCGCGCCTCGCTGACCGCCAGGCGCACCTGTCCGGCGCGCAGTGGGCGGCGGGCAAAGGGGCAGAGATTGAGGCCCACCACCACCTCGACAAGCCACCGCTGCACGGCGGCGACAATTTCCTGCCGGGGCACCCCGGTTACCACATCAGGTCGTCGGGAATCTGGAACTCTGCGTAGGGATCGTCCTCGTCCGGTTCGCCGGATTGTGCCGGTGGCTGAACGACGATATCCGCATTGCGCTCGGCGATCTTGTCGGCGATCACCCGCGGTACCAGTTCGAACAACTCGTCCTGGGCGACGATTACCAGGCGGCCGTTGGCCAGGTGCTCGCGGATTTTTTCGGTGACATGGATGGTCTTAATCTTTTTGTCGAAGGTGAAGTTATAGGCGATATCGCCGTTGCCCTTCGGCTGTTTGTTGCTCTCCACCATCTGCCGGATCTGCGCCGCGATGGCTTTCTCCTGTGCCGCGGCCTCGCGTTCGGCGTTCAGGGCGCGGTCGCGGGCCACCTTTTCCTCGCGCGCCTTCTCGGCCGCGGCCTTGGTTTCGTCCACCACCGGCTGCGCGGATTTCTTTGCCACTTTCTGTTGCTTGCGCTTTTCCTTGCTGACCTGCTTGGCCTTCTTGCCGTCCACCAGCCCGGTTTTCTGTAGTTGGTCCTGTAGTGAGCTCATAGTATGTTTCCCGAATTTGGTGTCACCCGGTGGATTCTAACCGGCCGGCACGCTGCGCGATACCGGTCGGACCCATGGTATTTAGCTGCTGTAGTAGGTGGCCGCGCCCGGCCCCACCGGCAGGCCGAAGGCGAAGACCCAGATAAAGAACAGCAGGGTCCAGCCAATAAAGAAGAAGATGGAGTAGGGGATCATGGTGGCGATCAGGGTGCCGATGCCCAGGTCCTTTTTGTAGCGCGTCGCAAAAGAGACGATGAGGCCGAAATAGCTCATCATCGGCGTGATGATATTGGTTACCGAGTCACCGATCCGGTAGGCGGCCTGGATCACTTCCGGCGCGTAGCCCAGCAGCATCAGCATGGGCACGAAGATGGGTGCGGTCACCGCCCACTGGGCCGAGGCGCTGCCCAGCATCAGGTTTACGAAGCCGCACATCATGATAAAGAGCAGGAACAGCAGCGGGCCGGTCAGGCCGATGCTCTGCAGCGTGTCGGCGCCCACCACCGCGAAAATGGTGCCCAGGTTGGTGATCTTGAAGAAGGCCACGAACTGCGCAGCGAAGAACACCAGCACGATATACATACCCATGGTGCCCATACTTTTGGACATGGCATTGATCACGTCGCGATCGTTGCGCATGCTGCCGGTCACGCGGCCGTAGACGAAGCCGGGGACCGCGAAGAAGACCACGATCAGCGCGACTATGCCTTTCAGGAAGGGCGAGCCGGCCACCTCGCCGGTCTCCTGGTTGCGCAGCACACCCCACTCGGGAACGATGGACAGCGCCAGCAGTGCGCAGACGCCCAGTACCGCCAGGCCGGCGAATTTCAGGCCGCGTTTCTCGGCGGCGGTCAGCGCGCCCATCTTGTCCTGGGACAGGTCGACGGAGGCCTCGTTGGGGTCGTATTTGCCCAGCTTCGGCTCGACGATGGCGATGGTCACCCAACTGCCGACGAAGGTGACCAGGAAGGTGCTGACGATCATGAAGAACCAGTTCACTTCCGGGCCGACGGTGTAGCCGGGGTCGATCATATGCGCAGCGGACTCGGTGATGCCGGACAGCAGCGGATCCACGGTGCCGATCAGCAGGTTGGCGCTGTAGCCGCCGGACACCCCGGCGAAAGCCGCCGCCAGCCCCGCCAGCGGGTGGCGGCCGAGGGAGTGGAAGATCATCGCCGCCAGCGGAATCAGCACCACGTAGCCCAGTTCCGAGGCGGTGTTGGACAGAATACCGGCGAACACCACGACCACCGTGACCGTCCGTTTCGAGGCCTGCATGACCAGGCCACGCACCGCGGCGGAGAGCAGCCCCGAGTGTTCGGCCACGCCCACACCCAGCAGCGCCACCAGTACCGTGCCCAGCGGCGCAAAACCGGTGAAGTTGGTCACCAGGCTGGTGACGATGATCCTGAGCCCCTCGCCGCTGAACAGGTTGAAGACCTCGATCACGCCGCCCGGCGCGCGGCCGTCGGCGCCCACCGGGCGCGGGTCCGCCACGGCCAGGCCGAACCAGGAGGCGATGCCGCTGATGACCACCACGCCGATGGCAAACATCGCGAACAGGGTGATCGGGTGGGGCAGCAGGTTGCCCAGCCATTCCACGGTGTCCAGGAAGCGGGTGAAGGCTTTCTTTCGACCGCCCGGCAGCTGTTGTTCATGGGAGGAGGCGCTTGTCGTCATCCATCTTTCCTCTGGCGTCGTTCTTATATCGGTTGCCCCGCAGGACTGCCCGTACCATGCGCACTGGTTAAAAAATGCGCTAAAGGGTGGGGATGATACACAAAAGGGCCCCGCGACAGAATGGTTTCGAGTGAAAGTATCGACTGGAGAAGCGGGCACTAGCCCGGCTTCAGGCTGCGCCTCGTGGCCCGGGCCAGGATCTCTTCGGGTTTGCCGCCCTCGTCCAGCTCCCGCGCGCCGCCCCCGATCACCAGTGCGGAGCCCGTCCCGTTTGCCTACCCGGATGTTAGTCCGAGCCCGTCGAGTTCTTCTTTGAGCTGGTCGAAGGAGCAGACCTGTCTGCCGAGTATTCCCATACTGTTCGCCGCTTCCACGTTGACCGGGTTGTCGTCGAAAAAGAGTACCCGTTGCGGTTCTATCTCGAGTGTTTCCAACACATGGCGGTTTCAGGCTTGAACCAGTCGATACTGTCGAAAGTCTGATCGTCGGGCAGCCATGTATCCGGGAAGGGACTGGGGCACAGTTCAACCAGGACCCCGCCCAGGTCAAAAAGCACAACTTCGATATCGATGCTCATAGTGCAGTGAAATATTGTGGTTTGAAAAAATCGCTATGACTTTTTGTACAACCAGTCCAGCCCCTGAATTGCCGTGGTGGGAAAGGCGGTTTCGTGTTTTGCCTCCGGAATCAGCAGAAGCTTGCTTTCCAGCTTTATCCGGCTCTCACCCTTAAGCTTGCTGTACAGTTGTCTGGCGCCTTCGACCATATCGTGGATAGTGTTGCCCGCGTCCGGAGTTTCCTGCCCTCCCACTGCAATGAAAACCCGGCGTATCTTGTCCGTGGGTTCTGCGTCAAATGACAGGATTACATCGTCGTCGTACCAAACCGAGGGACTGCCGAGGATATAGTTGTCAAACATATCCGGCCGGGTCAGCAGCATATAGGCACCGAAGAGGCCGCCGAGGGAGTTGCCGATAAATGTTCGACTCCCTTTTTCCGTACGGTAGTTTTTCTCGATATAGGGAAAGACGGTATCGGCAATAAAACCGGCATGGCTGGCCGCATCGCCGGTCAATGATTGCCAGTCGCGATCCCGCGTCGGTGTGTAATCCCGGAAGCGGCTCGACTGACCGCTATCTCCCCTGGAATAGGAAATGCCCACGAGAATGGCTTCTCCCATCTTGCCGGAACCCATCGGGTAGCGGGTGGCACCTGAGACAATCTGGAAGGCATACCAGGCGTCGGTCAGATAGATGACCGGGTAGTGGAGTTGCGGGTTTTCCGGGTAACTCCGGGGCAGTTTGATAAATAGCGGGTAGACGCGCTCGCTTGTGCGATCTTCCAGTTCCACTACCGAGCTTCTCGGCACCTCGAAGGGGACTGTCTCTACAGCCTGGGCGTGAAAGACGATTGCGAGCAAAGCTGATAAAAGCAAACTTCTCATTTTTTGTGACTTGCTGTGGGGTGTGAATCTGGCCGTGACTGGCCCGTTCCGACCGAGCATAGCGAACTATTCCCGCCATTGGGAGTGAAGGGGGAAAGCCTGGGACAGGATTGCTTTGCAACACTAAATATTGTGCGAATGGCTGGGGTTGGGATATTTTTCTGAATGCCCGGTTTCAGCACCTTTCCGCCGCTTCCCTGCCGACTCCGCTGGTGAATATTTAGCCTCCCACCTTCGGACCCCGGTTGCTATACTCCGCGCCCCCGACAGCAGCACTGCCATTTGCGGAGTACTCGATGACTGATTCACTTTGTGACATAGGCTTTATCGGCGCCGGTGTCATGGGCAAAAACCTGATCCTGAACCTGGCCGATAACGGTTACCGGGTCTGTGCCTTCGACCTGGACCACAGCCGCCTGAATACACTGCTGGAGCAGGATGCCCGGGAGACACAAGGTGAAAGGGAGCGCGGTGGCCGGCCGTCGCGGGTGGAGACCTGCAACTCCTATACCGAGCTGCTGGCCAAAGTAAAGGCGCCGCACCTGATCATTCTCTCCGTACCCGCCGGCGCGCCGGTGGACGATGTCTGCAACAAGCTGCTGGATGCGGGCCTGAAGGCCGACGATATCGTCGTGGATACCGGCAACAGTCTCTGGACCCATTCCGTCGAGCGCGCGAAGCGCTACGAAGGCAAGCTGATTTTCTTCACCACCGCGGTTTCCGGCGGCGAAGTGGGCGCGCGTTTCGGGCCCTCGCTGATGCCCAGTGGCGATCCCTACGCCTGGAGCCGTATCGAGCCGGTCTGGCACGCCATTGCCGCCAAGGTGGATGCGGCCAGCGGTCAGCCGATCGAGCGCTTCGAGCCGGGCAATCCGGTAAAAGAGGGCGAGCCCTGTGCAACCTATATCGGCCCCATCGGTTCCGGCCACTATGTGAAAATGGTGCACAACGGCATCGAGTACGCCGATATGCAGATGATCTGCGAGGCCTACCATGTGATGCGCAGTTCGCTGGGCATGGCGCCGGCGGATATCGCCGCGGTGTTTCGCGAGTGGAACAGGGGCCCGCTGAACAGCTACCTGATCGATATCAGTGCCGAGGTACTCTCGACTACCGATGCGGACACCGAGCAGCCGCTGGTGGATGTGATCCTCGACCGCGCCGGCCAGAAGGGCACCGGCCTGTGGACCGCGGTCAGCAGCCTGGAAGTGGGCTGCCCGGCACCGAGCATCGCCGAGGCCGTCTACGCCCGCGCCCTGTCCACCCGCAAGGTGCTGCGCACCCGCGCGGCGCAGAAGCTGCAGGGCCCGGCCGTGGCGCCCATGGAGCCGGCCAGGCGCGCCGAGGCCATAGCGCAACTGCACGACGCCCTCTATTGCGCCAAGATCTGCGTCTACGCCCAGGGCTTCGACCTGATGAAGCTGGCGGCGCGGGAGCAGGGCTGGCAACTGGATTTCGCCGGTATTGCGCGCATCTGGCGTGCCGGCTGCATCATCCGCGCGGTTTTCCTGCAGTCCATCAGCGACGCCTACGAGCGCGACACCAGACTCTCCAACCTGCTGCTGGACGATTTCTTCGCCGGGCAGATCGCCGAGCACCAGGGCAACTGGCGCCGCGCGGTGGCCGACGCCACCATCAACGGCATTCCGGTGCCGGCGCTGTCCTCGGCGCTCAGCTACTACGACGCCTTCCGCACCGAATCCCTGCCCGCCAACCTCCTGCAGGGCCAGCGCGATTTCTTCGGTGCGCACACCTTCTCGCGGGTGGATCGCCCGGAGCAACAGAAATACCACGTGGAATGGAGTGAGCCGGAGCGGCCGGTGGTGGGAATCTGAGGATAGTGGCATTTGCCTGGGAGCTTGTGGCGGGCCTGCGGCCCGCTTGCCGAGCTGGGACTCGGCGCTCCCGGCGCTCCAACAGGGATCAGTCCCCGTCGTTGGGATAGCCGGCGACAAAGTCGAGATCCTGCCGGTCGCCATCTACCGCAAAGGATTTCTCTCCATTGTCCGGATAGAGGCCGCAGGCTTCGCCCGCATCGCAGATGCTGCCGTTGCCGTTCAGGTCGGAGCCGGCGGCGATAGCGTAGTCGCCGGATTCCAGGCCGGTGAACTCGAAGGGGTACTCGCCGTTGTCGGTGGATCTGGCCAGTTGCTGTACGGTTTCGTAGCCGCCCCCGTCGGCCGGTTTCAGCAGCCGGATATACAGGTAACCCGCGTGATAGCCGCTGTTGCCCGCGCCCACCCGGAGTTCCACCGGCAGCCGGAAGTCGTCGGCACCGCTGATGGGGAAGACCACTTCGCTGCTGTGGCTGCCGTCGGCCAGTCCACTGCGGTCCACGTCGACGCGGTAGCTGCCGAAGCCGTTGTGGTCCACATCCACCGCCTCCACGCCGGTGATCCAGCCGGCGCCGGCCTGAGGGGTGTCGGCCACCGAGGCGCCGTCGGCGCCGATATTGCGGATTTCCACCGACAGCATTGTATCTACATTGGCGAAGTCCAGCGTCTCCGGGTCGGCGGCGATCACCGGTTGGGTGGCTCCCTTGTTCGCCGCCTGTACCGATTTGTAGGCGTCCAGCAGGCCGTGGCCGTAGACGGGATCGCGGCCGGGGTCGCCCTTGTCTTGGGTGAGCTGGCCGTTGGCCAGCAGCGCATCCAGGTCGTCCGGTGTCAGTTGCGGATTGGCGTCCCGCATCAGCGCGAAGACGGCGGCGGCGTGGGGGCTGGCCATGGAGGTGCCCTGCAGGCTGTCGTAGTCGGCGCTACCACTGTCGTTCACATAGGTGCTGTAGACGCCGTCGCTGAAGCCGTCGCCGTTGGCATCGGCGGACAAATCACCGCCGGGAGCGGCCAGGTCCACCCAGTCGCCGAAATTGGAGTAGGGCGCCTTCTGGTCGTCGGCACCGGTGGCGCTGACGGCGATGACGCCCTCCATGGCGGCGGGGTAGGCGGGGGTATCGCTGTTGTCGTTGCCCGCTGCGGCCACGAGGATGACACCGGCGTCGCGGGCCGCGCTGAGGGCGTCCTGCAGTGTCCGGGAAAAGCCCGGGCCGCCGAAGCTCATATTGATGACGTCTGCTTTCTGAGTCTGCGTTGTCGGTTCGCCGGAATCGTTGTCGAGACCGGCGGCATAGCGCACCGCCTGGGCGATGTCGTAGCTGCTGCCGCCTTCCGCGCCCAGCACCCGCAGCGGCATGATGCGGGTGTCCCAGCCGGCGCCGGCCACGCCCTCGCCGTTGTCGGTGGCCGCGCCGACGGTGCCGGCTACATGGGTGCCGTGCCAGGAGCCGCTGTCGTCCTCGGGGTCGCTGTCCATGCCGTCGCCGTCGCCGGCGCTGTCCGTATCGCTGATAAAGTCGTAGCCGTCCACCTGCTTGCCGTCGAGATCCGGGTGCCCGCTGAAGATACCGGTGTCCAAGATCGCCACCGCGACACCGGAACTGCCGGTGGTGATATCCCAGGCGGTGGGCAGGTCGATATTGCCGTAGTGCCACTGGTCATTCTGTAGCGCCGAGTCGTACTGGGGGTCCTCCGGATCAGTCTGTCTGCGGTAGCGGTAGTCCGGCTCCGCGTATTCCACCGCCGGATTCACCTGCAGGGCCTTCAGTTTCCTCAGTGTGCGCAGCTTCTGCAGTGTCTGCGGGTCGGCGCCGGGGAAGGTCTGCCGCAGGCTTTTCGGCACGGTGGTATCCGTCAGGCGGTAGCGGTGTGGCAGGTCTGGCAGCGTGTCCGCTGTGGGCAGCAGGTCGAGCTGCTCCAGGGCGCGGGGATCGGATTTGCCTTTCCACTGCACAATCAGCTCGCCGGGGGCGAAATCGTCGCTCACGGACGGGGATCGGTCGCTGTGATCGTAGTTGCTGTCGACCCACAGTGTGTAGCCGCTGGCTCCCGATACGGCCTCTACCCGCAGCAGGTAGTCGCCGGCGCCGGTGTCGAGGGATTCGCTGTCGTCGAGCACGCCGGTACTCGAGTCGACCGGGGTCTCCGGATCGTCCGCGGTGTAGAGGTAGAGGTCCAGGTCGTTTTCCAGCGGGGACAGTGGCTTGTAGGCGTGGACTGTCAGGCGGATGCTCTGGGATTCCGGCAGGGACAGGCGGTACCAGTCGTCCGCGTCCTCCGCGGCGCTGGCGAAGCCTCCCAGTAGCACCGGGTTGCCCAGGGACTGGGCCTCCGCGTGTGTGTTGTTGGACTCGGCGGGGGCCTGCGGGTCATTGCTGTCGGAATCGGTGTCGCTGAAGCGCGCGGTGTACACGCTGCCGGAGAGTCGATGGCCGCTGTCGCCGCCTGTGTCGCCACTGCCGCCGTCCCCGCCGCCATCGCTCCCGCCGCCGTCACCGCTCTCCGCTGATGGCGAAGAACTGCTCCCGCCGCCACAGGCGCCGAGGGCAAGGAGCAGGGTGACAAACAGGAGGTGGCAGATCAGTTTCATCGGGGAGGGCATGAGTAAGGGATTTCTATTATTCGTTGCTTCGCGGCGGCCCGGACAGTGACCGCCAGCAGATGATCCCAGATGCCGCGGGCGCCCTCAACCGGGACCTGTGACTCTACTGAGCCTGTTCGTTGCAGAATCAGGGAGCATCGGTGGTGTCGGCAGAGAGACTGGCCTCGACCCGGGCCCGCTCATTTTCGCTCAGCGGGCCGTAAAAACGGGGGTAGTTCCAGCCGTAGCCCCAGCGGAAGCTGGTGGGAAGGAAAGGCGAACCGCCGACGCGCACTCCGGCCCGCATCAATCTACCCAGTTCCGGTTTGCCCTGGTCTGCAACGCAGAGTTCCAGCTCGCGATCGGCCGCCAGGCGCTCAGCGTAGGTGCCGCCTTTCCAGTAGGCCAAATCGTGGGCGATACAGCAGTCCAGCCACAGCTCACGCTCTTCCGCGGTGCCGTCGGGGAAGGCGCTGCAGCCATCGGTGGTGAAGGGCTTCAGGTCCGCGGCGCCGGCCGGGAGTGCCAGCAGGGCGGCGGCAAGGAGCAGCGGTGTGCGGAAAAGTGCGGTCATGTCGGAGCAGGTTCGGCATGGCGTTATTCGTAGGATGGGCAAAGCGTAGCGTGCCCATCGGCGTTGTGGGAGATGGGCACGTCGCTGCGCTCCTTTGCCCATCCTACAGTGGGTCATCTCTCAGGCTGTGGACTTCGTTTTCCCTACTGCGTTGCACGACGGCCTTGCGCCGGAGCCAGGATGTCAGAAAACCACTTCGTCCACTTCCGCGGCCCGCTGCTCCGCCTCGCCGCGGGAGGCACGCGCGACCATTTCATCGACATTGGCGCCTTCGGTATTGGCGCCGCCGAAGGCGGTCAGCAGATCCCGGAGCAGGGCGGAGATCTCCAGGGTCATCACGGAGAAATCCGCATCGAAGCGCTGGGCGGCATTGGCGGTGTCCGCGCCGTCGGCCTTCTCGATCAGTTCGTCGCCGAACTTGACGCGTTTCAGGGCAAGCTGGTCGTCGACGATAAACTCGATACCGCCGCGCCAGACCAGCCCCAGCTTGTGCACCTGCAGGCCGGCCACCAGGTGGTTGTGGATTTCCTCGGCGCACAGGTCCTGGTTTTTGCAGCGGATCACGCTGCCGCTGTCTTTCGGGTCCCGCAGCTCCGCCTCGTGGCCGAACTCGAAATGGTGCGGCGCTTCCGGCGCTGTCAGCCAGTGGGTCATGGCCTGCTGGGGAATATTTTTCGCCGACAGGGGCACTACTGCCAGGCTGCTGATGGCCTCGCGCAGGTTTTCCAACAGCTCCTCCGCTGCGGAAGCGGAGGAGGCATCCACCACCAGCCAGCCGTCTTTGGGGGCGATATAGGCGTACTGCAGGCGGGATTTGGCGAAGGCTTTGGGGCGCATTTCCAGCAGCACTTCGTCTTTCAGGTTCTGCCGTTCCTTGCGACCCACCTGGCGGGCCTCATTTTCGGAGATGGCCTGGGCCATCTCCTCGACTTTTTCGTTCACCACGGCCGCCGGCAGCACCTTCTCCTGCTTCTTCGCGCAGACCATCAGGTAGCCGTTGGCCGCGTGCACCAGCTCGCTGCCGTGGCGGCCCAACGGCGGCACCCAACCGTAGCGGGCCGCATCCTGGCTGCCGCAGGGAACGAAGGCGCCGGGCTCCAGCAGCTCGTTCAGTTTTTCGGCAGTCAGGGCGAATTCTCGGGTGAGGCGGTAGACGCGCAGATTTTTAAACCACATTGCAACAGGCCATTCTTTCTTTCATTTTCGGGCGGCCGGCAATTATGGGCAATATGCCGGGTCAGTGCCAGTTGCACAATGGGACTCACGATTGCCGAAATTTCTCCGCGACCCAGCTGCGAACCTCGGCGAGCCCGCCGAAACTGGCGGTCGCCCGGGAAAAATCGTGCTGCATCGACATGGCATTGGGCACCACCAGGCAGGGAATGCCCGCATCGGCGGCGGCCATCAGGCCGTGCTCGGTATCTTCGATCGCCAGGCATTCGTCCGCCTTAACGCCCAGGCGCTGCATCGCCAGCCGATAGCCGTCCGGGTGCGGTTTGTTGCGTTCCACATCGTCACTGGCAACCACGGTTTCGAAGTAGGGTGCCAACTGGTGGGTGCGGGTTGTGGCGGCGACCACGGCCTGGCTGGAGCCGGTCACGATCGCCATCCGCAGCCCCTGCGAATGGAAATGGCCGGTGACTTCGCGGGCGTCGGGCATGATCGGGAAGGCGGTGCGGGACAGGTATTCCCGCGTTTCCACCACTTTCTGTTCCACCAGGCGTTCCGGCGTCTCGGCGATGGAGAAGCGCGCGATCATATCCAGCGCGTTGGCCCGGGCCGGCACGCCGGCATAGATATCGCGGTACTGCCGCTCGCTGAGTTCGGTGTTGTAGCGGGCCAGCACCGTCCTCCAGATCTCGAAATGGGCCGGCTCCGAGTCCACCAGTGTGCCGTCGTGGTCGAAAAGAATGGCTTTGATGGGCATCGGGACCTCCGTCAGTTCGAAATCTGAAAGCAACCATTCTACCGAATCCCGGGGCGTAGGTGGGGGTGGAGGTGGAGTAGGCCGCGCCGTGCTATAACCGGTATCGCTATCAGTAGCGGTCGATAAACCTGCAGTGGGGTAATAACAATGAGGATACAACTGAGAAAAATCGCCTTTGCCCTGGGAATATCCCTGGTCGGCGGATCGGCAGTTGCCGCGGAGCTGGAGGCCGGGTCCCCGGACGGCAGAATCCGGGTGGTGGTGAGCGATGCGCAGGGCGTTCCCCGCTACAGCGTGCGCTACCGCGGTGAAACGGTGGTCGAACCGTCGCGGTTGGGCATGGTGTTCAAACAGGGGCAGCCCTTCACCGGTGGATTTGAAATCGCCGACAGTGAGCGGGCCTCGGCCGACAGCCGCTGGCAGCAGCCCTGGGGCGAGCGCAGGAAAATGCGCGATCACCACCGGGAACTGAGTGTGGATTTTGCCCGCGCCGATGGCGACGGCAGCTTCACGGTGCGTTTTCGCCTGTTCGACGACGGTATCGGCTTTCGCTACGAGGTGCCGGAGCAGGATGGCCTGGAGCAGGTGGAGATCGTCGACGAGCTGACCGAGTTCAATATCACCGGCGGCGGCCGATCTACTGCCTGGTGGATACCGTCCCGGGGCTGGAACCGTTACGAGTACCCGTACAACACCACACCGCTGCAGGAGGTGGACCGTGCCCATACCCCCTTCACATTCAAGCTGGCCTCGGGCGCGCACCTGAGCATCCACGAGGCGGCGCTGGTGGACTACTCGGCCATGTCCCTGGACCAGCAGCGGCCGGGCCACTTCAAGGCGTCGCTGGCGCCCTGGTACGACGGCACTCTGGTAAAGACCGATGCGCCGTTCGAGTCTCCCTGGCGCACGCTGCAGATTGCCCCCGATGCCGTGGGCCTGCTGAATTCCGACCTGATCCTGAACCTGAATGAGCCCAACAAGCTGGGAGATGTGTCCTGGGTGCAGCCGGGCAAATACGTCGGTATCTGGTGGGCCATGCATCTCGACAAAAAAACCTGGGGATCCGGCGAGAAGCACGGAGCCACCACTGCCGAGACAAAGCGCTATATGGATTTCGCTGCAAAATACGGTTTTGACGGCGTGCTGGTGGAAGGCTGGAATACCGGCTGGGACGGCGACTGGGCGTCGAATGGCGATATCTTCAGTTTCACCCGCAGCTATCCGGATTTCGACCTGGAAGAGGTCGCCGACTACGGCCGCAAAAAGGGCGTGCGCCTGGTCGGCCACCACGAGACTTCCGGCGGCGTCAGCAATTACCGCGAACAGATGGACGACGCCTACGACCTCTACCGGAAACACGGTGTCACCCAGATCAAGACCGGCTACGTGGCAGACGGCGGCGGGATCAAGCGCATCGACGAAAACGGCATCGCGCGCCGCGAGTGGCACGACGGCCAGTTTATGGTCAATGAATATCTGCACAGTATAAAAGAAGCGGCCGAACGCAAAATCAGCATCAATACCCACGAGCCGGTCAAGGCCACCGGCCTGCGTCGCACCTACCCCAACTGGATTTCCCGCGAGGGTGCCCGCGGCCAGGAGTACAACGCCTGGGGTTCGCCGCCCAACCCGCCGGAACACACGGCGATTCTGCCCTATACACGCATGTTGTCCGGCCCCATGGATTTCACCCCCGGCATTTTCGACCTGGGCTTCAACGGCCTCGACGGCGAGAACCGCCCGCAGACCACACTGGCCAAACAGCTTGCGCTCTACGTGGTGCTCTACAGCCCCATCCAGATGGCCGCGGACCTGCCGGAAAACTACGAGGCCAGGCCGGACGCCTTCCAGTTTATCGTCGATGTACCCACCGACTGGGAAGAGAGCCGCGCAATTGCCGGCGAAGTGGGGGACCATGTGGCCTTCGCGCGCCGCGAGCGCGGCGGGGACGACTGGTACCTGGGTGCGCTGACCGATGAAAATGCCCGCACGCTGGAATTGCCGCTGGATTTCCTGGAGCCCGGGCAGCGCTACGAGGCGCAGATCTACCGCGACGGCGCCGAGGCGGACTGGGCCACCAATCCCTACGATATGGTGATTGAGAGCAAGACGGTGACCAGCGAGGACAGTTTCCGTTTCAGGCTGGCGCGCAGCGGCGGGGCCGCGGTGCGCTTCCGCGCACTGGATTGAATTTCCGGTGCCGGCAATTGTTCACTACCGAAAAAAAGGGGCTTGCAGCCCCTTTTTTTATCGGCAGTCCGGATACGGCTTTACTACTCGATAACGAGGTTGCCCCGCTTGTTCTGTGCGTAGATGGTGTAGGGCAGGGCCACCGTATCCGTGGCAGTGGACAGGACACTGTCGAATACATAGAAACCGAGTACCCAGGCCAGATAGATGGAATTCGAATTGGAGTGCATCTTGCAGGCATTGTAGGAAACACCGCTGTAGACGCGCGGGATGGATTCGCACGAGGTGTTCTGCCTCTTCAGTTTGCTGGATACCTCCGAATCGGAGTTCGACAGTGGGTAACCGTGCCGCAGCCCGAGAGGGCGAGAAGACACACGAAAAGACACAGTTGCTTCATTGCTTTTCCTTCTGTTATCGGGCGCGCGTTGGACTCACGGAGTGACCGCCGGGTTCCAGCCTAATGTAGATCCAGAGGCCAGGCAATCTGTTGCCGGGTGCATCCGGTGCGGGGCTTGATGCGTCGAATGTGGTGTGAAGCTCTTGTAAAACCGGATAACAAGGATGGAGAAACATGCGCGCGATCGGTAATTTCCTGTGGTTTGTGCTGGGCGGTGTGCTGATGGGCCTGATGTGGTGGCTGGCCGGCGTTATTGCCGCAATCACCATTGTCGGTCTCCCCTGGGCCAGGGCCTGCTTTGTGATCGGGCAATTCACCTTCCTGCCGTTCGGCCGCGAGGCGATCAACCGCAGGGAGCTGTCCGGCCGGGACGATATCGGCACCGGCCCCTTCGGTGTGGTCGGCAATATTCTCTGGTTTGTATTTGGCGGCCTGTGGTTGGCGATCGGGCATCTGTGCAGTGCGCTCTGCTGCTTTATCACCATCATCGGTATCCCGTTCGGTATCCAGCACCTGAAGCTGGCCGGCATCGCGCTGTGGCCTGTCGGCAAGACGATCGTGAGCCTGGACGTGGCCGCGGTGGCGCGCAGGGTCGATGCCGAGTCGACCGTGGTGGGGCGGCGTGCGGGCAGGTGAAATACCGGCCGGAGGGGGCAGCGCTACCATCGACTGCCGCGCTCCCCGGTGTAAACAGCGGGGCTGTGAGGTATCGTGTTCCGGCCGGAAAGCCGGTTGCCAGCTTTCCTGTTAGACGGGCAAAGCTCCCGGGAGCAATCTACTATTTCCTGTGATGATTGGCCGGATGATTCGGGGTTGGCGTATTGTCGGACGATACCGCATGATTCATCCAGATGACAAGGTATAGATCCTGCTCCCAGGAGGCGTCGATGAACCCCTGATCGACGGACAGCTTGTACATATAGGCATAGGCGCCGACCATCTCCAGGCGCAGGGTATTTTTTTGCACGTTATTACTGTTTAAATGACTGGACTTCCAGTCAAGCATGGAATTCATCTCTGTAAAAAAAGCATCGGTGGGATGCTGAGCCCCAAACTGCATTCGGTTTAGCTGCGTCATCGGGCTGGGTGACCGGGTTCTACCACCATAGGTGTAACTGGCTTTTCGGTGGTGATGGCCGGATACGGCAATGGCCAGCCCCTCTCTCTTTACCTCGCTCCTGGTTGTTGCAGAACCAGGCCAGGTTCCTGTATTGAACTGCTGCTGGTTGCTGCTGTTGGCGGTCATATGGTCCCGGTTGGTCAGGCTGCCGTTCCCCCAGGGACCGCTTTTCCCGGTGAGCGAGCCGTATTCGCCCACATCCCATTTTTGCAATCCGCCGCTCGAACGGTCGCCCCGGGTTCTGTCGATCTGCCCCACCATCTTGTTCGGGATCCTGGAGGGGTGGCGTCTGCCCGCGTTCTTAAAGCGGACAAACTGTTCATCGGTCATGTAAGCATAATTGACCAGATTATTATAAAAGAGGCGTTGATTGATAGTGGCTGATCTCGTTCCGTTTGTCTGGTAGTTCTTTATTTGTTGGCATAATTGGCCAAGGTCGTCGGCGTAGAATATTTTGCTTCCGATGATTGTTACATACATGGTTAAGAATCCCTTCTCGATTTTTGTCGTCAATCTTTACTTGAGCCCGGAGAGGGGGAAGTTCGATTGCCGGTAATTTTCTGGGGTCCCCGAAAGAGGGCAGCAGGCTATAGCCAAGGACTGAGGGGCCATTTTAACGGCTTCTGTAATCGTGATGTGCGGTTTTTGATGTCAACTTAAGCTGTTTTTCTTTTAATGGTAAATATTTTATTAGTGCGGGCGGAGGTACCCTGTGGTGGGAGTTTTTCGAGAAGACGGGAGGCGTTTGTCTACGAGATGGGCGGGCTGTCGCCCGCCCGCTGTGGAGGACGGTCAGGCGCCCGCTTTCAACGGCAGTCCGGTAACGCGCTCAATGGCCCCCCAGATCACGCTTACCACTGCGTTCCAGACCTTCTCGATGGTAACGGTGAGCAGGCCCCGCAGGGTTCTGGCGAAGTTGAGTGCCATATCCTCGAGTGAGTCCAGGAAGTAGTCGGCCAGGTCCTCTTCGATTTCCTTGTTGACCATCGCCGTGGCAATAAGCTGGGCCTGTTTGGCGAGTGCCGTTACCTGCCGCTCGGAGAAGCCGCGGATCTCGGCGATATCGTGGTCGATGACGGCCGAGGCGGTCTCCTTGATGTCGGCGACCAGCTGGTTGACATCCAGTGACATATCGATCTCCTTATCGGTTCAGGAAGGCTTCGTAGGTGAGTGCCTGGTCCATCGAGAGGACCACCCCGTTTTTGAAAATTTTCACGGCGCCCGGTGTCAGGCCCCGGTCTGCGTCGGTCTGCCGCATTTTCTCCAGGGTTTCCGAAATCTTCTGCAGGGAGGCGACGCTGGGAGGCCGGTCTTCAAACAGTATCTCCCTGTCGTTTGAACTCAGGTAGCCATTGATTTTTTTCAGGATATCCCGGTCCGGTATCGGGCGGCTGCCGGACTGCATGGCAAGGGCCTCGATCTTCCCGATCAGGGCGTGGTAGGTGTCCTTCCGCTCGGGGAAAGACTGCTTGCCGGTACCCGTGGATACCGATGAGAAGAAGCCCAGCAGGCTGGCGTTGACGTCCGTCAGGTCGGAGTAGAGCTTTTTGTCGTAAGCGGGGGCCAGCTGCACGCAGCCCGTCAGTATGACCGAAAACAGTAGCAGGGCGATGGATTGCCCGACGAGGGGGATTGCGCGCATATTATTCTCCTTCTTTTTTAAGTCGCCTCGAAATCGCGATGGCGCATACAGGCGCCGCCGTTACTGGCGGCGCCTGCGGCGATATGCGGCTCCTCAGCCCATCCGGTGAAGTGCGCAGATCTTGTTGCCGGCGGGGTCGCGGAGGTAGGCCAGGTACAGTTTTCCCAGGCCGCTTTCGCGCACGCCGGGAGGCTCTTCACAGGCGGTGCCGCCATTGGCGAGCCCCGCCGCGTGCCAGGCGTCCGCCATCTCGGGGTTCTCTGCGGCAAAACCGATGGTGCTGCCGTTGCCGTGACAGGCCGGCTCGCCATCGATGGGCTTGGTGATTGCGAAAATGCCGCTGCTGGTAAAGTAAAAACAGCGGCCTTTTTCGTCCAACTTGCCCGGTTCGTGGCCCATGGCGCCCAGGATGGCATCGTAGAATGCCTTGGATTCCTCAACGTCGTTTGCGCCGATCATTACATGGCTGAACATGGCTTTCTCCTTGTGTGGAATTTATACGATTTTCTGGGTGTAATGCAGGGGCAATTTTCTGCCTGGGCTTTGCCCACCCTGCGAAGATGTCATTCAGTTAATGTTTGTTTTCTCGCTCCCAGGCACCAGTAGCCGCAGTGGCACTGCGTACAGGTTGTCGCCGAAGGAGAGCAGACTGTCGCCGTCATAGAAGACGGCGCCGCGGGTAAAGTGCGCGCCGCAGGCCTGCTGGAGTTTTCTCAGCCCCTTGAAGTCGGCCTGGGTGACAGTCGCGGCGGCCTTGACCTCGATGCCGGCCACGCGCTCGCCCTGTTCCATGACGATATCCACCTCCACGCCGTCTTTGTCCCGGTAGTGGGAAAAACTGAGCGGGTAATCGTACCAGTCTCCCTGCTTGCGCATCTCCTGGTAGACAAAGGTTTCCAGTAGTTGCCCGAGCAGGCTGCGGTTCTGCCACAGGCTCCTGCTGTTGACTGCGAGCAGCGCCGCGGCCAGGCCGGTGTCGGCCAGGTGCAGTTTCGGCGTCTTGATCACGCGCTTGAGATGGTTGTTGTGCCAGGGCGGCAGTTCCTCCAGCAGGAAGATGTGCTGCAGCAGGGTCAGGTACTCGCGGATGGTGGGGCGGCTGAGCTGGAAGGGCGCGGCCAATTCGCTCACCTGGAACAGGTGGGCAGTCTGCCCCGCGGCCAGCGTGAGCAGCCGCGGCAGTATGTCCAGATTCTGGATCCTGGACAACTGGCGGATATCCCGCTGAATCAGGCTGTTGGCGTAGTCGCTGTACCACTTCTGCCGGCGGCGTTCGCTGTTGCGTACAAGAACGGCGGGATAGCCGCCGTGCACCAGAATTTCCGCCAGGGCCTCCCCGAGGCGGGCATACTGGCCGTGGGGCAGGGCGCCGGTAAAGCCGGTATCGAACAGCTGGCCGGGAATGTCGGCGGGGCCGCCGGACAGCTCGCACTGGGCCAGCGGACGCAGGTTGAGTATTTCCATGCGTCCGGCGAGGGAGTCCGCCAGTTTGGGCAGCAGCAGTACGTTGGCTGAGCCGGTGAGCATAAAGCGCCCCGGTGTGCGGTCGTTATCCACCGCGGCCTTGATGGCACTGAACAGCCCGGGCACGTGCTGGATTTCGTCGAGAATGGTGCGATCCTTCAGGCCGGCGACAAAGCCGGTGGGGTCCGCCTGGGCCGCGGCGCGCTGGGTGTCGTCGTCGAAGTTCAGGTAGTGATAGCCCTGCTCGCCGCCCACCTGGCGGGCGAGGGTGGTTTTCCCGCACTGGCGGGCGCCGTGGATCAGGACCACGGGGGTATCTTCAAGGGCTTCGATCAGGATTGGCGCCAGACGGCGCTGTACCAGCTCGTCTGTGACCATGGCCGGTTCATCTTTGCTTTGTTTCGGCTGATTGTAATGATTGATGCGGCTGCTTGAAAGTATATATTCGGCCGTTTGAAAGTATTGGGGCGGCCAATTGTGGATTCTGACTCGCTGGTCCGATCTCCGGTCGCGCTGTTGTGAGCGCCGCTGGCGCGGTTTTAAACCAGTTGTCACCGTATCCGGAACAGGTGGTGTGTGCTGCTTTGCCGATGCATCTGTTGCTCCAGGACGTCGATCAGCTGGTCGCGGCAGGCTTCGATGGCATCTTCCTCGTCGAAGATTTCCTGTCGCTGGCGTCGCTGCTGTCGTTCCAGTTGCTTGATCGACTGTTGTGCTGCTTTTTGCTCTTCCACGGTGTTGGCGAGGCGCTTGGCCTCTTTGAGCTGCAGGCGGGTATCTCGCAGTTGTCGTTCAGCGGTTTGTAGTTGATCTTCCGCCCAGTTTTCCAGCTTTTCCCGCCCGCGTTGGAAGTACTCTCGGTTTTTGTTCAGCAGTTGACTGAGCTGGGCCTGGAGCTGGCGTTTGACCGTGGTTTTAAGGTTGGATATGGGGTCCGTAGGTGGGATGTCCTGAGCTTCGGCGCTGAGACGGAGCAGCCACTCGCATTGTTCATTATCCAGCGGTCGATTGCTGTCAGTCAGGGCGGTGAACACCAGGTGCTCCTCGTGCTGGAAGCTTTCCAGTTCCAGCAGGTTCAGTTCCAGCCAGCCGCTCTGTCCGCGTAGTGATTCCAGCGCGACGATGCGGGTTTCGTGGCTGCCGAGACTAAAGGTTACCGTTTTTTGGGGGGCATCAGGCGGCGGTCGCTGTCCAGCACATATTCACCCAGCGGGTGGTTGAGACGGTAGAGGTGAGCGCTCTCAGAGGATTTGCTGTCTTTGCGCACCAGTTCGTAGCGACCGACGGGCGCCCACTTCGTCCGCCAGAATTACCCCTTTTACCAGAGGGTTCTGCAGGGCGAAGAGCGCTGCGTCTATCTGGTGGGGGTTCAGGTCCACTGCTGCATCGAATAGCGAGGCTCCCAGGCGCCCCACATCTCCGCCACGGCGTTGCCTAGTTAATTCGTAGGCAAAGTACTTGGCGTGGTAGTCGGTTAGGCCTGTCAACGAATTGTCCTTATTTACTATTGTTTCGATAACTGGTTCTCGGAGTGTATATGATTTTTGACGGGAAGCTAAGGGAGGAAGGTTGTTGTGGGAGGACGCGGTGCAGCCCGGAGTGGGCTGCTCCGATCATCGGGGTCATGGTAGGGGAGGTGGCCTCCGAGCCCGATGGTTGGCGTTCAGAGGAGCTTCTCCAGCGGTATACCTGCGTCTTCCTCAATTTCTTTGTATTCCGCTTTTAGGTATTCCAGAAGTTCAGTGAGCTGAACAATATGTTCTTCATAGTCTTCCGGATTGCGGATGGTATCGCTGCGAAGCAGGCTTTCCTGGTAGAGTATCGCATCTCTTACTGAGGAGATAACCAGTGGGGCCCATGTGGCAGGAACTTTCACTACATCGCCTCCTTTATCAGGCTGTTTGCCAGGGTGTTCAGTTTTGACTTGAATTGACTGAGTGGCATGTCGTAGGCAGGTGCAATAGTGTAATGGGTGGCTTCAAATCGGTTCCCAGATTCGAGGTCTGCCATTGGACAGGATAAAGGGCTCTTCTACGAAATCGAAAACCTGGTTGCCGCTGTTCCTTTTTAAAGCCCTCCATAAATTGGTTGGGACTTCACCATCAAAGTAGCTTTCCAAAGCTCCTTTTTCGATCAGGGCTTCTTTCAGTACCGTTACAGTCATTTTTACGCTCCTTGTTGAATGTCTGTCGGATGTTCGATTGTCATTTATTAAGGGTCTCATAATTGTATTAACAGTTGTCCAGGTTCCTTTAACAACGGGCGAGTCCTGTATTCGCTCCATGCGATCGTCATTCCGGACTTGATCCGGAATCCAGGCCGACGGGGCACCTTCGCTGGATCCCGGATCACGTCCGGGATGACGGCCCGGAGGGTGGACTTTGGTCAAAACAATTTTGAGACGACTAATAGCTACTAGGTATGGCCGCAACGACCTTCAGGAAGTACTCCCAAAAATTCCCCACACTCTCGATATGCACCCGCTCCTCCGGTGAGTGCGCCCGGCGGATGGTGGGGCCGAAGGAGACCATATCCCAGTGGGGGTAGGGTTTGGCCAGCAGGCCGCACTCCAGGCCGGCGTGGATGACTTTCACTGCCGGTTCCCCGCCTTCCATCTCCCGGTACACATCCTTCATCAGCGCCAGCAGCGGCGACTGCATGTTCGGTGTCCAGCCGGGGTAGGGGTTGTCGAGCGACACGGCGGCGCCGGCCAGTTCGAAGGCGGCGGCGACGTCGAGGGCGTGCTGGTCGCGGGCGCTGTCGGACAGGCTGCGCACCAGGCACTGGATGCGTATCCGGCTTTCGCCGTCCTCCTCTTCCGTGACCACGCGCGCGAGGTTGTTGGAGGTTTCGGCGATACCGTCGAGCGCAGTGCTCATACGCTCGACGCCGTTGGGGCAACAGCGCAGGGCGCGGATCAGTTTCTGCTGGGTGCCCGGGTCCACGACACCGGCCGGCGCTTCGGCGGCTTCCAGTGAAATTTCCAGCCTGTCTTCGTTGTCGAGTTCGCGAATGATTGCCGCGCTCTCGCCGGCGAGGACTTCCTGCAGTTTATCGGTCGCGTCCACCGGTATCGCGACGGTGGTGAAAGACTCCCGCGGGATGGCGTTGCGCAGGCTGCCGCCGTCCAGAGCGGCGATGCGCAGTTCGGGGATCTCGCGGGCGGTCGCGTCGACGATGCGGTTGGCGATCCTGTTGGCATTGCCGCGGCCCTTGTCGATATCCAGGCCGGAGTGGCCGCCGCGCAGGCCGCGTACACCGAGTTTGAAGGTTTTGTAACCTTGCGGTATCGCTTCGGCGGCGTAGGGCAGTTGGATATTGATATCCACACCGCCGGCGCAGCCGACGTAGAGTTCGCCCTCGTCTTCGGTGTCCAGGTTGAGCAGCAGCTCCGCATCGAAATAGCCCGGCTGCAGCTGCTTGGCACCGGTCATGCCCGCTTCTTCGTTGATGGTGAGCAGCGCTTCCAGGGGCGGGTGGGGGATCTCGGTGCTCTCCAGGAGGGCCAGGATGGCGGCCACGCCGATACCGTTGTCGGCGCCCAGGGTGGTGCCGGTCGCGGTGACCCATTCGCCGTCTATCTGCGGGCGGATCGGGTCTTTCAGGAAGTCGTGGTCAGAGTCGGCATTTTTCTGCGGCACCATGTCCACATGGCTCTGCAGGGCGAGGATCCTGCGGTCCTCCATGCCCGGGGTGGCCGGTTTCCTGACGATGACATTGCCGATCTGGTCCAGCTCGACGTCCAGGCCGCGCTCCTTGCAGAAGCCGACGATATAGGCGACGACCTCGTCCTCGTGTTTCGACGGGCGGGGGATTTCGCAGAGTCTGGCGAAGTGTTTCCAGAGGGGGATTGGATTGAGTTCGGCGATGGATGACATGGTGCTTCCTTTTTTCTGAGCCCGCCGGGGTGGTGGCGGCTTGGGTTCATTGCCGGCCGGGCTTTTGGCCCGGGGCTGGAATTCTGTCTTGTCTGGGGGGTGTTGCCGGATCTGGCTTATTGCCACCGATCTGGTTCCCCTCCCCCTCCGGGAGAGGGGTTAGGGGAGAGGGCCGGCCGGTTGGGCCGCATAAGGCTGAAAGGGCTCATCCGGCAGCCCTCTCCCCCGGCCCCTCTCCCGGTGGGAGAGGGGCGCTCTGTCGGAGGTTCAGGTGGGCTTTTCGGTTTCAGCTTCAACCAACTCCAACGCAATCCGGCGTTTGTCCACGTCCACCCCGGAAACCTTGACGGTAACCGGCTGCTCGAGCTGGTAGGTCTTTTCGTTGTGGGTCAGCTTCAGGTGTTTGCCGTCGAATTCCGGCTGCTTCTTCTTGTTGCCGTTCAGGCGCACGAAGCCGTCGATGCCGTAGTCGTCCAGGCGCACGCCGAGGCCGGCGCCGTTGACGAGGGTGACCCGGCCGCTGAACGTCTGGCCGACCTTGTCCTGCATGAACTGGGCGTAGAGCCACTGCTCCAGCGCGCGGTTGGCCTGGCGGCCGCGGACCAGGCTGTCCTGCAGGGACTCGATCTGTTCGTCGGAGAGGGGGCCGGCCTCCTGTCCTTCCGACGCGGCGCGCAGGACGCGGTGGTTGTGCAGGTCGTTGTATTTGCGAATCGGCGAGGTGACGGTGGCGTAGGCGTTGAGGCCCAGCCCCAGGTGGGCGCCGGCGCTGTTGGCCAGCTGGCCGGGCCGCAGCATGCGCTTGAGTACCGTCAGCAGGTACTGCATCTCCGGCTCCCGGTGCGACTCGAGGAACTTGACCAGCGCCAGGTAGTTGTCCAGTTGCAGCAGGTCTTTCTCTGCGACGCTTTCTTTCATATCCGCGGGCAGTTTTTCCTTGAGCAGGCTTTTGACTTCGCCCATGCGATCCTCGCGGAAACCCAGGTGCACGGAGAAGCAGCCCCGCTGCATTTCCGCGAGCTTGCTGCCGACGCTGATATTGGTGGCCAGCATGGCTTCCTCCACCATGCGCTGGGCCACGTTGCGCTCCTGTTTCTCGATGCGCTCGATCTTGCGCTGTTCGTTCAGGTGGATCTCGTAGTCGGGGCGGTCTTCCATGACCAGCGAGTGGCCGGCGCGGTAGCTGGCGCGCGCGGCGCTCAGGTCGGCCAGCGCGCGCAGGCTCGCCCGCTGCGCCTCCGGCACGGCGGAATCGTCGCCCTCGATTAATTGTGATACTTGCTGATAGCTCAGTTTGGACTGCGAGCGGATGGCGCCGAATTCGTAGCGGCTGTCGCCGAGGCTGCCGTCGCTGTCGACATCGATATGCAACACCAGTGCAGGGCGCAGTTCCCCCTCCACCAGGGAGAAGAGGTTTTCGCACAGGTCGCGGGGCAGCATGGGCAGGGTCTCGCCGGGCAGGTACTGGCTGTGGGCGCGCCTGAAGGCCTCTTTATCCAGCGGGCTGCCGGGCTCGATCAGGCTGGACGGATCCGCCACGGCGATATGCAGGGTCCAGCCGCCGTCGCGCGCGCTGACGGCCAGGGCGTCGTCCATATCGCGGGTGGACTCGGCGTCGATGGTGGCGAAACCGTATTCGGAGAAGTCGCTGCGCCCGGCGGTGATGTCCTCCAGCTTGCCCTCGATCTCCCGCGCCTGCTCCAGGGCGGCATCGCTGAAGCGGTCGGAGAGCTGGTACTGGGCCACCACGAAGGCGTGCTCGATGCCGGGCATATCCGGTTTGCCGATCACGTCGACGACCCTGGCCTGGGCCCTGCCGTCCCTGAAGGGGTGGCGGTTGACCCTGGCGGCGATAAACTCGTTCGGCTGCGCCTTGCCGCGCGCCTTGGGCGGCAGGAAGATCCAGCGGCTGAGGCCCGGCAGGCTGGGCTGGATAAAGTGGCCCTGGCCGCGCTGGACGTATTTGCCCACCAGGTAGTCCAGTTCGCTCTCCAGCAGTTTGTCCAGCTCTGCGGCGAGCTTGCCCTTGCCCTCTTCGCTCAGGCTGACGCGCACCCGGTCGCCGGGGAAGACGCGTTCCATCTCCGGTGGCGGCAGGAAGGCCTCGCGGCCGTCGTCCAGCACCACAAAGCCGAATTTGCCGCTGCTGCCGCGCACCCGGCCCTCGGCAAACTCCTTGCTGGAGCGGATATCGGATTTCAGATCTTTGAGTTGGTTCAGCGCGTCGGCATTCAGCATCGGGATTCTCAATCTGGGTTGCTGGCGGAGATGAATGGGCGCGGATTCTACCAGAGCTCGGCGACAGAGCCAGTTCAGCGCCACGCCGGCAGTGGCAAGGGGTGACCCGAGCAGTCAGTTTGTCCTTGTGTGACCCTTTATCCTAATATTTTTTTAATATGGTGACGATTTAGCCGCTTTTTTGGCTTTATGCGCAAAGTTTGCAAACTCTATATCCTGCTGGTGGATATAATCTACTTTTCGAGAAGAACCGATAAAGGGCTGTGGTTGTTCCCCAGCTGTAGAACCGGCCTCCGGAGAGGAACAGACAATGAGTATATTTTCCCATCCCGCCTACGATAAGCACGAACAAGTGGCTTTTTACCAGGACGCCAAAAGCGGCCTGAAGGCGATTATTGCGGTGCACAACACCAATCTGGGACCCTCGCTGGGTGGCTGTCGCATGTGGCCCTACGCCGACGACGGCGAGGCGCTGAACGATGTGCTGCGCCTGTCCCGCGGCATGACCTACAAATCCGCCATGGCCGGCCTGAAACTGGGCGGCGGCAAGGCCGTGATCATCGGCGATCCGCGCCAACAGAAGACGCCGGAACTGCTACGCGCCATGGGTGACTTCATCAATACCCTCGGCGGCCGCTATATCACCGCCGAGGACTCGGGCACCAGTGTCGAGGACATGCACCTGATCGGCGAGCACACCCGGTTTGTGTCCGGCCTCAACGAGAGTTCCGAGCACGGCGGCGACCCGTCCCCATCCACAGCCTATGGTGTTTTTGTCGGTCTCAGGGCCGCCGTCGAGCACCGCTGGGGCCGGACCGACCTGAACGGCCTCAGGGTCTCCGTACAGGGCGTCGGCAATGTCGGTTTCCGCCTGGCGAAACTGCTGAAAGAGGCGGGCGCCGAGCTGTTCGTGACCGATATCTTCCAGGACAACATCGATCGCGCCGTAGATGAGCTGGGCGCCACCGCCGTGGGCGCCGACGAGATCTTCGACCTGGACGTGGACCTGTTCGCTCCCTGTGCCATGGGCGCCATCCTCAATGACGATACCATCTCCCGTCTGAAGGCGGGCGCCATCGCCGGCGCCGCCAACAATCAGCTGGCGGAGGAACGCCACGCGGAAGTGCTTCGGGAGAAGGGCATACTTTATGCGCCGGACTATGTAATCAACGCCGGTGGCATTATCGATGTCTACTACCAGCAGCAGGGCGGTTACGATCCGGCGCAGGTAAAAGAACATATCGAGACTATCGGCACCACCATGCAGGAGGTCTTCCGGCGCGCCGATGAGAATGGAGAAACCACCGCCCATGTGGCGGATCGCGTGGCCGAAGAGCGTTTCGGTCACGAGGACGCGCCAAAAAAAACTGACTCGGCGGCTGCCTGACATTTGAGTCTCCGGGTCCCCCGGCGGGAAATTCTTCCGCCGGGCATTTCTCCCCAGAGCGATGGCGTCATCGCTTTCTCTCACTGATGTATTTGTCCGGGCACTTCGGTGCCCTTTTTTTATCCCGCCGCCCGCAGTCATCCCTTCCGCCCCGGTATCCGGTAGATTCGGCGAAACCGGGCCAACTTCCGCGTCGATTTTGCCTACACTGTTCCCTTTGAAGGCGGTGCGTGAAATAGACGCGCGCCCAGTCCATTGCCGAACCCCACCTGATCAGGGAATAACAAGATGAAGTTGTGCCGGATTCTGCTCAGCCTTTTGTTTGCCAGCTTCCTTCTCGCCGGTTGTGGCGGGCAGGGCGACGATTCCCGCAGCGGGCAGGAGGAAGATGCTCACAAGGCCATGTCGGTCGACAAGAAGGCAGCAGCCAGCAGCCGCGCGGCTGCGGCGGACAAGAAGGCCTATGTCGAACCGCCCAAGCTGGATATTCCCTTCCACAAGGAGAAATTGGACAACGGCCTGACGGTGATCGTGCACGAGGACCGAAAAGCCCCGGTAGTGGCGATCAATATCTGGTACAAGGTGGGTTCCAAGGACGAAGAGTCGGGCAAGACCGGTTTCGCCCACCTGTTCGAACACCTGATGTTCAACGGTTCGGAGAATTATCCCGGCGAATACTTCGAGCCCTTCCAACGCTCCGGTGCCACGGATATGAATGGCACCACCAACAACGACCGCACCAACTATTTCGAGACAGTGCCCACGGGTGCGCTGGATATGGCGCTGTGGATGGAGTCGGACCGCATGGGCCACTTCAGCGGCGCCATCACCCAGGAGGTGCTGGACGAACAGCGCGGTGTGGTGAAAAACGAAAAGCGCCAGGGCGAGAATGCGCCCTATGGCAAGGCCTTCGACACCATTGCTAGCAGCACCTTTCCGCCGTTCCATCCCTACTCCTGGACGCCGATTGGCTCAATGGAGGATCTGGACAACGCCAGTGTGGAGGACGTGAAACAGTGGTTCGCCGACTACTACCAGCCGGCCAATGCCATCCTCGTGATCGCCGGGGATATCACCGTGGAAGAAGCCATGGCCAAGGCGCGCGAGTACTTCGGTGATATCCCCAGTTCCAGCGCGCCATCGCAGCTGAAGAACTGGGAGCTGCCGGACCAGGTCAACAAGCGCGAGGAGATGTTCGACCAGGTGCCACAGACCCGTATCTACAAGGTCTGGAATGTACCCGCCATCGGCAGCGAGGAAGAGGATGCGCTGGACCTGATCGCCTCGATGCTGGCCAATCGCCAGAATTCGCTGCTCTATCGCCGCCTGGTGCGCGACGAGCAGCTGGCCACCAATGTCAGCGCCTTTTACTACGGCCGCCAGCTGGCCGGCCAGTTGATGGTCATTGTGGATGTAAAGCCCGGGCAGCCGCTGGAGAAAGTGGAAAAACTGCTGGATGAGGAATTGCGCCAGTTTGCCAAAGACGGAGTCACTGTCGAGGAGCTGCGGCGCATCAAGCAGAGCGAGTTCGCGAGCCTGGTCAAGGGGCTCGAGAAAATCGGCGGATTCGGTGGCAAAAGCGATATCCTGGCGCGCTCCGAGTTTTACTACGGCGACCCGGGTGCCCTGATCGATGGCCTGCAGGATTATGCCCGGATAACGGCACTGCAGGTCCAGGAGGTGGCCAGCCGTTGGCTCACCGAAAACAGCTACACGCTGGTGATCAGGCCCCGGGAAGACTTCTCTGCCGCCGCCGAGGGGGTGGACCGCAGCGAACTGCCGGCGGTGGACAAGAGTGTCGAGCTGGAGCTGCCGGCCCAGCACGAGTTCACCCTGGACAACGGTCTGCGCGTGGTGTTGGCCGAGCGCCACGATACGCCGGTGATCTTCATGAACCTGCAGTTTCACAGCGGCGCCGCCGCCGACGGCGACAAGCCGGGGCTGGCTTCCGTGGCCGCGCGCATGCTCAGCGAAGGGGCCGGTGAGCTGGACGGCCTGCAGTTCAGTGCGCGGGAGGAGGAATTGGGCGCGAGCATCGGCGCCGGCAGCGGGCTGGATTACAACAGTATCACTTTCAGTGCGCTGAAAACCCAGCTGGAGCCATCGCTGGACCTGTTTGCCCAGGTCATCACCCAGCCGCTGTTTCAGCAGGAGGATCTGGCTCGGGTGAAATCCAACCGGCTGGATGCCATCGCCCAGGAGGAGGCCCAGCCCCAGGGGCTGGCGCTGCGCTCGCTGCCGCCGTTGTTGTTCGGCAAGGGCCACCCCTACGGGGCGCCGCTGACCGGCTCCGGCACGGTCGAGGGGATCGAGGCGATCACCCGCGACGACCTGGTGAATTTCCACGATAAATGGGTGCGCCCGGACAACGCCACCCTGACGGTTGTCGGCGATGTGACACAGGAGGAGCTGGAACCGCTGCTCAACAGTGCCCTGGCGGACTGGGAAAAGCCGGAGGAGGAGCTGGCCCGCATCCCCGTGCCGGACGTGGAGCGGCCGCAGGAGGCCCGGGTCTACCTGCTGGATCGCCCGGACGCGGAACAGACCTACATCATGGCTGGCCTGGTGATGCCCCCCTGGAGCCGGGAGGACGCCGAGGCCTTCGACGCCATGGCCACCATCATTGCCGGCAAGTTCACCTCGCGGGTCAATATGAACCTGCGCGAGGACAAGCACTGGTCCTACGGTGCCCGCGCGGTATCACTGGATACCGAGGGCCAGCGCCCCTATATCCTGTTCGCGCCGGTGCAGACCGACAAGACGGCGCCGTCGATCCGGGAACTGCTGAAAGAATACCGCGACTACCTGGGCGACAAACCCGCGCGGGAAAAAGAATTGGCAGACTACCGCGACGACGAAGTGCTCAAGCAGAGCGCGCGATTCCAGACCAAGAGCCAGTTGCTGTCCAGTATCGCCTGGCAGGTGGAAAAGGGACTGTCGCTGGAGTATGTCGCCGAGTACCCCCAGCGGGTCGCCGCCCTGACTGTCGGCGACGTGGAGGCCTCGGCGGAGAAATACCTGGCGCCGCAACAGTTTACCTGGGTGATCGTCGGTGACCTGGACGAGATCCAGGAGGATATCGAGGCGCTGGATATCGGACCGGTGGAAGTGCTTTCGCAGTGACGGGAGCCGGTGGTGCCTCCGACCACCGGCTACCACTCAAGCCCGGGCGCTGGGCCGCGCACTCAGCTGCTCGTGCCAGCGCACCAGATTCGGGTGCCGGTCGGCGTCCGGGCGGAGTTTGACCACCTTGCCGAAATCCATGGCGCAGAGCATGCCGATATCGGCCGCGGAGAAGTAATCCCCCACCAGGAATTCGTTGTCCGACAGGTGCTGGTCCAGTACCCCGAAAAACTTCGCCGTCTTGTTGCCGCACTCCTCACCGAAATCCGGGAAGGTTTTCATGCGGTCGGCGAAGATGCCGGAGCTGTGCTGGAAGCAGCCACCCACATTCATCATCATGTTGAAGTCCGCGCGGCGGTTCCACATCTCCACCCGGGCTTTCTCCTTCGGATCGCGGCCGAACAGCGGCGGTTCCGGGTGCAACTCCTCGAAGTAGCGCTGGATCGCCACCGATTCGGCGATGCAGCTGCCGTCGTCCAGCTCCAGTACCGGCACCTTGGCATTCACATCCCGGGTGCGGTATTCCGCCGTGAGGTTCTCGCCCCGAGTGATATCCACCGGCACATATTCTATATCGAGACCTTTCTCCGCCAGGTACATGCGTACTCGGCGGCAGTTGGGCGCGACGGCGTGTTCGTAGATCTTCATCGGGTTTCCTCTCGGCGCTTCCCTTGGGATAAGTGGGTGATTGGGGTAGATTGTACGGCTTTACAACTCGGTCACAGGGCCGAATGTTTGGACTCTATGTCGAGGCTCAGGGTGGAACAATGACAACAACTGCCAAATCGGGACACTTTCGTTCATATTGCGCGCGCCTGGTGGGCGTATTGCTGACGGTATTCGCCGTTTCCCCGACGCTGGCCGAAGAGCTGGCCATCTACGCCGGCAAAATGTTCGACAGCCAGGGCGGCGAACTACTGGAGAACCGCACCATCCATGTGGTGGACGGGCGCATCGAGTCGGTGCAGAAGGGGTTTGCCAAGCGCGATCGCGAACAGTTGGTGGACCTGCGCAACTACACGGTGTTGCCGGGACTGATGGATATGCACACCCACCTGGCCTATGAGTATGGTCCGCGCACCTATATGGAAACCTTTACCTGGAACGAGGCCGACTACACGCTGCGAGCGGTGGACACGGCGCGGCGCACCCTGCGGGCCGGTTTCACTACCGTGCGCGACCTCGGCGACAGCGGCCATGTAACCGTGAGCCTGCGCAACGCCATCGATCGCGGCACCGTGGAGGGGCCGCGTATCTTTACCGCCGGCAAGGCCATCGCCACCACCGGCGGCCACGCCGATCCCACCAACGGCTACAGACACGACCTGATGGGCAGCCCCGGCCCCGCCGATGGAGTCGTCAACGGTATCGCGAGCGCGCGCCAGGCGGTACGCCAGCGGTACAAGGACGGTGCCGACCTGATCAAGATCACCGCGACCGGCGGTGTGCTCAGCGTGGCCAAGAGCGGCCAGAACCCACAGTTCATGCAGGATGAGCTGGAAGCCGTCGTCGCCACCGCAAAAGACTACGGCTTTACCGTGGCGGTGCACGCCCACGGCAAGGAGGGGATGGACCGCGCCATTCGCGCCGGCGTCGACTCCATCGAGCACGGCACCTATATGGATGGCGAGACGATCGAGCTGATGAAGCGCAACGATACCTGGTATGTCCCCACCCTGGTGGCCGGCGAGTGGGTGACGAAAAAATCCGATGTGGACGGTTTTTTCCCCGACATGGTGCGCACCAAGGCGGCCACCATCGGTCCCCTGATCCGGGATACCTTTGCCGAGGCCTATCGCCGCGGTGTCGGGATCGCCTTCGGTACCGACAGTGGCGTCAGCCGGCACGGCGACAATGCGCGCGAATTTATCCTGATGGTGGCCGCCGGCATGACCCCCGCCGATGCCCTGCGCAGCGCCACCTGGAACGCGGCGGAACTGCTCGATATGCAGGATGAGCTGGGCAGCATCAGTGCGGGCCGCAAGGCGGACATCATCGCCGTGGCCGGCAACCCGCTGGAGGATATTTCCGAGATGCAGCGGGTCGGGTTCGTGATGAAGGGAGGGGAGATAGTGGTGAATGCGGAGTGATGAGTAATACGGACAAATTTGTCTGGAACAAATTTGTCCGCACTCAAAAATTCACTCCAGCTCGAACACCAGGTCCAGGTTCACCGAAACCGTGGTCTCCCCCGGCTTCACCGGCGTGGTGGTGTCGGCCCTGGCCGTGGCCATTTCAGCGCGCAGCATCGGGCGCGGGCCGCCGCCGCCGTTTTCGGAGACACTGACAATGCGGCGTACCTTCATCCCCAGGGCTTCCGCGTAGGTTTCGGCGCGCTTCTGTGCCTTGTCCAGGGCCTTCTGGCGCGCTTCGGCCATTACCGGTTCCGGCTCGCCGATCTCCAGGCTGGGGCCGTGAATCTGGTTGGCGCCGGCGGCGGCCATTGCGTCCAGAACCTCGCCCAGCTCCTCGATCTTGTGCACCTTGACGCGCACCGTGTTGCGGGCCGTATAGCCGGTGATCTGTGGTTTGCGGTCCCGCTGGTGGTGGTAGCGGGGCGACAGGCTGATACCGCTGGTCTGTACATCCTTGTCATCGATGCCGGCTTTTGCGATCGCGTCGATCAGTTTCTCCATCTGTGCGGCATTGTCTTGCATTGCCTTCTCGCTGTCTTCCGACTCGGTGACCACGCCGGCGGAAATATTGGCGGTATCCGGTGCCTGTCTGGCTTCGCCGGTGGCGGAGATGGAGATCAGGGTCCCTTTTTCGCCCGCGGCGCCTTCGCCGCCGCAGGCGGCGAGCGTCAGGGCGAGCAGTGCGGCGAGAGAAAGTTTTACAACCTTCATAACATTTTCCTTTTGGTCGTTTTTGAACAAGTGGGCGCATGGTAAGGCGCGCAATCTGAACGGCAGCTGAGCGAGCCTGCTTGTGGCTATTTTGCGTTGTCGATCAAGCCTTCCCCGCATTGTCATTCCGGCCTGTGCCGGAATGACGACAACTGGCGCAGGTTGATGAGCGCAGCAAAGTCCAACACCGGGGCGCGCCCGCTGGGCTTCGCGGGACTCATCCCAGCCTGCGCCGCTGTACCTGCCACACTACCTCACCTCAGGCAAAAACCTGCCCATAAGTTTCACCCGCCCCATGATAAATGGCAAAGCCCAGCCGCAACAGCCGCTGGCGCCGGTCGCAGAGCACGGCCCGGGATTTCAGCTCCTTCTGCAACATTTCCGATTTTTCCGCGGTGCCGCAATCGAAGGTGAAGAAATGCCCGTGGCCCCTGTCCAGGTCGTGGTGGATCAGGTTGTCCCGGTTCAGCAGCGGGTGGCCGGCGGCATCCATGGTATCCAGGAAACGCCGCTGCGCCGCCAGTACATGGCTGTGGATTTTTTCCACGGTGATGCCCTGTTGTTCAAACAGCTCGAAAATCGCCAGCCCCTTGTAGAGGGTGGAATAGTCCATGGTGGCACCGGCGAAGCGCAGCCAGTTGTCGGCGAAGCTCACCCGGTCGGCGCGGTTCTCCAGCTCGGCCAGTTCCGCAAACCAGCCGGTATTCAGCGGCCGCAGCTTGCAGCCCTCGGGAGTGCTCATGAAACAGAGCCCCTCGCCGGCGCCGAGGTACTTGTAGGAGCCGGCGGTAAAGAAGGCCTTGTCGGCTACCGGCCCCAGGTCTACCGGCCGCGCGAAGAAGGCGTGATAGCCGTCGATGACGAATTCGGTGCGTTCCGGCTTGCCACCGGCAATCTCCAGCAGGTGCGGGAAGACCACGCCGGAATCGAAGAACACCTGGCTGGCGTAGGCCAGCTGGTAATCGCCGCGGTGCAGTTCCCGTTCGAAGCGCTCCGCCAGGGTGGCGTAGGGCTCCCTGGCAATGCGGGTGACCTCGATGGTGTCCAGTTCCTCGAGGCGCTGCAATTGCCGCGCAAAACTGTAGAATTCGCCGTCCGTGGTGAGGATGCGCAGCGGCCGGCCCGGGTCGAAGGCGCTGATCAGGCGATAGACCAGCTCGTGGGTATTGGGTGCCAGTGCGATACGGTCCGGATCCGGGAGATTCAGGGTACGGGCCACCGCCGCCTGCCAGGCGGGGATCTTCTGTTCAAAAATTGGCCCCCACTTGTCGTCCGCCAGCAGGGCGGCGTCGCGCCAGTACTGCTGCACTGCGTCCAGGGTCACGTCCGGCCAGTAGTGGTGGGAGTGGCAGGCCATATGCAGCATGGAGGAGGGGGCGCCACTGGGGGCCTGCAGGAATCGGGAATAGTATTTTTGGTACATTTGATCCTAGTGTCTGCGATCCGGGTGATTTATTTTGTTGCCGGCATTGTAGATGTTGACCAAACGGAGGAGTAGTCGAGTGGAATATCTGCACACCATGGTCCGCGTGGCGGATCTGGAAGAATCCCTGAAGTTCTACTGCGAACAGCTGGGCCTGCAGGAGTTCAGCCGCAAGGAGAACGACAAGGGCCGCTTTACCCTGGTATTCCTGGCCGCGCCGGGGGATATGGACAGCGCGCGGGAGAATAAATCCCCCCTGGTGGAGCTGACTTACAACTGGGATCCGGAAACCTACACCGGCGGGCGCAATTTCGGCCATCTGGCCTACCGCGTGGATGATATCTACGCCACCTGTCAGCGCCTGATGGATGCGGGGGTCACCATCAACCGCCCGCCCCGCGATGGCCACATGGCCTTCGTGCGCTCGCCAGACAATATCTCCATCGAGCTGTTGCAGAAGGGCGAGGCGCTGGAGCCGCAGGAGCCCTGGGCCTCCATGGAGAATACCGGCGAGTGGTGACTCAAGTTTCGGGGTTCAGTTTCGGGAACTGGAGCGGCCCGCAGGGAACCTTGAGCTCCGAAACTTGAGGTGGTGAGTTGTTGGGGGCCGGGAATTGCGTAGGGTGCGCCGCGCGCACCATCGCCCGGCCCCGACGGTGTGCAGGGCGCACCCTTGTATCTGTCCTTGGGCTCTGGCTAGCTACC
>NZ_JAPIVK010000100.1 GCF_026183675.1 Microbulbifer halophilus
GGAAGAGGCGCTGGGTTTTAGGTGGGGTTTATTGATCGCTTACCCTTTTTGTGCGGTCGCTGCGCTCCCATTTTGCACAAAAAGGTGCGTATAGTAGGCTGCCCCTAAACTCGGCGTTCAGGCTGTAGAAAAACTCTTAAAAACCAGTGGTTTTTGGTAGAATTTGGCCACCAAAGGGAGGGGATATGCCAAATTTCAGAAAGTACAACTACAGCCAGGACGCGATGATAGTCGTCAACTTCGAAGACCAGCTCCAGCCCGGCACTTTCGAGTTCACACTCCACCGCCTGATCGACGGCCATATCGATCTCTCCCCTTTTTACGACAAGTACAGCAACGATCAGGGCGGCAGAGCCGCATACGATCCAGCCATTCTTCTGAAGATCATCCTATTTGCCTACGCGAAAGGCATCACCTCCAGCCGCGAGATCCAGTGGCAGTGTGAAAACAGCATCATCTTCAAGGCCCTCTCCTGCGACGCAGTTCCACATTTCAGTAGTATCGCCAGCTTTGTCAGCGGCTACCCCGACGCTATCGAGTCCGTCTTCGAGCAGGTACTGCTGGTTTGCGACCAG
>NZ_JAPIVK010000101.1 GCF_026183675.1 Microbulbifer halophilus
TCGCACAAAGGTGCTTAGCATTGTCCGCCGGTGAACGCGGCGTTAATTGCAGAGGTATAAAAAAAGTATGAAGAAATTTGTAGCTGCATTACTTCTAATTTTTGTTTCTTCATATATTGGATTTGAGATCGGAAAGTCACGCGGAATGGATCAGGGCGTTAAAGTTGCTTCTGCAGTAGCTATCGCAGGAGTTCAGGTAAACGAGTCCCAAAACATGGCAACGCTGATGGGCATTGCAAGGCTTAAGGGTGTTGAAGAGATGTACAGATGGGGCGAGTCTTGGTTATTGAGAAACAATAATTCCTATATTGAGAACAAGGAAAATTTAGAATCTATCCTTGCGAATATTCCTGATGAAGAGGTGAGGGATACCATGGAAGCTCTAATTGTTCCTCCGGATCTTCGTTCTGTTGAAAATTATATAAATACCTATGTGAACAACGACAAGGTGGATGGCGGTGCGAAACCTAAGCAAAGCAATTAACAAAGCGCTGCACCGGACGGCCAACGCTATGCACCTTTGTGCTGGTCGC
>NZ_JAPIVK010000102.1 GCF_026183675.1 Microbulbifer halophilus
AATAATTAACACATAGGTAAACCACCGCCTCTGGCGGTGAGACTCGACAGGGCTCTGCCGTTCAGGCGTGCAGGGTAGAGAATATGGCCTTCCAAGAACCGGCAAGTTCTAATAGGAGGCCATATGAGAGATTGGCAGAGCCAAGCTCACGTCAAACATTATTGCAGGTATCACATCGTATTTGTCCCCAAATACCGGAAAAAGGCGATATTTGGGACTTTACGCAGAGAGATCGGCTCGATATTCCGTGATCTTTGCCGCCAGGCGGGTGTTGAGCTGGTAGAGGGTTACGCGATGAGGGATCACATCCACATGCTGTTGATGATTCCACCGAAGTTCAGCGTGGCTAATACGGTAGGGCTTCTGAAGGGGAAGTCGGCGATACGAATATTTCGTGAACA
>NZ_JAPIVK010000103.1 GCF_026183675.1 Microbulbifer halophilus
GACAACTGCCCGATGACCCCCAACGCCGACCAGACCGACACCGACGGCGACGGTATCGGCGACGCCTGTGACGACGACCTGGACGGCGACGGCGTCGACAACGGCAGCGACAACTGCCCCGCAGTGCCCAACTCCGGCCAGGAAGACCAGGACGGCGACGGCATCGGCGATGCCTGTGACGACGACCGCGACGGCGACGGCGTCGACAACGATGTCGACAACTGTCCGGATACCGCCAACCCCGGCCAGGAGGACGGCGACGGTGACGGTATCGGCGACGCCTGCGACCCGGACGTGGTGTCCTGCGCACCCGGCGAGCTGTTCGAGCCGATCATCGACCCGAACGCCACCGTGACCAGCGGCGACACCGGCCTCACCTGC
>NZ_JAPIVK010000104.1 GCF_026183675.1 Microbulbifer halophilus
AAAAGCATTCCACAGAATTCTTTACGCCAGATTTAAAATATGCATTTATCCAATCTTGATAGTGAAGCTTAGTATTCTTGTACTCTGGATGATCATTCGGCTCATAATAAAGTGTATCAACTTTGCTGCTTAGATCTAGATGCAACATTTTTCTTAATGCTAGTCCAACTTCCACCTCTTCTCCCGGCGTTGCCTTATCTATATCACCTTGAAACTGAGGGGAGCAATTGACCGCATCGGAATACTTATACTCTTTTGAGTATGATTCCCCTGCAAAAAGACTAAGAGAAATTAGTAGTAGAACATGAATTTTCATTTATTCACCTGAGTGCGCCGAGTAGCCAGGAGCCGTCACCGACTCCCAGCCCTCTAAGA
>NZ_JAPIVK010000105.1 GCF_026183675.1 Microbulbifer halophilus
CGCGCGGCCAGCGCGCGCACCGTCTGCGCATCGAACAGCAGCGTGGTCGGCAGCTCCCGGCCCAGGCGCTCGCGCAGCCGCGCCACCACCTTGATCGCCGCCAGGGAGTGACCGCCGATATCGAAGAAGTTGTCGGTGACGCCGAAATTGTCGCGGCCCAGCAGTTCCCGCCATACGTCCAGAATCGAGCGCTCCAGTTCTCCCTCCGCGGGCACCGGGGCGCGGCTGTCGCTGCGGCGCGCCAGTGCCGGCAGCGCGCGGCGGTCGATCTTGCCGTTGTCCCCCAGCGGCAGTTCCCCCACCGCCAGTACCCGCGCCGGCACCATATAGTCCGGCAGCCGGCGCGCCAGCGCCTCGCGCACCC
>NZ_JAPIVK010000106.1 GCF_026183675.1 Microbulbifer halophilus
TAACGTCCACAGCACGCGCGGCTTTGTAGCGGAGGCGCAGCCGCAGCGGGAAAGCCGTCGCTGTGCCTGTGCTTGTTAAGGTTTAGTCGCCGCATTGTAACGGCGAACGAACTGCGTATAGAAAGAAAAGTGAACCCAAAAGTGGCACAACCGACCATAAAATTAACCTATTTTCTAAATAATACGCAGCTGAAGCTACGGTCCAGAATGGAATAAACATGTATAGATATATGTAGAATCCATACCTTATTGGTATAAAGCAGCTGACACCACAATTTCGACAGCACTTTGGAGAAACCCTGGTTGCCCAAAGCTTCTGCCATAAACTGAACTC
>NZ_JAPIVK010000107.1 GCF_026183675.1 Microbulbifer halophilus
CTGGGTTCGCAGCACCTCGCTTCCGCAGGGTCAGATTACTCGAGCGAAGATTATTCTGGCTCTGTCGGAAGGCGTGCCAGTGATGGACGTGGCTGCGGCCCAGCGCGTGTCTCGCAAGACAGTTCACAAGTGGAAGACGCGCTTTATCGAATCGGGCCCGGAGGGTTTGCTTGACCAGATAAGGCCAGGGCGACCGTCCGTAATTGATGCCGAGATCGTGAACCGTGTTCTCACATTGACGACGAGCTGCATTCCTCATGAGTCCACTCACTGGAGTGTCTCGCTGATGGCGAAGTACGCCGGTGTTACCACATGGCAGG
>NZ_JAPIVK010000108.1 GCF_026183675.1 Microbulbifer halophilus
CTATGTAGGCACCCTTCGTTTGAAGCTACTGAAAGTGGCTGCCGTGGTGACTTGCAAAGCCTCTCGCTGGGTGTTTCAGCTCGCTGAGCAGTACCCTTGGAAAAACCTGTTTCGCCAAACGGCCGAGCGCCTGCTAAGCGGATAACTCCATGTGAGCGCTGTCCCCGGCGTGTAGAAAAAGCATGGGGGTTGGGGGAGTTGCGTCTCGGCTCAGACGAATAGTTCGCTTTTTAAACAAAAACGTGCTGCGTGAGAATCCGAAACACGACCGAGCGATTCACTTTAACTTTAACACGTTTGGTGAAATATCCGGGCTA
>NZ_JAPIVK010000109.1 GCF_026183675.1 Microbulbifer halophilus
TACCAACTGGCTGCAGCGGATAATCCAGCTGGCCAGGGTGTTGCGAGGAAGGTCCACGCCGATGCGGTGGAAGATCTTTTCCTGGCGGGCCAGCGGCAGGGCGTCCTGGTATTTGGCCACGGTGATCTGGGCCAGCAGACTCGGGCTGGCATTGCTTCTGGGGATGGGCTGGGCCGGCAGCGGGGCGATTTTGACGCCGGATTCACAGGCTTTGCAGGCGTACTTCTTGCGAGCGTGCTGTATCACCTGGATCTTGGCCGGGACGATGTCCAGTTGCTCGCTGGTCTCCTCGCCGATCTCGCGCATCTG
>NZ_JAPIVK010000011.1 GCF_026183675.1 Microbulbifer halophilus
TGGTTCAGGGGAGAATCCCGCAAAGCCAAAGGTAAAAGAACACTGGTTTTTGAAGGCAATCTGACCGATTGTCGCAGCTGTCACCTGAAAGACCAGTGCATGAGTAATCCAAGTGCCGCCGACACAAGGGAGGGGCACGGTCGCCAGGTATCGATTACAGCTACTAATGGCCACACCGCCACAGGCTGGATGAAGCGGCGTGTCGACAGCCAGGAAGGGAAATCGATCTACGGCCATCGTATGTCCGTGGTGGAACCAGTGTTCGGTAATACGGGAACCAATAAAGGTCTGAATCGGTTCTCGTTACGCGGCCGAGATAAAGTCCAGGGACAATGGCGGATGTTCTGCCTGATACACAATATTGAGAAATTGATGAATTATGGAGCGATTCAATGAGCTGACAGGCAATCGGCATCGTGAGCCAGTTTGCCGCGCTGACTGGATGACTATGTAAAAGGATTGTGTTTAAATCGATCAACAATGATCAATCGAGAATGTATCTGGAAGAGCTGTTTTCGAGAAATAGTTTTTCTACAGCCTCGTTCAGGCTGTAGAAAAACTCGAGTAATCCTGAAGCAGGTAAATTTTCCGTGCGGAGAGTGCCCTGAAATGCTTTTCGCAATGCAGAACTGGTCCAGAATTCACGTAGAATCGCGATTTTGGGTAAAATATGAACAGCAAGAAGAGGCCGGAGTTTTTCTACAGCCTCGTTAGCATCGACGTGAACTGCCAATGATCGTAAGTTTCTTCAAACGAATACCGCCTGCCATTTCAGTACCTGGCTTCTATATATTCTCGCTGGTCATTTACTTACTGCGTTTTTTACTTGGAACGGCTTTTGGCGCCTTAATTCTTTCAATTCTTTTGTACCAATATTTTCAGTGCTGTTCACAAATCACGCCTTTTAGTGTTGAAGGGTTATTTGACTGGTTTGCCCAACTTGACGCCGAGTACAAGGTTGCACTGTTTACGGCCAGTGTGACAGTTACAGGTTTTGTTGTTGCATTTCACACAGCTACTGCCAATTGGCGGAATCAAATGCTGGCTGAGCTAAAAATGCAAGCTGCCGGTGCACCGACAATGCGTATATGGAGTCATTCTTCCATAGCCTGAAAACCGAGCTGATACGTGGCAACTGCTTCGAGCGTGGAGCTGATTTGAGAGGATCATTGTCGGCATACATCAATCATTTTTATAACATCAGACGACTGCACTCTGGATTAAAGTACATGTCGCCCATAGAATATGAACAGTGCGTAGCTTAAAAACTCAGGTGTCCATTTTTTCGGGGGAGGATCAAACGCCTTTCCGCTCCTTCGTCGCTACAAGCCGTCCGAAGCTGCGGGCGTTATAAATTCGTGAGGAACTATTTTGAAAAATTTATTAAGAATTTCTATTTTTGTACTATTTATCAGTACGATGTTTGGCTGCTCATCTTCACCAGCACCAGTTGCTGTTTTAAATACAGATATAAAAATTATTGATCCTGAAGAATTGGATGATTACTGGATTCCGGAAATAAGAAGAAACATATCATATCCTCCAGAAAGGTATATGCCTCCGCAGGGAGTTAAAGGGTATGTAAAGGTTAAATATATTATTGACTCTAATGGTAATATTTTTAATGCGGAAGTTGTTGAGTCAGAACCAGAAAAAGTATTTGATGGTTTGGCGTTAATCTCGCTTTCAAACAAAAAATTTTCCCCTGCGGAAAAGAATAAAAATAGAATGCCTGTTAAAGTTGTTACGAAGATGAGATTCAATATCCGTTAATTTACAACTAGCATGTAATCGACGGCCAATTTTATTCACTTTTAAGTCGTCGTTATGCTCCATTGTCGCGCAAAAAGCGCACAAACTTATCCATGGCTGATTGCGACGATGCTTGTCACCGTTTCACAGCACAGCTTCCCGGAGTGTATGCAGAAGCAGCCCTGGGAATTCTGCAGGAGAATAGGGAGCCGGATCTGCTGGAGGAAGTGGAGGTCGATTCGGAGGTTTGCCCGGGCTGTGGCAGTACCGATACGTCGTTTTACCAGATAGGTCGCCGCTGGGCCTTTTTGGTATTTCTGGGATGTGGTTATCCCCTGTTTCCCGTCAAAAGGGGAATCAAGTGTAATCGGTGTGGGGATGTCTCGAGAATCTATTCTGAAAGCTCCACAGATAAGTAATAACGTCAGAAAGGATGCTGGTTGTCACAATGGACGTAGATCAAGTCAAAAAATATTGCAGTTCCTTCCCCGGAGCCAGGGAGGAGCTACAGGGGCATCCTGCCAATATCCTCTCTTACAAGGTCGGTGACAGGAAGTTTGCCTATTTCAAGACAAGCGATCCTGAGAAATGGCGCTTCAGTATTCGTGTTGAGCCGGATCTCTATATCGGGCTGACGGACCAGGCCGGCATCAAGCCGGCCCGGTATGTGCACCGGTTTCACTGGGTCACCATCGTCCGGGTCGATACGCTTCCCGAAGACCATTTGAAGGAGTTGATCCGCTGGTCCTACCACAAGGCGGCTTCCGCATTGTCCCGAAAGGTGCGGGAGGCACTCGGAGCCTAGCGCTGAATCCTGCATCGGGAAGAATTGCGCGCAGGCTTGCTCCTGTCTCTCTTCAATGCTGACAATCCTGCACTATCGTTACCTCTGTCTCATTCCCTCTTGATGCGGATGTATCAAGCGACAAAGCAGAGGATCCAGCGCAGTGAAAAAAGACGACGAGAACCGCACGACCAACGATGCCGGTATCCCGGTTGCCAGTGACGAATACTCCCTCACCGTGGGGCCGGACGGCCCCATCCTTCTGCAGGATCACTACCTGATCGAGCAGATGGCGAATTTCAACCGCGAGCGGATTCCGGAGCGCCAGCCGCACGCCAAGGGCTCCGGCGCCTTCGGCCACTTCGAGGTCACGAAGGATGTCAGTGCCTATACCAAGGCGGCGGCGTTCCAGCCGGGCACGAAGACCGAAACCCTGATCCGATTTTCCACCGTGGCCGGCGAGCGGGGCAGCCCGGATACCTGGCGCGATCCGCGCGGTTTTGCGCTGAAGTTCTACACCAGCGAAGGCAATTACGACATGGTGGGGAACAATACGCCGGTGTTCTTTATCCGCGATCCGATGAAGTTCCAGCATTTTATCCGCTCGCAGAAACGCCGCGCGGATTCGGGGCTGCGGGATCACGATATGCAGTGGGATTTCTGGAGCCTGTCGCCGGAGACGGCACATCAGGTCACCTGGTTGATGGGGGATCGGGGCGTTCCGAAAACCTACCGCCATATGAATGGCTATTCCAGCCACACTTATATGTGGGTGAACAGGGACGGCGAGCGCTTCTGGATCAAGTATCACTTCAAGACCGACCAGGGGATCGAGTGCCTGACGCAGGAAGAGGCGGACCGCCTGGCGGGCGAGGATGGGGACGCGCATCGCCGCGACCTGTTCGAGGCCATCGCCCGGGGCGACTACCCGAGCTGGACCCTGTATGTGCAGGTAATGCCGTTCGAGGAGGCGAAGGACTACCGCTTCAATCCCTTCGACCTGACCAAGGTCTGGCCCCACGGCGACTATCCGTTGCAGGAGGTGGGGCGGCTGACGCTGGATCGCAATCCCACCGATTTCCACACCGAAATCGAGCAGGCGGCGTTCGAACCCAACAATGTGGTGCCCGGCATCGGCTTCAGCCCGGACAAGATGCTGCAGGCGCGGGTCTTCTCCTACGCGGATGCGCACCGGGCGCGGATGGGCGTGAACTACAAGCAGATCCCGGTGAACCGGCCCAAGTGTCCGGTTCACGGTTACAGCAAGGACGGCGCCATGCGGGTGGAGAATGTCTCCGACCCGGTCTACGCGCCCAACTCCAAGGGCGGTCCCGAGGCCGATTACACCTACACCGAGAAGTGGGAGGCCAGCGGCGAGTTCATGCACGCCGCCTATACGCCGCACAAGGAGGATGACGACTTCGTCCAGGCCGGAACCCTGGTGCGAGAGGTGATGGACGATGCGGCGCGGGAGCGGCTGGTGTCCAATGTGGTCGGCCACCTGAAGGACGGCGTCTCCGACGAGGTGCTGAAACGCGCTTTCGAATACTGGCGCAATATCGACAGGGATATCGGCGACCGTATCGAGAAGGGCGTAAAGGGCGGCTGATGGCCGATCGCTGAGCTCTCCTTTGCGGGTGCGGCTGGCCGGGCTGCGGTGTCGATACACCGCGTGCCCGGCGCAGTTGCGCCCCTTCCCGCCTCTCCGGATTGATTCCCCTGTTGTGCCGCCGCGGCGGCTGCTGCAGACTCTTCATCGCGGCTTTTGCCGGTGGCGATTGCCATACCGGTGTATTTGCCTGTGCCGAATGAGGAATCCATGTCGAAAGAAAGTATCCGCAACCTGAACAGTGAGTTGATCTGCCGGAGCTGGTCCCGCCTGGAAAAATACTCCTTCGAGTATCCGCGCGCGAACGGCCGTTGGGAAACCCATGTCCGCGATGTTTACGATCGCGGCGATGGCGTGGTGGTGTTGTTGTACAACGCCGATACCCTGTCCGTGATCCTGACCCGCCAATTCCGCCTGCCCACCTTCCTGAACGGCAACCCGAGCGGCATGTCGATCGAGGCCTGCGCCGGTGCGCTGGAGGATCGGGATCCCCTCGACTGCGCCCTGCGCGAGGTCGAGGAGGAGACCGGATACCGGCTGGAGCGGGTCGACAAGGTATTCGAGGCCTATATGTCCCCCGGCTCGGTGACCGAGAAGCTGCATTTCTACCTGGCCGAATACCGCAGCGATATGAAGGTAGGGCCGGGCGGTGGGCTGGCCTCCGAGCAGGAGTATATCGAGGTGCTGGAGATTCCCCTGGAGCGGGCGCTGGCGATGGTCGCCAGCGGCGAAATCCGCGATGGCAAGACCATCATGTTGTTGCAGCATCTCAGGTTGAAACAGGGGGCCGATCAGCGGCCCTGAAGGCCGCGGGCTTTCAGCCGGAGACCGCTTCCACACCGGTCTTCAACGAGGCGGTGTAATCCGCCACTTCCGCGGTGGCCAGCAGCAGGTGGTAGAGCGTACTCGCCGGCGCCATGCCGCCGATCACGGTGTTGTCGGCGTCCAGCCGGTCGATATACAGGCCCGGTATCTCGGCGGAAAAATAGTATTCGAACAGCGCTTCGATGGCCCGGGCCGCGCGGGATTCCGCGTCCGGGTCGCCGCTGGCGGCGCGGCACAGGCTGGCCTTGACCAGTTCCGTCAGCGGCCAGCAGCGCTTGCTGCGTCTCAGGGGTTGCCCGGCAACGGTCACCGCGTCGAACAGCAGGCCGGTGTCTTTTTCCTGCCCCGTGTCGAGGGCGTTGTCGTACAGGGTGCGGGTATAGCGGGCCACGGGGGCGCCGCTGCGGCGGCTGTACTGGTACAGCAGCCAGACCCATTCCAGCATGTGGCCCGGTTCCACTTCCTGGCCCTCGTCTTCGGACAGGGGCGTCCAGTCGCGGTGAAAGTACTCCAGCAATACCCCGTTGCGGCTGTCGTAGAAGCGGCTTTCAAACAGGGTGAAAATCTCGCCGGCTCTCGCCAGCCAGCGGCCGTTGCGGGTGGCGTCGTAGAGCGCGATAAAGGCCTCGAAAAGATGCATGTGGGGGTTCTGCCGGCGGACGGGCGCGTCGTAGTCCCCCTCCAGCCAGCCGCCCCAGGGGCCCTTGATGTGGGTGTCCAGGTAGCGGGTGAGCGCCTCCGCCTCGCGCAGGGCCGCGGTCTGGCCGAAGGCGCGAAAACGCCAGGCACAGGCGAGCAGGAAGAAGGCGATATCGTAGACATCCCGGCGCGTGTCCGCGACCCGGTTGCGGTTGTCCAGGGTGTGTACATAGCCTTCCGGCGCGCTCGGGTGGCTGGCGTAGCGGGCGACGAACTGCTCGACGCGGGCGACGCGCCACTCACCGTCGGCGATCCAGCCGCGCAGGCTGGCGTTGGCAAGCACGAACATCTGCCGCGCCTGGACCCGCACGCGCCTGGCGCAGTCCCGGTCCGCGCGGCCCCGCCCGTCCAACTGCTCGTGGGCGCCGCCGGTCTCCGGATCGAAGCCGCGGTGCAGCCACAGCGGCAGCGCCGAGCCGGCCATCCACTCTTCCAGGCGTTCGGACCAGTGGAAAATAGCGTTGGATATGGGCTTGCGCCTGGCGGGTGTCGACATAGCTGTAACTGGTTACAAGATTTGATTGGCTCTGTTCACTGATCGTCGAGACGATGATTGTGTGGCTTTCTGTAACCGGTTACAAGTTCCGGCGCAAAAATCGGGGATCGGGGGCGCCTGTGGCTTCGCTTTCGTGGGGACGGGTTGTGGAGCGCCGATTCGCGGCCGGGTGTGCCCCCTCAGCGCCGCAGGGCCGGGGTGCTCTTGCGCACCACAAACTCGTAGGGCAGTACGGTTTCCGTCTGCTGCAGTTCCTTGCCCTCGATCAGTTCCAGCAGGGTGTTGAAGCTCGCGCGGCCCAGTTCCTCCGCCGGCTGGGCGATGGTGGTCAGTGGCGGGTCGCTGTAGCGGGCGAACTCGATATCGTCGAAGCCGGTGATGGACATCTCCTCCGGCACGCGGATACCGGCGGACTTGAGCCCCTGGATACAGCCGATGGCCATCTCGTCGTTCATGGAGAAAACAGCCGTGGGCCGGTCCTTCATGCGCGCGAAGTGGCTGGCGGCCATCTGGCCGGAGCCCATGGTGAAGTCGCCGTTCACCAGCAGATCCGGATCGAAGGGGACCCCGGCATTCTCCAGGCTCTGGCGGTAGCCCTGCAGGCGGTCGTTGGAGTGGGGGTTGTCCGGCAGGCCGGCGAGCACGCCGATGCGGCGGTGCCCCTGGGTGATCAGGTAGTCAACGATCTCCCGCGCGGCGCCGGTGTTGTCGATGCGCACCGAGGGGTAGGGCGTGTTCTCGCAGCCGCAGGCGGAAACCATCGGCATGCCGCTGTCGGGTTCCAGCGACTTGCCCGGCGTGTGCGGGCGCAATTGCAGAATACCGTCCGCCTGGCGGGTTTCCACCAGGCGCGTGTACTCCTGCTCGCGGTCGTGGGAGTCGCGGGTATCGCCCAGCAGCACGGCGTACCCCTTCTGCTGTGCGGCGTCCTCGATGCCGCGGATCACCGTGGCGAAGAACAGGTTGGAGAGGTTGGGAACCAGCACGACGATGGAATAGGCGCGCACGGCGCGGAAATTGCGCGCCATCATGTTGGGCCGGTAGCCGACCTTCTCGATCGCCGCGTAGACCTTCTTCAGCGCCGTTTCCGACACCTTGTCCGGGGAACTGATGGCCCGGGAAACGGTGGCAATAGAGACTCCGGCTGCTCGGGAGACTTCCCTGATATTCGACATGCTGCTCGATCACCGCTGACTGGAATGCCTGGACTGGCCGGCGGAAGCGGCCATGGAGCCGGAGAAAGTTACCGGAATTTGGGGGAAACCGCTAGCCAATTCGTTTGTAACCGGTTACATTAGTCCCCGATGATCGCCGGGATCCGGAGGCTCAGCCGTGGAAGTAGGGCGGTAGGCGGCGCCAGGCACGAGATCCCGCAAACCCGAATAAAAATTGAAGTTTCGGAGTCTGCGGTGCCTGCGGGTGGCACAAGCTGGAGCGGGGGTGCGCCTTTCTGGGACTGTCTGCGAGAGGGGCCGAAGGCGCCGTGAATACCTGGAGCGGCCGGGACACCTCGCAGACAAGCCTACAGGGACGTATATACGGCGGGGGCGCCTAGCCGTGTCCCAGAAAGGCGCACCCCGCTCCAGCTCCCTGAACAGACCCCCGAAGCTTGAGTAAAAAAAGCACCCGTTTCAGCGGTGCCAGAGATAATAAGAGAGAAGCGCGATGAGTCTCGCACCCGTGGATCTGCTGGTCATTGGTCTCTACCTGCTCGCCTCGCTGTTTATCGGCTTCTGGGTCTCTCGCAAGGCGTCCGAGAATATCCAGAGCTATTTCCTCGGCGGCAACCGGCTGCCCTGGTACTACCTGGGCCTTTCCAACGCCTCTGGCCAGTTCGATATTTCCGGCACTATGTGGATGGTCTACCTGCTGTTTATCTACGGCCTGAAAAGCGTCTATATCCCCTGGCTGTGGCCCGCCTTCAACCAGGTTTTCCTGATGATATTCCTGTCCCTGTGGCTGCGCCGCTCGGGCGTCATGACCGGCGCGGCCTGGATCCGCTTCCGCTTCGGCGAGGGGCGCGGGGCGGAGCTCTCGCACCTGGTCATCGTCGCCTTCGCGCTGCTGCTGGTGCTGGGGTATCTCGCCTACGGTTTCGTGGGTATCGGCAAGTTCGCCGCCGCCTTCATGCCCTGGCAGCTCTCCGCGGACACGCATACCAACGAAATCTGTTACGGGCTGATCTTCACCGCCATTACCGCCGTCTACGTGGTGAAGGGCGGCATGTTCGGTGTGGTGCTCACCGAGGTGATGCAGTTTGTGGTGATGACGATCGCCTGCATCGCCATCGGCCTGATCGCGATGTTCCAGGTATCGCCGGACATGCTGGCGGCCGCGGTGCCGGAAGGCTGGTTCAGCATGGGCGTCGGCCATACGCTCGACCTGGACTGGAGCGGTATTCTCGAAAGTGCCAACCGGCGCATCGTCGAGGATGGCTGGTCCCTGTTTTCCGTTTTCTTCATGCTGGTGCTGCTGAAAGGTGTACTGCAGAGCCTGGCCGGCCCGGCGCCCAACTACGATATGCAGCGCATTCTCTCCGCGCGCACGCCGGTGGAAGCGGCGAAGATGAGCGGCCTCGTCAGCGTGGTGCTGCTGTTCCCGCGCTATATGATGATCACCGGTCTCACCGTGCTGGCACTGGTGTTCTTTACCGATGAACTGCGGGCGATGGGAGACGGCGCCGATTTCGAGCAGATACTGCCGTTCGCGCTGGCCAACTATGTGCCGCAGGGATTGCTGGGGCTGGTCATGGCCGGTCTGCTGGCCACCTTCATGTCCTCCTTCGCCGCCACCACCAACTCCGCCCCGGCCTATGTGGTCAACGATATCTACAAGCGCTATTTCAATCGCGATGCCGACCAGAAAACCTATGTGCGCATGAGCTACCTGGTGTCCATCCTGTTCGTGCTGCTGGGCACCGGCATCGGTCTCTTCGCGCCATCGCTGAGCGATATCATCCTGTGGATCGTGGGGGCACTCTACGGCGGCTACACCGCGGCCAATATCCTCAAGTGGTACTGGTGGCGGATGAACGGCTTCGGCTACTTCTACGGCATGCTCGCTGGCATAGTCGCGGCCGTGCCGCTGATGTTCACCGACGTGTCGGCGCTCTACGCATTCCCGGCGCTGTTTGCGCTCTGCATCGCCGCGTGCATCGGCGGCTCGCTGCTGACCGAGCCGGACGATATGGAAACCCTGAAGGCCTTCTACCTGAAGACGCGCCCCTGGGGATTCTGGGCGCCGGTGTACGAATCCCTGAAACGGGATCACCCGGAAATCCAGCGCAATCCGGACTGTGTTCGCGATCTGGTCAACTGCGCCGTGGGTATCGTCTGGCACACCGCGCTGACCGCGGCGCCCATCTTCCTGGTGATACAGCGCTGGATGGAATTCTCCATCGCGCTGGCTGTGATCGCGCTGGCCAGCGGCTTCCTGTGGAAAAACTGGTACCGCCGGCTGCGCAGCGATCCGGATGCCGCAATCGATATCGACGAAGGCACAAAACCCGATGTTGCCGGCCAGCGCGGCTCGACAACTGCGGGTTAATACGGGGAACGAATGGCAATCGACAATCTTTGACAGGCTGTTTATGACGACTTATCTCGACAGGGTGCGCGACCTGATCGCGCAACAGGAACAATTGTTGGGCAAAGAAAATCGCCCCAGCGACGGTGGTAACGGTATCTACCGGCGCTGGCAGGACCCGGTAATCACGCGCGATCATGTGCCGGTGGACTGGCGCTACGACTTGCACGAATCGAGCAACCCTCACCTGATGGAGCGCCAGGGCATCAACGCCACTTTCAATGCCGGCGCCATAGAGCTGGACGACAAATACCTGCTGGCGGTCCGCGTGGAAGGGGTGGACAGGAAATCCTTCTTTGCCATTGCCGAGAGCGACAGCGGCGTGGATGGATTCCGCTTCTGGCGCAGGCCGGTGGAAATGCCCGAGACCGATGACCCGGATATCAATGTCTACGATATGCGCCTGACCCGGCACCAGGACGGCTGGGTTTACGGCCTCTTCTGCACTGAGCGCAAGGATCGCAGCCGGCCCGACGACGCCTCCGCGGCCATCGCCCAGTGTGGTATCGCCCGCACCCGCGACCTGCAAAGATGGGAAAGGCTGCCGGATCTCGTCACCCACAGCGGCCAGCAGCGCAATGTGGTGCTGCACCCGGAATTTGTCGACGGAAAATACGCGCTCTACACGCGCCCACAGGACGGCTTTATCAGCGTCGGCAGCGGCGGTGGTATCGGCTGGGGGTTGACCGATTCCATGGAGCGGGCCGAAGTTCTCGATGAAACTCTGGTGGACAGCAAGGAATACCACACCATCCGCGAAACCAAGAACGGCCAGGGACCGGCACCGATCAAAACCGATAAGGGCTGGCTGCACCTGGCCCACGGCGTGCGCAATACCGCCGCCGGCCTGCGCTACGTGCTCTACCTGTTCATGACCGACCTCAATGCCCCCTGGAAGGTCATCCACCGGCCCGCCGGCCACCTGATTGCGCCCCAGGGCGACGAGCGTGTGGGCGATGTCTCCAACGTGGTGTTTTGCAATGGCTGGATCGAGGATGAGGGCAGGGTGTTCATCTACTACGCCTCCTCGGATACCCGCCTGCATGTGGCCACCAGCAGCGTCGGGCAACTGGTGGATTACTGCATGCATACGCCGGAAGACGGACTGCGCTCGGCGGCTTCCGTGGACGCGAGAATCGGGCTGATCGAGCGCAATGCCGCGGTACTCAGGGATCTCTGAGTGATGGAAATGGAGAAGGAATTGACTCAATCAACGGCAGTGGAAGAAAAGCCCTGCCCGACACGGCTGCTGCCGGAATTCGATCGCCAGTTGCTGTCGATTGCCGAATGGTGGAAAAGCCACGCCCCGGACCGGGACTGCGGCGGTTTCTACGGGGAAGTCAGCGTGCAGAATATTCCGCGCGCAAAGGCCGACAAAGGCATTGTGCTGAATGCCCGCATCCTGTGGTTTTTCAGCGAACACTGCCTGTATCTGCAGCATCATGAGTGTGCTGATAGCGGATACCGGGAACTGGCGGATCGCGCCTGCGACTACCTGCTGGATCATTTCGACGATCGGGAATACGGCGGCGCTTTCTGGTCGCTGGATTACCGCGGTGCCGTAAAAGAGAGCAGAAAGCAGACCTACGCCCAGGCGTTCTGTATCTATGCGCTCTCCAGCTACTACCGCCTCACCGGCAGCGAGCGCGCGCTGGAAAAGGCGATGCAGTATTTCCGACTGATCGAGACGCACTGTGTCGATCGCGAACGCGGCGGCTATCTCGAAGCGGTGGCGCGTGACTGGAGCAATGTCAGCGATTACCGCCTGAGCGAAAAGGATCTCAACGCGCCGAAAACCATGAACAATCACCTGCACCTGCTGGAGGCCTTTACCGCGCTCTACCGCGTCCATCCCGGCGGGGAAGTGCGGGCGGCGCTGCGCAACAGTATTGTCTGGTTCTGCGAACATATCGCCGATCCGCACAGCGGTCATCTGCGCCTGTTCCTGGACGAACGCTGGCAGGATATTTCCCCGGGCTACTCCTACGGCCACGATATCGAGGCGAGCTGGCTGCTGGTGGAGGCGCTGGAAGCGCTCGGCGACGGTGGGCTGGATCGGCGCTATCGGCCGCTGGCACTGGCGTTGGGTGAATCCTGTCTGCGGGAGGGCGTCGGCAGCATGGGCCAGTTGCTGGACCACTTCGATTTTGCCAGCCGCTCGCGCTGCGTCGACGCCGAGTGGTGGGTGCAGGCGGAGGCACTGGTGGGCTTCCTGAATCTCTGGCAGATGAGCGGCGAAGACCGCTACCGCACCGCCTTCGAAGACGTGTGGAAATTTATCAAGACCTTCCAGGTGGACCGGGAGGACGGCGAGTGGCTCTATCACGCCTCGCTGGTAACGGCGGTCCGCACCGACCAGCGCTACAAGCTCGGTTTCTGGAAAGGCCCCTATCACAACGGCCGGGCAATGATGGAGGCCCGCCGCCGGATCGAAAAAATGTCGATAAAAAATACCCAATACCCGGGAGGTGAACAGCCGTGAAACACTGGATTGGCATCGTCGCGCTCGGCCTGGCAGCGAGCGCCTGCGATTCCGCCGCGACAGACCAACTGCCACAGCACTGCCGCGTGCCGGAAACACCCGGCGGCGAACAGCGCGCGCAGGCGTTCGGGGGATTCGAGCACTTCGTCACCCGCGACGGCTATCGGCTCATGGACGGCGAGCGGCCGCTGCGTTTTATCGGCCTGCACGCCACCGAATTGCACCGCATTGAAGACGACGTGGCCTCCGCGGCCAGCATCATCGGCAAGGCGGATCACTTCCGCTGGCCCACTGCGCGCGAGCAGGACAACTGGATCAGGGCGCTGGTCTACAGCGGCCATACGGCGACCCGTATCTACACCCTGTCGGTGGACGATATCGCCCTGCCGCAAACGGTGCGCGCCAATATGCCGGCGCACATAGTGCAGAGCCCGGACACCGGCGAGATAGCACTCAACGAAACCGCCATGCGGGTGTTCGACCGCATGGTGTACCTGGCGGACCAACACGGCCTGCGATTGATCGTGCCGGTGATCGATCACTGGAGCTGGTGGGGCGGCAGGCGCGAACTGGCGAAAATGGCTGGCGAGGCGGAAGGGGATTCCGAAGGTCCCGGCCCGCTGTACGATACCGACAGCGACACCTACGCCGCCTACCGTCGTATCGTCGAGCAGTTGCTGACCCGCAAAAACACCTGCACCGGGCGCGAGTACCGCGAGGAAAAAGCCATCATGGCCTGGGAAACCGGCAACGAACTGCGCGGCACCAACCGGGCATTTCTCGCCGAAACCGCGGCGCTGTTCAAGCGCCTGGCCCCACAACAGCTGCTGATCGACGGCGACCAGCAGGCGGACGACAGCCATTCGCCGGACGTGGCGAACGTGGAAACCGGTGAATTCCTCGGCCTGCTGGATCCGAATGTGGATATCCAGTCCAACCATTTCTACGGCAGCTATATGTCGCCGGACGTGGTGCGCCGCCAGGCGGCCCTGGCAGAGGAGTTCAACAAGCCGCTGTTTATCGGCGAGTATGGCCTGGAAAGTGTGGCCGATATTCGCGCGGTAACCGAGGCCCTGGCCGCGGAGCCGGCGGTGGCCGGCGGGCTGGTATGGGGCTTCCGCGGCCGTCGGGAGGCCGGGGGCTTTTACTGGCACAAGGAATTCAACGGGCACATGAGCTACCACCTGCCCGGATTCCCGGCCAACCGCGGGAATCGGGAGGAGTCGGTAATCGATCTTGTCCGCGAGACCCAGGCGCAGATTTCCAACGACAAACGCGCCCGCACCTTCGCCACCCGCTGGCCGCGGCCCGAAGCGCCACTGCTGCACCCGGTGGGGGACAACGGCGAGATCAACTGGATGGGAGCGCCCACCGGCCAGCGTTATCGCCTGTACCGTTCGCAGGACGGTGGCGAAAACTGGGCGCTGCTGGAAGATAAACTCACCGATGGCCGCAACGGCTGGAACCCGGCGGAGATGAACCTGTACCGGGAAGAGTCGGTGCCGGAAGAGGGCTGCTATCGCTACCGGCTGGTGGCCGTCAACGAATCCGGCGAGTCGCCACCGTCCAATATACAGAGCTATTGCCGCAATTGAATTGTAGGGTGCACCGTGCGCACCAATGGCCGTTGGCACCATTGCCAGACAACGAAACGGTGCGCACGGCGCACCCTACGCCGGTGTTTCGGCCTGCAGGCGAAACGCAATTCTATTGTTTTCCGCTCACGGCATCATCGGCGCGCAATGCCTGCGCATGCGCCCGGATAATCCCCAGCGTCTCCGTATCCGTATCGAACACGGAATTCAGGCCCTGCGCCTCCTGGGGCGGGTCGCCGAGGAAATCGTCGCCCGGTCGCCAGCGGTAATCGTCGTTGCCGTTGCGACCGTAGCCGCCGAAGGTCCAGATATTGGAGCCCACCAGCGGGCCGCCCTCTCGACTGTTGCGCTCGATAACGCCGTAGATTTCCCGCAGGAAGGCGTCCCGGTAATCGGTGCTGCTCCGGGGCGAGAAATTGCCGCCGTCGCGCTCCACACCGAATTCTTCCAGCACCAGCGGTTTTTTCAGGTCGCCGGCGATTTCGATATGCCGCTGCAGGTAATCGCGGGATTTTTCCAGCGCGCCGGGAAAAGTTTCCTCCGCATTTTGAATATCAAACCAGCCCCAGTTCTTGATCCACAGGTGCACGGTCAGGTAATCGATGGCCGGGGTGTCATGGGCGTCGACATAAACGGATCGGCGCTCCTGGCTGCCGAAGATGCCTTCGCTGCCGCTGCTGACCAATTGCCGCGGTGCCATCTTCTCGATCGCCCCGGCGGAGCCCTGGACCCAGTCGATATAGTCCTGCGCTTTGTCCGCCTGAAAACTGGAGCCGCCGGGCCTGGGTTCATTGGCGAGCTGCCAGGCCATGATGGTGGGGTCGTCCCGGTAGCGGACGCCGTTGAGGGTGTTTTTCCGCCCGGTCAGGGTGCGGGTGGCGTCGAGGTACTGGCGCTGGCAGGGAGGGCAGCGGTAAAAATCCGCGGCGCTGTCCATATAGGCATCCCATTCGCCGCTCAGGTCCGGATCGATGATCTCGGTGTCCTTGTGCCAAGCCAGGTACTGCGTCATGCCGCCGGACCACTGCCAGAAATTGGTGAGATAGAGCACGGCCTTCATGTCGCGCTCGCGGAGTTCCACCAGTAGCCGGTCGAGTCCCTTTTGCAGCGTTTCATCGAACTGGCCGGGGGCGCGGATCACGGTCGGGGAGACGCTGCGGGATTGGGCGCTGCTCTCCGACAGGGCGAGCACCCGCAGGTTGGTGATCTTCTTTTCCCGCAGCAGGTCGAGTTCGCGCTCCAGGCGCTCGGGATCGGTGGCCGCCAGATAGCCGCCGTGCCAGTAGTTGGCACCGGCAAAACGGTAGGGCGCACCCCCGAGTGTGAAGTGTCCGTCTTCCACCTGTACGAACTCCGCCGGCGCCGCCGCCAGCAGCTTGCCGGCCAGCAGCAGGCCCGCGGTGAAAGACAAGAGCTGTTTTATTGTCATCTTCTTTCCTCTCCAGTCGCTGGCGGCGATACCTGCGTCGGTCACCGCATCCATTCCGGTACAGTCATTTAAACAGATTGTGTAACCGGTTACATCTTTTGGCGCGGAATTCATGGTTATTCCTGGTGCCCGGCGTTTTTGCAATTGCACTGATGCGGTGCCTGTAATAGAGTCGAAATGGAACCGGTTACATTTTGTCTGGTTTTGTTGAAGTTGAGGGAGGGAGAGCGAATTCGGGCTCTCCCCCGCGCCAGGGTGCCCCGCCGGGGACTTGGGCGCCGGAGCTGCGAATGGGCGGTAAAGTCCGACTCGAAATGTAACCGGTTACAATGTGCGCCGTAGCAGTCCCCATGCGCACGCGATGATGCGTTACCCCAGTGCCCGGAATTGGTGCACTGCCAAAAGCAAGATAATAAAAGAGGGGAGTCAAAATGTTGACCGAGAAACCTGTGTCCGATCGATCGTTCAAGCGGGCCTTCGCCCGCACGGCACTCGCAACGGGTGTCGCCGCCTGCAGCCTCGCGGGCACCGCCGGCGCCGCAGCGCAGGAGCAGCAGTCGGGCGCCATGGAGGAGGTGGTGGTCCAGGGGATCCGCCTGTCCCAGGAGACCGCCATCAGTACCAAGCGCAATGCGGATTCGATCGTCGATTCCATCGTCGCCGAGGATATCGGCAAACTGCCGGACGCGACCATTTCCGATTCGCTGCAGCGTATCACCGGTATCCAGATTCGCCGCTCGGCGGGCGAGGGCAGCGCGATCAATGTCCGGGGTATGCCGCAGGTGCTGACCACGCTGAACGGGGAATCCTATCTGGGGGCCGGTTCCGTCACCACGGTGCAGCCGAATTTCAACGACATTCCCGCGCCGCTGTTTGCCGGTGCCGATGTGCACAAATCGCCCACTGCTTCCCATCTGTCCGGCGGTATCACCGGCGTGGTCGACCTGCGCACCCACCGGCCGATGAATTTCGATCGCGGAGTCACCACGTCGCTCAGCCTCGAGGGTCAGACCGGCCGCGATTCGCAGGAGAGCGACAGCGCATTGTCCGGCCTGCTGGCCTGGCGCGGCGAGCGGGTGGGGGCGCTGCTGTCGGCATCGCTGTCGAATGTGAACCTGGCGAATTATTACATGGGGCTTGCCGGTGGAGGCTCCCATGCCGGCTGGTCCGGCATGCCGTCGGAAGCGGGCGACTGGGGTCGCGACGTCAATGGCGACGGCGACACGGACGACAGCTATATCGCCTACCAGGGACATACCGCCTACAACCAGTTCACCGAGCGCGAGCGTTTCGGTCTGAACGGTTCGCTACAGGTGGGCCTGGGGGCGGGCCTGGACCTGGTGATGGATTATTTCTACACCGATATGGACGAATACGACCGCCGCGCCGGTATTTCCATTTCCGACAAGTGGCAGCAGTGGAATTGGGCCACGCCGCAGGTTTCCTCCCCGGGAACCGATACCATCAATACAGTGCAGGTCTACGAGGCCAACGGCCGCCGCCTGAAATCCTATTCGGAAATGCGCGGCACGGAATCCGGATCCAGCAACGTGAACGTCGAGCTGGACTACGACAACGGCGGCGCCTTTACCGGCAGCGCGCGCCTGGTTTACGGCGAGGCGGAGCAGAGCAAGCTGAACAGCTATGTGGATGTGGATATGGCCGATGGCAGCCAGTGGGGCGTCGATATGCCCCACTACCCGGGCGGTCCCCGGGCCAGCAACCCGGGTGGCTATGCCGATCCCTTCCAGTCCCTGGTGATCGACTACCGGGGGAATGCGCCCCGCTGGAGCGGCGTGCCGGGTCTCGTCGACAATCTCGACGGCTACGCCATCGGCGCCCTGTCTTCGGAAAACAACTACGATCGCGAAGGGGACCTGACGGTAACCCGTTTCGACGGCACCTACGAGTTGGCGGGCGACAACTTTTTCCAGTCGCTGGATGCCGGCCTGCGCTATTCGGACCGCAATGCGGAGAACGAGCAGTACCATATGCTGGCGCCGATCGCCGACGAGGGTTGCCTGGTGCGCTGGAAGGCGACCGATGTAGTGCTGAATGGCAGCGCCTGTTCCGCGGGCGACGGCAACGGCAACTACTACACCGCCGGCCGGCCGATTCCGCTGTCGGCTTTCGGCGACGACGTGCAGTGGGTGACCGACTTCGGCGGGGTCAGCGGCATTCCCGGCGTCTATGCGCTGGACCCGTCCGCGATGGACGATGTGCTTTCCTTCCAGAATTCCCTCTACCCGGACAATCGCCGCGGTGTGGTGCCGGGCCAGAGTTACGCCGTCAACCTGGAGGAGACCTCCGCCTATTTCCAGGCCAACTTTGCCACCGATATCGGCGTGGCGGTCAGCGGCAATATCGGCCTGCGTGCGGTGCGCACGGATCTGGAAGTAACCCAGCGCGTGGTGGGATCGGCCCGCGATTACGGCGCGCCGGAAGTGGACGAGGGCCCGCTGGTAACCGAGCGCTCCTACACCGATATGCTGCCGAGCCTGAACCTGGCCTTCGATCTGCGCGAGGACCTGAAGCTGCGCGCCGCCTATGCCAAGACCATGTCGCCACTGAACCTGGAGCAGTGGGGCGGCGGCCTGTCACCCTCCTACGCCCTCAGTTCCGAAACCGGTATTTTTGAGGTGATCGGAGCCAACTCCAACGGCAACCCGGAACTGGATCCGTGGCGGGCGGACAACTTCGACCTGTCCATGGAGTGGTACAACGGCGATTCCGGCATGGTGAGCGTGGGCCTGTTCCTGGTGGAGGTGGAAAGCTTTATCGAGAGTGGCTCCATTGCCATGGAACTGCCGGACCAGGATGGCGTGGTGCGCCGCACCACCGATGTACAGACGAATGTGCAGGGCGACGGCGGCGAGCTCAGCGGTATCGAGGTGGCGGCCAAGCAGGCGTTCGACTTCCTGCCGGGTAACTGGGGTAATCTCGGTGTCGATGCCAACTTCACCTGGTCTCCCAGCGATTCCGGCAATGAAGATCTCGATGGCGAGGATCTGCCGTTTATCGACAACTCCGAGCGGCTGGCCAACTTTGTCGGCTGGTACCAGGGGGAGCGGTTGCAGGCGCGCATTGCCTACAACTACCGCAGTGAACGGGTGGTGGCTTTCAACCAGGTGTGGGGCACCGAGGGCCTGACCCTGATGCAGGAGCCCACCCGCTATGTGGATGCCTCGTTGAGCTACGACGTGACCGATGACGTCACTGTCTATGTCAACGGCTCCAATCTCACGGGGGAGACAGAGGAGTACTACCTCCAGTGGGAAAATCAGAAGGCGTGGCAGAGCGTCTATGAACCCCGCTATACCCTGGGCGTTCGCGCGCGCCTCTGATTGTGTTGTACGGCCGTGTCGCGCATGGCCGTTCTCTTCTTCCATTATGGATTGGCCTCCGGTTCGCCGGAGGCGTTTTTTCGGAAGGTGGAAACTCTCTCCCGATTCACTCGGAACAAGGTGAAAGTAAAATGTTATTTCTGATAGGCCGGGAAAAAATCCGCGGGTTTTCCGCCATCGGTCTGATGTTGGTCGCAGTGGCCGTTCACGCGGAAAAATTCCAGGGTGTCGCCGATACACCGCAGATGGGCTGGAACAGCTGGAATCACTTCGGCTGCAATATCGACGAGCAGATCATTCGCGATATGGCGGATGCGATGGTCGAGAGTGGCATGAAGGATGCCGGTTACGAATACATCAATATCGACGACTGCTGGCACGGCGAACGCGATGAACAGGGATTTATCCAGCCGCACGCGGAGCATTTTCCCTCGGGCATGAAAGCGCTGGCGGATTATGTGCACAGCCGGGGATTGAAGCTGGGGATCTATTCCGATGCCGGCGCCACCACCTGTGCCGGCCGACCCGGCAGCCGCGGTTACGAATACCAGGACGCACTGACCTACGCCCGCTGGGGAATCGACTACCTAAAGTACGACTGGTGCGATACCGAGAACCTCGACCCCGAGGGGGCCTACACCACCATGCGCGACGCCCTGCACGCCGCCGGGCGCCCGATGCTGTTCAGCATCTGCGAGTGGGGCGACAACAGGCCCTGGGAGTGGGCGGAAGACATCGGCCATTCCTGGCGTACCACCGGCGATATCTATCCCTGCTGGAACTGCGAACTCGGCCACGGCTCCTGGTCCTCCTGGGGCGTGCTGCCGATTCTCGATCAGCAGGATGGCCTGCGCCAGCACGCCGGTCCCGGACACTGGAACGATATGGACATGCTCGAGGTGGGCAACGGCATGAACGCGCAGGAGGATATCGCCCACTTCTCCATCTGGGCCATGCTCACCTCGCCACTGATTGCCGGCAACGACCTGCGCAAGATGAGCCGGCAGACGCGGGATATCCTCACCAACGAGGCGGTCATTGCGGTGAATCAGGACAGCCTGGGTATCCAGGCGATGAAATTTATCGACGAAGGGGATTTCGAGGTCTGGGTAAAACCCCTGGAAGAGGGCGACTGGGCCTTCATGTTCCTGAACCGGGCCGACAGTGACATCCGCTATCGATACGACTGGAAGGCGCACCGGGTGGAGGACGATATCAGCGATCACGCGCTGGATTTCAAGCGCGAGAGCTTTGCCTGGCAGGGCCTGTGGACCGAAGCCAGTGGCGACACCCGCTCGCCGTCGGAACTCGAAGTCCCGGCGCACGGCGTCAGGCTGTTGCGGCTGACGCCGATGTAAAACCGCATTCCCGCCCCGAACGCCCCCCTCTCCCGCCGGGAGAGGGGCCGGGGGAGAGGGCCTCGAAGAGCCCGGTGGTATCTACCGGCCCAATACAGGGGGCGGCAAGTCGACCCTGGCGAATCAGCCTCCGGCCGATCGGCCCCCACCGTGGCAGCAGCTGTAGTCGATCTGCTCACAGGCGTCCGGCCGCCCGTCGGGCGTGAGGTCGAACAGCGTCCACACCGGCTCGACGGTACCCAGGTGCCGCATATCCTGGCCGGGATCGGCGGGCTCGAATACCAGCTCGGAGGCCCAGTGCAGCCGGATGCGGCCGTCGGGCCAGCGCTTGAACACGGTCAGGATGGGCACCTGCTGGCCCTTGTCGTCCTCGCCGCGATAGTCGCGCTTGAAGTTGTTGTGCGCGGCCGACAGCAGGCGGAGATGTTTCCATCCCCTGTCGCGGGCGAATGCCGCCACGCGTTCGATCGGTGCCCCGGCGACTGCGGCCAGGTTGCCGCCGAGGCCCTCGAAATGGGGGATTGTCCCCTCCCACATGTCGAGCAGTGCCGTGCACGAGGGGCAGGGCCCCTCGGCCAGCGGCAACCGTGACGCCGAACCGGTCGTCGGCCCCGGTCGATCGTCCTGAATATGGCGCGGGAACATGAAGTGGTAGAGCATCAGGGTGTCGCCCCCGCGGAACAGCTCCGACAGCTGTACCTGTGTGGTGCGACCGTCCGCGTCGATACCGTCGAACAGGTAGTCCTCCGGTACCTCGCCGCCCGGCGGCAATGCCCGCAACTCCCCGGCGACGGCCTCCATCTGCCGCCGCAGTTCCACCTCGCGCTTCAGCAGTGCATCGCGTGCAACCCGGTACTCCGCGGTTTCATTGGGGAAGGTCACACCCATGTTTCCTCCTGATATTCCGGCCATTGGCGGACGCAGGGTTTTGAGCATTCAGGCTAGCAGAGGGCCGGCAGGGAGGGGTATACAGGTGCGCCACTTTCAGGTTCCCGATAACGGCCGAGTTGGATGAATGGGGCCAGGGGTATCGCCATTTTCTTGAATACAGAACCCGGAACAAAACGTATGGCCAGTTTCGGCATGGCCGTACATCCGATGTCCATGGCAGAAGTCTCGGCAACCATCTGCTGAAAGAGGCAACCGCACTTTCCGGAATGTTATTGTTGCGCCGTTATCTGTTGACCGCGCTATTGATATGTCCATTCCCCGGTCTCGTCCACCAGCGTCTTGCCGTTCCGCTCTACCAGCAGGCGACCGGAGTCAAACACGGTGTAGGTGGTGTTCCCGTTCTTGAATTCGTAGCCGATAAACTGGCAGGGAGTCTCCCGGTCGGCGCACATGCGGGAAAGGGTTTTGCCGGTCAGGCGCAACTGGTTGCCGGATTTGTGGGATTTGGAGTGATAGCTGACGTCGTCGCAGGTCACGTAGCCCTCACCGCAGTTCCGCTGGATCTCGATCGTATAGTTTTCAGTGACCAGTGTATCGGCAACGGCGGGGCTGGCCAGCAGGAAAACAATTGCGGTGAGGAGGATTCTGGAACCGGGCATAGGGCCTCCTGGGTATCAATCTGATGGAGTTGTGAGAGGTGGTCAGTATATCAATAACTGTAGCGTCCCAATGCTGGCGGACCAATAGTCGTCAATGGGGAATCGTGGCAATCCGTTTTATGATATCGGCGCGATGTCATTGGTTTTTCGGGAGTCGTCGATTATTTTTCAATTGGCCTGCAGAGCTCGCGTACAGCCTCAGAACAGCAGGCAATGGGCCTAATGCCGGTCAGTTAAGCGGCTTGAGGCTTGGAAGGTGAAGCTGGCATTGGGGCGGTCCTGCTACCGGGTGCAGCCTCTCGCAGGCAGTCTCGCAAGGCTGTACCCGGTATCAGGACCTTTGCCGCGACAGGGCGGCTTAACTGACTGGCATTAGGCAATGGGCCCGGTTGTATGGGCGCTACGTCTGGATCAGCTCCTATATAGAGAATTAACTATTTATAAACTAGGCTCAGGCTGTCTCGACAAGCAAAGAGGTATCAAGGATGAAATCGCTGGTGTCTACGGGGACATTACTGATGGTATCCGCCGCAGTGGTGGCTGGTCCATCGGGTTCACCGCCGGAAAGGCCCGCCCCGCTCTGGAATTGGAGTGGATTCTATGCCGGTGTACATGGCGGCGGTGGCAGAACGGATATCAATATCGGAAAGATGCCCGGACGGGCCATTTTTGGTGACAGGGTGGAAATGCCCCTGTTCCTGTTCGGCGGGCAGTTAGGTTACAACTTTCACTTCCGCGAGCGCTGGCTACTGGGCTTGGAGGCAGACGCCGCCTGGGCCTGGTCGGAAGGCATGGGCACCTGCGGTGCTTTTGACGGGGATTTTGTCTCCTTCAACTGTCGTGCCGATACCGACAGCGTTGCCACCATTGCCGGGCGCGCCGGCTATTCGCTGGGTTCCGGAGGCCGCACTCTGGTCTATGCCAAAGCCGGTGCGGCTAGGATCTCCGGTGATCTGGAGATTTACAGCACCAACCAGCGGGACCCCAAGGGCAGCACTCATAGCGGCCTGTCCCGCTGGGGCTGGACCGTCGGTGCCGGTATAGAGCAGGCCCTGACACCGAACTGGTCGCTGAAGTTTGAGTACAACTATCTGGATTTCGACGACAAATCCTTCACCACACCGCCGAGCGCTTTCGTCGATCAGGGGCCGGACCCCGATCAACCCGACCAGTCGCAGGTGCAGCTTCGGGATGCCCCCCCGCTGAAAGCCGAAGCGCGACAGAAGCAACATCTGTTCAAGGTGGGACTCAACTACCACTTCGGCGATGCATCGCGCCGCGCCCGGCCATCCGGGCCCGAGCGGGAGAGCGGCTGGGAAGTCGCTGGCGGGGTGCGCTACCTGCGCAGCAGCATAAAAACCCAGTACGACTACCAGGGGCAGGGTCGCGGGGATCTGGTTTCGCGGCTGACCTTCGATCACATGCACCTGAATGCCGGCGAGCTATTTGCCCGTGTGGACAGCCCCTGGAACCTGTTTGTGAAAGGTTATGTGGGGCTCGGCCATATGGACAGCGGCCGGCAAAACGACGAGGATTGGGCAGCGAATGACAACGACTTTGGCTACTCGAATACCATCTCCCGAGCGCAGGGCAACAGCCGCTACGCCACCGCCGATATCGGCTACAACTTCTTGCGAAGCCCGGAATACAGGGCGGGGCTCTTTGCCGGCTACAGCTATTACGATCTGGAAGTGGATGCCACCGGTTGCGAGCAGATCGGCAGCAGTGAGGGCGGTTGTACCCCCGACGACGATTTTGCGGTACCCGGCAGATTGATCATCCACAGGCCCGACCGGTGGAAGGGCATCCGCCTGGGGGCCGACGGCCAGGTGGCGCTGAACGATTGCCTGACCCTGGGCGGGGAATTCGCCTACCTGACCCGCGTCCACTTCGATGGCCGGGACCATCACCTGCTGCGACAGACAACCACCTATTTTTACGAGCGGGCGAACAAGGGTGAAGGGGTGCAACTGGAAGCGCGGTTGTCCTACCGTTTCTCGGAAGCGTTCAGCGCCAGTCTGGGAGCCCGCTACCAGGCGCTGTGGAGCCGGGGTGGCCACCAGCGGGCGGTGGCGTTTACACCGGCGAAGGAGTTGAAGCCGGGCGATGGAGCCGATCTTCCCGGGGAGTTTGTCATCGACGATCCCACCGGAGAGCGCCATCGGATGGAGAGCCTGGGTGTCTTCCTGGAGGCGTCCTACGCCTTTGGGCACTGATTCCAGCGCCGGCAAGGGTTGTGCGTTTCGCGCTGACACCACACTAGGCTATTCACAATAGCGTGCCCTCCCCGGCACGCCGGGTCTGTGTACTGGAGGTAGCAAATGTTCATATTGGATTGTCGTACCGGGCCCGCGGCGGTATGGAAAGTGGCGAGCTTCCTGGTCCTGTATCACCTGGCCGCTGCCGCCTGGGCCTGTGAGGGTGTGGATACGGCGCTCACGGATGCGAGAAAGCAGGAGTACGCCAAGCTGGTCTCCGCGGCGACGGACGGAAAGGCGGCTCCCGCCACTGTCTCCATCGGCGCCTTCATGAAGAGCGGAGACTGGAGTGCGGTCTACGCCTCCACCCAGATTGCCGACGACGGAGTCTTCTTCTTTCGCAACGGAAACTTCGAGGACGTCTGGGGTGGTATGGCGGAGGAATCCGAGCGGGGCGAAGTGGTGGCCTGGGCGGAGAAACTCGGCGCGCCGGCCGGTCTGGCGCGGTGCTTTGCCGACACGGTGATCGGCGACTGAAGGGGCACGCCCGAATGGCGCTGACCTGACTGAGCTATGAGAGGATGGGCAAAGCGAAGCGTGCCCATCAAAACCGCGGATGATGGGCACGTCGCTACGCTTCTTTGCCCATCCTCCGCGAGGTGGCCACGCTTTAAGTCAGTGCCCCACATCCGGCAGTCCGCCGGGTGCAACGACCGGGTGTCATTATCGCTGTTCGTCGCGCAGCCCCAGCACCTGCTCCTGCAGCGTCTCCGCCCGTGCCGCCGTCGCATCCAGCGGTTCGCCCGCCACCACGCTCACCTTCGACCAGAAGCGCCGCGGCAAAGTGGTAAAGGCATTGCCACCCCTGTGGCTGAAGAAACTGCCCCAGAGGCCGCGCAGGGCCATGGGGACCACCGGCACCGGGGTGCGGTCGAGGATCTTTTCGATCCCGGCCCTGAACGGCTGCAGTTCGCCGTCTCTGGTCAGTTGTCCCTCGGGGAAGATGCACAGCAGGTCGCCGTCTTTGAGCCCCTGCTCGATTTCCTCGAAAGCCTGTTCGTAGCCCTCGGGATCCTTCTGCCGGGAGCAGATGGGAATGGCGCGGCCGGTCTTGAAAATAAAGTGCAACACCGGAATCTCGTAGATGGGCTTGTACATGATAAAGCGGATCGGGCGGCGCACGGCGCCGGCCAGCAACAGAGCGTCCACATAGCTGACGTGGTTGCAGGCGATGATTGCCGGGCCCTCGGCGGGAATCTGCTCCAGCCCCTGGTGTTTGACCCGGTACAGGGTGTGGGACAGCAGCCAGATCAGCAGGCGCATGGCAAATTCGGGCACGCGGTTGAACACGAAAATTGCCACCGCGGCGTTCATCAGCGCGATCACCATAAAGAACTGCGGAATGCTGAAGTCCAGCACACTCAGGAAAACGATACCCAGTATTGCCGAAATCACCATAAACAGGGAGTTCATGATATTGGTCACGGCGATCACCCGCGCGCGCAGCTTTTTGTCGGTGCGTTCCTGGATCATGGCGTAGAGGGGCACGATATACAGGCCGCCGAAAATACCGATCAGTGCCAGGTGGAGCAGGAAGGTCTTGGCACCGGGGCTGGCCCAGAAGGCGCTCAGGGAAACCTCGGTGAGCGGCGCCAGGTTGCCGCCGATCAGCGACAGGGCGATACCGGCGTAGGTCAGGCCGGCGGCGCCCAGCGGTACCAGCCCCAGCTCGATGCGGCCGCGGGACAGGCGCTCGCAGGCGAGGGAGCCGATGGCCACGCCGATGGTGAAGCTGCACAGCAGCAGCGCCACCAGCGGTTCGTTGCCGCCCAGCACGTTTTTGCCGAAGCTCGGAATCTGGGTCAGGTAGGCGGCGCCCAGCAGCCAGAACCAGGAGATGCCGACGATGGCGTAGAAAATGGCCGGTGTGCGGGTGACCTCGCGCAGCATGCGCAGCGTCTGGCGGAAGGGGTTCAGGTCGATCTTCAGCTCGGGTACCGGCGCGGCCGCATTGGGGATGGCGCGGCACACCAGGTAGCCGACGAGGGCAATACCGATGATCAGGCCGCCGATCCACTGGCTGTCGCTGTTCGCGTCGCTGGCGCCGGAGAGCACGGTGCCGACGATGGTGCCGCCGAGGATGGCGGTAAAGGTGGCCATTTCCACCAGCGCGTTGCCGCCCACCAGTTCCGATTTGCGCAGGTGCTGCGGCAGTATCGCGTACTTGATGGGGCCGAAGAAGGCGGACTGCACGCCCAGCAGGAACAGCACCACCAGGCAGAGCGCGTTGTTGCCGCCGAGCAGCGCCACCACGCCGACGATGCTGATGCCGATTTCCGCGAGTTTGATACGGCGGATCAGCAGGCTCTTGTCGTATTTGTCCGCGAGTTGCCCGGCAGTGGCGGAAAACAGGAAGAAGGGCAGGATAAACAGCCCCGCGGCCAGGTTGTTCAGCGCATTGGCCTGGTCTGCGGCCAGGCGGAAGGCGATCATCACCATCAGCGCGCTCTTGAACACGTTGTCGTTAAAGGCGCCGAGGAACTGGGTCAGGAAAAACGGTAGAAACCGGCGGCTCGCCAGCAACTGGAACTGGTTTTTTTCGGCCATGGGCGGAGCTCCCTGTGAGTCAACAGGCTCCATGGTACTAAGCTTTGCTCTGTTGAGGACAGTTCCGGAGGATAATGTGCCGAACAATGGACGTTGGTACCGATTTGGTCCGCTCCTGCTGTTGATGCTGGTTGCCGGGTCGTTCGCCCGGGCCCAGGAAGCGTCGGAGCCGGCGCCGCGGCAGATGGATGTAGGGCTCTATATCAGCCCGCCGTTTGTGATGGAAGAAGATGGCGACTACCGGGGGCTGGCCCTTGACCTGTGGCGGGAGGTCGCTGCGGAGCAGAATCTGCAGTCGAACTATCGGACCTTCGATACGCTCGGTGATCTGGTAGAGGCCACCGCATCCGGCGATATCGATGTCGCCGTCACCAACCTGACCATTACCGAGGGGCGTGCCGAGCGCATCGATTTTACCCAGCCCTGGTTCGACGCCGGCCTGCGCATCATGGTGGACAAGAGCCAGGGCGGCGGCTTCCTGGCGGTGTTCCGCGGGCTCCGGGATTCCGGGCACCTGGAGGGCTACCTGTGGCTGATCTCGATCATCCTGCTGTTCACGCTGCTGTTCACGCTGTTCGATCGCCGTTTCGACAGCGAGTTTCCGCGCCGCTGGCGGGAGGGCCTGGCGGAGAGTTTCTACTCGGTGATGTCCATTGCCACCTCGGGGCAGATGATGCGCAAGAACCTGTTCGGCTGGATCGGACGCATCTGGGAGGGGCTGTGGCTGGTGTGTGGTGTGGCGGTGGTGTCCTATATCACCGCGTCGGTGACCAGCGTGATGACATCGATCAGCCTTACCAGCCAGATCAACGGCCTGCGGGATCTGCCTGGCAAGACAGTGGGGGTGTTCAGCGGCAGTGTCGCAGAGGAATTTGTACAGCAACAGGGAATCGCTTCGAGGGGATTCAAGGATATCGACGAGGCGGTGCAGGCGCTGTCGGACGGGCGGGTCGAGGCGATCGTCGGCGATGCGCCAGTGCTGGCCTACTATGCGCATACTCATCCGGAGCTGCCGTTGTTGATGGTGGGCAAGATTTTTCAGCCGGACAAGTACGGTTTCGGGCTGGCTCGACACAGCGAGCTGCGGCGGCCGATCAGTGTGGACATCATCGGTGCCCGGGAGAGCGGTCGGATACGGGAGTTGCGCGAGAAGTATTTCGGCCAGCCGCGCTAGTGGTCCATTCGGTAAATTCTGTAACACTATCTCTTCGCCACAGGCCCCAGTGCTGCGTTGAAAAAGCTTGAATTAGCGCTACTAGCCCTGCGCTTTGCGATGCCCAGGTGGCGGTAGCTGTCCATCATCGCCGTCAGGGAGGCGTTGCGAATATCCACCGGCGGTATCAGTTGTTGTGGTTGCCGAAGGTGGCAATGCAGCTGTCCTCGCAGCGGTCCATGACCAGCAGATCCCAGTAGTAGTGACCGATTTCGTGGCGGAAGTGGCCGATCAGTGTGCGGTGGCCTCCTCCAGCTCCAGGCGCATTTCTGCAGCAGTGCGCCACAGTCGACGTTGCCGCAGATGCAAGTAAAGGTTTTCATGCAGATAAGGTTAGTTGGTAGACATCAGCCCGGCAGCGGGGAGGATGGCGGCGGTGGGGATTGCCAATAAGCTGGCAGGCAAACGGTACCCAGGGGAGTTGAAATCAATGCAGTCGGAAAAAGACAAGATGCTGGCCGGGCAGCCCTATGTGGCCACGGATGCTGAGCTGGTGGCGGCGCGAATGCGAGCCAAGTCTCTGTGCCATCGTTTCAACATAGCCGATCCCACGGACCTGCCGGCGCGCATGGCGCCGCTGCGGGATTTACTGGAACTGGCGGGCGAGGCGCATATCGAACCCAATTTCTTCTGCGATTACGGTTTCAATATCTGCATCGGGGAAAGCTTCTACGCGAATCACAACCTGACGATACTGGATGTCTGCCGTGTAGAGATAGGCGCAAATGTACTCTTCGGCCCCGGCGTCATGCTGTCCGCGGCCACGCATCCGCTGGATCCGGTGGAGCGCCTGACCACCGAGTCCGGCGCGCCGATCCGTATCGGCGACAGTGTCTGGCTGGGGGGCAATGTGGCGGTGCTGCCGGGAGTGACGATTGGCGACAACTGTGTGATCGGGGCGGGCAGTGTGGTGAACCGGGATATCCCGTCGAATACGCTGGCAGTGGGGAATCCCTGTCGGGTGGTGCGGGAGCTTTGAGGCGTCGATGCCAGTGGCGATAAAAAAACGGGTAGGGTGCGCCGCGCGCACCGGTCCCGTACCGGCACACACGGCGCACCCCACAAAAAAAGCCCCGCGGTTGCGGGGCTCTCTGTCTTCGGTCTTCTGACTTCAGTCCTCCGGCTACCAGATAACGACGCGCTCGTCTTCCGGCAGGTACATGTCGTCGTCTTCCTTCACCTCGAACGCGGTGTAGAAAGCGTCGACATTCGGGAGTACACCCAGTACCCGGTATTTGCCCGGGGAGTGCGGGTCGGTTTTCAGTTTGGTGCTCAGTGCCTCGTCGCGGATCTTGCCCCGCCAGACCTGGGCCCAGCCCATGAACAGGCGCTGGTTGCCGCTGAAGCCGTCGATCACCGGTGCTTCACCGTCGTCCAGCGACATCCGGTAGGCCTTGTGGGCAATGCCCAGGCCCGAGAGGTCGCCGATGTTCTCGCCCAGGGTCAGCTCGCCGTTGATATGCTCGTCCGGCAGCGGCTCGAAGGCGTTGTACTGGGCCACCAGTTTGCCCGTGAGCTGGTCGAAGTTCTCGCGGTCGGAGTCGGTCCACCAGTTGTTCAGGTAGCCCTTGCCGTCGTACTTGCTGCCTTTATCGTCGAAGCCGTGGCCGATCTCGTGGCCGATCACGCCGCCGATACCGCCGTAGTTGACCGCGTCGTCCGCTTCCATGTTGAAAAACGGCGGCTGCAGGATGGCGGCCGGGAAGACGATCTCGTTCATCGGCGGGTTGTAGTAGGCGTTCACCGTCTGCGGGTTCATGTGCCACTCTTTGCGGTTGAGCGGCTGGCCGAGTTTGTCGCGCTCGTAGTCGGCTTCAAACTGGCGCGCCGCCAGTACATTGCCCACCAGGTCGTCGCCGCTTACGTTCAGGTCGCTGTAGTCGCGCCACTCGTCCGGGTAGCCGATCTTGGTGGTGAAGTTGGCCAGCTTGGTCAGGGCCTCTTTCTTGGTCTCCCCGCTCATCCAGCTGAGGGATTGGATGGAGTCCCGGTAGGCGGCCTTGAGGTTGTCCACCAGTTCCAGCATGCGGGCCTTGGCTTCCGGCGGGAAGTGCTTGGCCACATAGCGTTTGCCCACCAGCTCGCCGGCGGAGCCGTTGACGAATTTCACCGCGCGCTTCCAGCGGGGTTCCATTTCCTCGACACCCTGGATTTCGGTGCCGTAGAAGTCGAAGCGGGCCCGGGCCAGTTCGCCGTGCATGTAGGGCGCCATGGAAGTCAGCAGCCTGACCTTCAGGTAGCGTTTCCAGGTGCCGAGGTCGGTGTCGGCGATGATCTGGTTGGCGGCGGCGAAATAGTCCGGCTGGCCGACGATCACGTTTTCCGCGCTTTCAACCTGGGCGGTCGGCAGATATTGATCCCAGTTGATTGCCGGCAGCATCTCCGCCACTTCAGCCAAGGTTTTCTTGTTGTAGGTTTTGTCCGGGTCGCGGTTGTCGACGCGGGTCCACTGGTGTTCGGCGAGGCTCTTCTCCAGTTGGTAGACGGTGTCCGTCATGGCGTCGGCGTCTTCCAGACCGGCCAGTTGCTGTACCTTCACCAGATAGTCCCGATAGGCCTGTTGCAGCTTCCGGCCTTTATCGCTGTCGTCGAAATAGTAATCGCGGTCGGGTAGGCCCAGGCCGGACTGCCAGAAGTGGGCGATGTAGGATTCCACGTCCTTCGCGTCCTGGTTGATGAAGACACCGAAGGGCGCGTCGTAGCCGATGGCATCGGCGTAGGCGAAGTAGCGGGACAGGTCGCCGCGATTTTCGATCGCGTCGATTTTCGCCATCTCGCCGTCGAGGGCGGCCAGGCCGCGTTCCTCGATCTGCTCCTCGTTCATGAAACTGTTGTAGAGGGCGCCGATCTTCTTCGCGTCGGTGTTGTCGGCGTGCTCGCCGGCTTCCATGATCAGGGCCTTGACCTGTTCCGTGCTGCGGTCGCGCAGCAGGTCGAAGGCGCCCCAGCGGGACTTGTCGGACGGGATTTCGGTCTTGTCCATCCAGCCGCCGTTGACGTAGGCGAAGAAGTCATCCTGCGGGCGGACTGCGGTGTTCATGGCGCCGAGGTCGATACCGGAGCTCAGCTCGGTGGGCTGCACGGCGGCGGTGGTGGCAGAATCGGCGGTTTGCGCCCCGGCCTGGTCGGCGGGTGCCTCCGATTTGGAGCAGCCGGCCACCAGGCCGGCGATGGCGACAGAAAGCAGTAGTTTGTTCATATCGGGCCTTTCTTGCGGATCGTTAGGCTGATTATTCCCGTCGGATATTACGCCGCCGTGGCTGCGGTGGGCAACCGGGCCTGCGACCGGGTAGCGGCCGGAAAGGGCGGCCCGAATGAAAAAGCCCCGCGGGGCGGGGCTTTCGGTAGGGTCAATTCGACAGCTGGAAGGTGATGGGCAAGGTAAAGCGGAATTCATCCTCAATCAGCTGCGACGGCGCCGTGGGAAAGGGGCTGGCATCCTCCACGGCTTTGCGGGCGGCGCGGTTCAGGGTGGCGTAGCGGGAATCCTGCACCGTCTGCACATCCCTGACTTCGCCCCGCTGGTCGATGGTGACGTTCAGGCGCACGCTGCCTTCCTGGCCGCGCTCCTGGGCCCGCTGCGGGTAGCGGATATGGCCGTAGGTATGGCGCAGCAGTTGCGAATGGTAGAGCTGGCGCGCGAGGATGAGGTCGGCGGTCAGTGTTTCTTCCTCCTCCTCTTCTTCCATTTCCGGCGGCGCGCTGCGTTTGGCGGCCTCCTGCCTGGCGGGCTTGGCCGGCTCCGGCTGGCTCGGCTCGGGGGCGGCTTTCTCGGCGGCCCCGGCCGCTGCGGCTGCCGTCTCATTCGCGGAAGCCAGGGAGGGTTTCGGCACTTCGGTGGCGGCCAGTGTCGGTTTCTCGACCTCGGGATCTTCGGCTTCGGGCTCGGTCGCGGCGACTTCCTCCTCGACCGGCTCTTCGGAGGCTTCGGCCTCGCGGGCCTCGAGCTGGTCCTCGATCTCGGCGATACGCTCGGCGGTCGGTTCCAGGGCCTCGTAGCGGCCCAGCATGGAGGATTCGACATCGCCGTCGGCCAGCAGTCCCTCGCGGAAATCGGAAGACGGCGGCACCGGGCCCACCCAGGCACGCAGCAGGGTGTTGAAGAATTCGCGATCTTCGATCTGGCCCAGCGGCAAGCCGTTCAGGGCGACGCTGGTGGTGCCGGTATCGACGGCGAAGACGACATCCAGGTGGTCGCCTTTGTAGAAGCGGCCCTGGAACAGGTTGGCGAAGGTCACCATGTTGTCGGCCTGTTCGGTGAGCAGGTCGCCGGGATTGTTGATGGCGATGCCTTCCATCCACTGGTTGCGGAAGCGCCGCGCCGAGAGCCGGTCCGCGACGATGCGAATCTCGAGGCGGCGCGGCATGTCGTTGTCGAGCAGGGCGCTGGAGTTGGTGGTGAGATTTTCGGAGTAGACCGCAGCAATGTAACGGTCCTTGTTGAATTGCTGTTCGAGGGCGAGCCCGTTCAGCAGCGGCGCAGCATGGGCGGACAACGCCGTCGCAAACGCCAGTAGAGCGGTGACGAGTTTTATCGGTTTCATTGTTCTGCGGTATCTTTGTTTCCGGATGGGGTGGATCCGGCGGATAAGACTTTGGCACCCCCCTCCCCCTAGGCGTGCCGACCAGAATAGTTTTGCTGTTTGGCACTATCGACCAAATTAATCTGGACTCTGCCTAACTCTACTGTAACTGGAATGGAGTTCAAGTCTGAAATAGGTAGAATGTCTCGTTTTCTCGAATGGGAGCGTGGTGAGAGAAGACAGCCATCACTCTGTCGATAGAATGCGCTGGCTCGATGCGGCCGAGACTGCTTCCATTGTCCTCCTCTGTTTCGGCAGCGGTCCCGCCCGAAACGGGCCAAATTTTGAAAATCTTAATAAGTACCGAATGGATACCAAACCGCTCAGTGATTATCCGCGGGATGCCGTGGATCGTCTGTTAAATGTCATTCATCTTTTTCGTGATATTCGTGCAACCAGCGAGTGGCAGTACGATGTATTGCTGAAACGCTCCCGCCTGGTCAGTCTGGAGCAGGGTGAACAATTATTGAGCGCGGGAGACGTGGATCAGTGGCTCTACTTCCTGTTGCGCGGTGAACTGTATGTGCAAATGGAGGCGGAATCCCCGGCGCCGGCCGCCGACCGCCCGCTGGCGGTGATCCGGCCGGGGGAGCTGTTCGGCGATCTGTCGATGCTGCTGGCCGAACCGCGCAGCGCCACCGTCGTCGCCAGCCCCGCCAGTCGCGACACCCAGGTGCTGGGAGTGGATTGCACCCTGTTCAGCGACCTGGACGATTTCTCCCTGTTGCACCTGCCCACCAAACTGGTGTTCTACCGCAATATGGTGCACTCGCTGCGCTGGAAGCTGGAGGTCTACCGCTCCAAGTACCCGGAGCACCAACTGGCGGACAGCCACCGCAAACTGAAGCTGTATACCGGGCCGAAGAACTGTCGCGAGGAGCTGGTGGCGCAGGCGGACCAGGCCCGCGCCCTGGCGCGTATCCTGCTGAGCTGGAATGCCGAATTCGGCAGCGGCGAGCTGATGGACGACGAATCGGACATGTCGGATTTCCTCGAATCCATGTTGTCCTGATTTTTTGAACAGGCGGTGGCCGGGAGCGCTGTTCCGGCACCGCGTGACCTTCCCGCTCCCCCTGCAGCCGGAATTCGCTTCACTCCGTCCGGGCTGCGCCTCGGTTCGACGATTTGTCATCCTGTCGCAATCCCCGTATTTGAAAATTACCGCGGTTCCGCCAACACTAGTGAGCTCAAGTTTCTGAGTGCGGTGTCGTGCCCGATGGTGCGCCTGCTCCGGAAACTGTGCACCCCGGAATCTGGGTTGTGGATTTCACAATCCGACAGCGATTGTCCTGCGCCGGGTGCGCGCTGTCATTACAATCTGTCCCTCGCCGGAATACGGAGGTTCCGGTGCCGTTCGGGCTTTCTCTCCGCATTGCGCAAAGGTTTTTGACGGCATGAAGATTCTTGTATCCCTGTGGCAGCACCGCAATTACCGCGTGGCCGCCATCGTCGCCCTGCTGGCCCTGCTCTGGCTGGCCAGTGGCCTGCTGTTCTCCCCGTCCGGCGAGGATGATGCAGCGCAGGAGACCGGGGCGGAAAGCGATACCGGTGGCGAGCCCCTGCGGGTTCGCGCCCGCATCCTGGAGGCCCGGCCCTACACCAGCCGCGCACTGGTCAATGCGCACACGGAAGCCAACCGCAGCGTGCGGCTGAAGGCGGAACAGGACGGCGCCATTGCTGCGTTGCCGGTGGCCGAGGGCCGGTCGGTGCGCAAGGGCGACGTCATCTGCGAGATAGACCCGGAGGATCGCCCGGAACAACTGGAGCGGGCCAGGGCGGCGCTGCGCAAGGCGGAGCTGGATTTCAAAGGGGGCCGGCGCCTGGAGCAAAAGGGCCTGCAGTCGGACACCGCCATGGCGGAGCGGGAGCTGGCGCTGGCGGATGCCCGGGCCGAATTGGAACGCGCCCGGGTGGCGGTAGAAAAACTCAAGATCCGCGCGCCCTTCGATGGCGTGGTCAACCGCCGGGCCGTGGAGCTGGGGGATTTCATTCGCCGCGGCGAGGAGTGCGCGACCCTGCTGGACCTGGACCCGCTGCTGGTGGTGGGGGAAGTGTCGGAAACCCGGGTCGGCGACCTGACCCTGGGTGGTTCCGCCAGCGCCGAGCTGCAGCGGGGCCGGCGGGTGACCGGGCGGCTGCGCTATATCAGCCAGCAGGCCAGCGATACCACCCGCGCCTACCGGGTCGAAGTGGCGGTGGAGAATCCGCGCGGCGAACTGCGCGGCGGTATCAGCGGCCGCCTGGCGCTGCCCATCGGCGAGGTGATGGCGCACCGGATCAATTCGTCGCTGCTGACACTGGACGACCGCGGGGAACTGGGGGTACGCATTCTCGACGGCGCAAACCGCGTGCGCTTCGCCAATGTGGAACTGGTCGGGGAGGGCGACGACGGCGTCCGGGTCAGCGGCCTGCCCGACCGGGTCACCCTGATTACCGTGGGCCAGGAGTATGTCAGCGCCGGCGAAACCGTGGTCGCGGAAATGGAAGCCCCCGCACGGGAGCTGTCGCCGCCCGAAGACGCGGTGGCGCAGCCGGCGCTGGAGAAGGTGCGGCTCCCCGGTAAGGGGGAAACGCCATGAAACTGCTCGACAGTGCAATCGGCCGCTCCCGCAGCACCGTCAGCCTGATGCTGCTGGTGTTGCTGATCGGCCTGGCGGCGCGCGCCGGCATGACGGTGGAATCCAGCCCGGAGGTAACGCCGCCGTTCGTGATCGTGCAGGTCACCCACGACGGCATTTCCCCGGAGGATGGCGTGCGCCTGCTGGTGCGGCCGCTGGAGCAGGAAGTGCGCGCGATCGAGGGCGTGAAAGAGACGATTTCCACCGCGCGCGAGTCGCTGGCCTACCTGGTGATCGAATTCGATTCGGCGGTGGACGTGGATCACGCCCTGAACGAGGTGCGCAACGCCGTCGACCGCGCCAAGGCGGAACTGCCGAGGGATGCGGACGAGCCGATTGTCGAGGAGGCCTCGGCGCAGCCGTTTCCCGCCATCGTCGTCACCCTCGCCGGCGAGCAGGTGGGCGAACGGGTGCTGCTGCACAGCGCGCGCCACCTGAAACGCAAAATCGAAAACCTGGGCCAGGTGTTGTCCGCGGATATCAACGGCAACCGCGAGGAGGTGGTGGAAGCCACCATCGACCCGGTGCGCCTGGAGCATTACGGTGTCACCGGCGGCGAGCTGGTCAACGCGGTGCTGGGCAGCAACCTGCTGATTCCCGCCGGCGAGCTGGACACCGGCCGCGGCCGTTTCTCGGTCAAGGTGCCGGGCCTGATCGAAACCGCGCAGGATGTTTACGCCATCCCGCTGAAGCGTTCCGCTACCGGCGTGGTCACCCTGGGGGATGTCACCGATATCCGCCGCACCTTCAAGGACGCCTCCAGTTATACCAGTGTCAACGGCCGCCCGGCGCTGGCGATCAATGTGGAAAAGCGCAGTGACGCCAGTTCGGTGGCGCTGGCCGACGCCGTGCGCGAAATCGTCGACGCGGAGCGGTCCGGCCTGCCCCGCGGCGTGAAGGTGGACTACGTCTTCGACCAGTCCCAGTTCGCGCGGGATATGGTCAGCGAAATGCAGGGCAATATCCTCACCGCCATGCTGCTGGTGATGGTGATCGTGGTAGCGGCGCTGGGTTTCCGCTCCGGCATGCTGGTGGGGCTGGGGATTCCGTTTTCGCTGCTGTTCGGCTCCATCATTACCTGGTATCTGGGCTACTCGTTCAACTTCATGGTGATGTTCGGCATGCTGCTGGCGCTGGGCATGCTGATCGACGGCTCTATCGTGATCACCGAGTTCGCCGACCGCAAAATGGCCGAGGGCCTCTCGGCCCGCGTGGCCTATCTGCTTTCCGTGCAGCGCATGTTCTGGCCGGTGGTAGCCTCCACCGGCACCACCCTGGCCGCTTTCCTGCCGATCATGTTCTGGCCCGGCGTGGTGGGCGAATTCATGCGCTACCTGCCGGTGACGGTATTTTCGGTGCTGGCGGGTTCGCTGCTGTACGCGCTGTTTTTCGCCCCGGTGCTGGGCTCGCTGTTCGGCAGGGGCAGGCTCGATCCGGGCACGCAGCAGTACCTGAGGCAACTGGAGATGGGCAAACCCACGGGGCTGCGCGGTATCACCGGGCGCTACGCGCGCCTGCTGGAATCGGTCGTGCGACGCCCGCTGACCGCCTTTGCGGTGACCATACTGGTGCTGGTGGGGATCTTTATCGGTTTCGGCCGCTTCGGCGCCGGGGTGGAATTCTTTACCGAGACCGAAGAGCAATACGGCAACGTGGAGATCCGCGCGCAGGGCAATCTGTCGGTGGCGGAGAAGAAGGCGCTGGTACAGGAAGTGGAAAAAGTGGTGCTGGCGGTACCCGAGGTGCGCGTCGGCTACACCGCCATCGGCTCCGGCGGCCTGTCCGGCAACACGGACCGGGCGCCAGACCGCATCGCCAACATGCTGGTGGAACTGCTGCCGGCGCAGCAGCGCGAGCGCAAGAGCCGGGAAATCTTCGCCGATATCCGCGCGCGCACCGCCGACTTCGCCGGTATCAAGGTCGGTGCCAAACTCTTCGAGGGCGGGCCGCCGGTGGGCAAGGATATCGTGCTGGAGATGCGCTCGCGGGATTACGACACCCTGCTGGCGGAAACCTGGCGCCTGCAGCGGGCGCTGGAAAGCGGGTTCGAGGGGTTGCGGGATATCGTCAATACCGCACCGCTACCCGGTATCCAGTGGGAGGTGCAGGTGGACCGCGCCAAGGCCGCGCTCTACGGCGCCGACCTCACCCAGGTGGGGCGCGCGGTGCAGCTGGTCACCAACGGCGTACTGATGGCCGAGTACCGCCCCGACGATACCGACGAGGAAGTGGATATCCGCATCCGCTACCCCGAGAGCGCCCGCGGTATCACCGCACTGGACCAAATGAAGGTCAATACCGGCCGGGGCGCCGTACCCATGGGCAGTTTCATCAGCGCCGAGGCCAGACCCAAGGTGGACAAGATCGAGCGCATCGATGGCGTCACCCGCATGCAGGTGAAGGCCGATGTGGAGGAGGGCGTGCTGGCCGACGACAAGGTGCGCGAGATCCGCGCCTGGCTGGAGGAAAACCCGGTCGATGGCAGTGTCGAACTGCTGTTCCGCGGCGCCGACGAGGATCAGAACGAATCCCTGAGTTTTCTCGGCATCGCTTTCCTGCTGTCGCTGTTCCTGATGTTCATCCTGCTGGTGACCCAGTTCAACAGCTTCTACCAGTCCCTGCTGATCCTGTCGTCGGTGGTGATGTCGACGCTGGGGGTAATGCTGGGGCTGCTGCTGACCCAGAGCACTTTCAGCGTGATCATGACCGGTGTGGGAATCGTGGCGCTGGCCGGTATCGTGGTGAACAACAATATCGTGCTGATCGACACCTATAACCATGTACGCGCGAGCGAACCGGACCTGACGCGCGCGGCCGCCGCCGTGAAAGCGGCGGCGCAGCGTCTGCGGCCGGTATTCCTGACCACTGCCACCACCATTCTCGGCCTGCTGCCGCTGGCGCTGGGAGTGAGTGTGGATATGGTGGGCCGCAATATCGTCGTCGGTGGCGTGATCGCCTCTTTCTGGGTCAAGCTCGCCAGTGCCATCGTCTACGGCCTGACCTTCTCCACCGTGCTGACCCTGATCGTGACGCCGGTGATGCTGGTACTGCCGGCGCGGCTGCGGGAATTGCCTTCCGCATTTGCTCCGTCGCGGGTGCGCAGTGCCCGGATGCGGGAGGGTTGATCCCCTGTCGGACAACCCTGTGATGTCCGTCGCAATATCGGCGGACGCTGTTCGTATTAATTGAAATTTTCTCGGCTACTCCCTCTAATTGCCGCTCCTTTATTTTGCACTTGGGGGAAGTTTCAATGAAAAACCATAAGAAACTGTTGGCCGCGATGATTCTGGGCAGTGTGTCCTGCGGCGCGGCGGCACAACCAGAAAGTGGCGCCGCATACAGGAGCACCTGGGGGATGAGCGGCGAATTCCTGAGTCTCAATGCCGACGTGGCTGCGGCCAATGGCATTGCGGATAACGGGCTCGGGCTGGGCTTCAGTTACAGCGGTGAAAAGGGGCTGTTCAATTTTACCGCCGGAGCCAGTTTCTTTTTCATCGACGATGAAGCCGAGTTCAGCCAGCGGGTGGAAAACGACTGGACCGGGGACCAGTCGACCGAGGACTCTTCCATCGATGCCGGCTCCCTGTATATCGATGCGGGTGTACAGTACCCGTTCAGCGGCAGGTTTGCGCTGGGCCTGAACGGCGGCTACCGCTACTTCAGTATCGACCGCAGTATCACCAACTGCCGCGACTGCTACAGCGAGGATATCGCTGTCGATAGCGATACCTATATCAAGCCCTTTGCGCGTTTCGGCTTCAACGAGCGGTGGTCCGGCACCCTGGCCTACTTTGCCTACACCGGCGACAAGGGCGCGGAGAACTCGCTGCAGCTTGAGGTGAATGTCGACTTCTGATCGACCGGTAGCGCACCCGCCGGAAAATGGGCGGGCTTCGCTTTGCCCGTCCAGCCGGCCTGTCCCGGTGCCAGTCGGGAGTCACCCCGCCGTCAACCGATCCACCCGCAATCGCTCGCGATCGTCGAACAGCCGGCGCGCGCAGGTGGCGACGGCGGCGAAGGTGCCGAAGCCGGTGCCAGCGGCGATGGTGAACATGACCAGTATCTGGTATTTCACTGCCAGCGCCGGCGGGCTGCCGGCCAGTATCTGGCCGGTCATCATGCCCGGCAGGGAGACGATACCGGCGGCGGCCATGGAGTTGATGATGGGCATCAGTCCCGCACGCATGGCCTCGCGGCGGAAATCGCTGCAGGCATCCGCCCAGGTCTCCCCCAGCATCAGCCGGTTCTCGATGATATCGCGCGAGCGGCGCGCGCTCTCGGTGAGCCGGTCCAGGCCCAGCGACACGCCGGTCATGGTGTTGCCCAGCAACATGCCCAGAAGCGGAATGGCGTATCGGGGGTCGTACCAGGGGTGTGGATCTATCACCGCCAGCAGCGTCAGCACCGTGACACTGAAAGCGGAAATGAACATGGAGACGGTGCCGATCGCAAAGCTCCAGCCGCCGCGCAGCCGGTATTTCTGTCGCGCCACCACCTCCCGCCCCGACAGCAGGAGCATGGCGATGCCCATCAACGCCACCCAGTGCAGGCTGCCCACCGCGAACAGCGCCTCCAGTACCAGGCCGATCAGCGCCAGCTGGATCGCAGTGCGGGCCGCGGCCACCAGCAGGGACCGGCCCAGCCCCAGGCGCGCGAAATGGGTGCAGGCCGCCAGGGCCACTACCAGCGAGGAAGCCAGGACCAGTTGCCACCAGGACAGTTCGATCGCGTTCATGTCCGCACCGGTTCCTCCACCAGCCGCGCGCCCTCGATGCGAAAGTGCCGGCCGGCCAGCCGCCGGATCTGCTCTCCGCCGTGGGCCACCCAGAGTACCGGGAGGCGGCGTTTGCGGATCAGGGGCAGCAGCCAGTCCTCTAACCGGCGCGTGGTCGTTTCGTCCAGGTTGGCGGTGGGTTCGTCCAGCAGCAGCGCCCGGGGCTCGCGGGACAGGGTCCGTACAAGGGCGAGGCGTTGCTTTTCCCCCGAAGACAGGCGGGACACGGACCAACTGGCTGTTTCATCACTGAAGCCCAGAGCCTCCAGTGCCTCCGGCATCGGTTTGTGCAGGTGTTCGCCGACGCTGTCGAACCACCAGGCGCTTTCCGCCGGTACCATCATCACCGAGCGCCGCCAGCGGTGGCCGGCCACGGCCCCCTGTTCCACACCCCCGAGGCGCGCTGTGCCGCCGTGGGGTTCCAGGTCCGAGACCGCGCGCAACAGCCGGCTTTTGCCGGAGCCGGAGGGGCCGGACAGGCAGACGATTTCCCCCGGCGCCACATCCAGGTGGATATCTTTCAGTGCACCGACTGCGATTCGCTCGAGGGTGAGGCCCGCCAATGGTTTTCCCCGTTCAGCTGAACTGGCCGATGCCTTTGGCCATCATTGCCGCGGCTAGCAGAATGCCCACAATCGCCGCCAGCTCGATATGCACAATCCGGCGCATTGTTTTCCACTGGCGTTCGCTGACATCCGGCAGTTGTCCCTGTTTCAGCGATTTGCCCCAGGCGATGAAGCGCAGCGTCGGATAGATGGAAAGGAAGGCGGCCAGGAAAAACAGGGTCAGCTTTGCGTGGAAGGCACCGTTGCTGAAATAGTAGGCCGCGCCTTTCTCGAACAGGAAAACCCGCAACAGGCCCGCCACCAGCAACAGCCCTGCGGAAATGCCCAGTACCCGGTCGACGATCTGCAGCTTGCGCGCGTTCTCGAGCGTGAACTTCTGCCCCAACAGCACCAGTTCAATGGCGATGGCGGCCACCAGGGCGAAGGCGGCCAGGTGGTGCAGGAAAGCGAACAGGGTGGACATATTGGTCTCCGTTATTGGTGGAGTTTTTCTGGCAAAGGGGAATCTACCACAGGTTGATGAACACTTTTGCCTTCCCGCTCCGGCGGAGCGGCCCTCAGGCCGCCGGCAGTATTTTCCCACTCAGCATCTCCACCAGTCGATCCGTTGCACGATAGGCCCGGTCGATCGACTGCCGGTGTCGCTCGTCACCGAACTCCTGGTACTCGATGCGGATCTCGCGGAAGTCCTCGACGCCCAGGTAGTGGCTCAGGGTGCGCAGGTGTGGCCCCAGGTGATTCATCGACTCGCGGATACCGCCCGGCTCGAAACCGAATTCGCCGCTGGTCGACAGCAGCACCAGCGTCTTGCCGGAGAGCATCGGCTGCAGCGGGAAGTCGCCCCGCGCCAGGTCGAAGGAGAAGGTTTTGCCGATCCGCACCACCTGATCGAACCAGGCCTTGAGGCTGGCCGGCATGCCGTAGTTGTACATGGGGGTGGCGATCAGGATCAGGTCCGCCTGTGCCACTTCGTCGATCAGCCGGTCGGAAAGGGCGAGCAGGGCCCGCTGTTCCGCGTTGCGGTCTCGCTCCGGGGTGAAAACCGCGGCGATCCAGTCCTCGCTGACAAAGTCCGGCGGCGTCGCACCCAGGTCCCGATAGATGAATTGATCTTCACCATTGTGTTCGCGCCAGCGCGCCTCGAAATGCCCGGAAAGGCCGCGTGAAAGGGAGCGGTAGGCGGGTACTTCGTGGTCTGCTCTACGTGCACTGGCGTCTATTTTCAGTATCTTTTTCACAGTTTCCTCCGGGGTTGTGTGTGATTGGGGGTTGCCAATATGGGCTCCGAAGGGGGCGTTGACAAAGGGTCAATATTCACATATAGATGAATTTTAATCATCTTGAGGGAGAAAGTGTGTTCGATCGGCCGGGCAGCCTGAACAGTATCCGCGTATTCGAATCCGCCGCGCGCCGGGGGAGTTTCAAGGAGGCCGCGGAGGAACTGCATATCACGCCGACAGCGGTCTCCCACCAGATCCGCAACCTGGAGGCGCAACTGAATGTGGCGCTGTTCGAGCGCCGCACCCGCGCCGTCTTCCTGACCGAGGCCGGCACCCGGCTGGCCGATGCGGCGCGCCTGTCGTTGCAGACACTGGCGGATGCCGTCGAGGAGATTTCCGGCCGGCCCGGCACTCTCACCATCAATACCACCAGTGCCTTTGCCACCCTGTGGCTGGTACCGCGGCTGCCGTCTTTTTACCGCTGCTGTCCGGACCTGTGGGTGGTGGTACAGTCCGACGAACGGCTGGTGGACCTGAAGCGGGAGCGGCAGGTGGATATCGCGATCCGCTATGGGCGCCCGCCGGGCGAGGGCGGGGCCGAGCCGCTGCTACAGGAGAATTTCGGCCTCTACGGCAGCGCCGACAGCCTCGCCCGGTTGCAAAAGGGCGAATCGGTGCCCCTGTTCGAAACCCGCTGGCAGAACCGCCGGCTGCCGCCGGTAACCGCGGCGCAGTGGCTGGAGCGCTTCGCGCCGCACGGGGAAAAGGTGGAGCACTACCACTACGACCAGGAGCTGCAGGTAATCCAGGCGGCGCTGGTGGGGCAGGGCCTGGCGTTTGCCAGCGAACTGCTGGTGGAGTCGGCGGTGCGGCGGGGCTGGCTGCGGCCCTATCGCGGGGCCTGCCAGTTGCCCGGCTTCGGCTACTATCTGCTCACCGTCGACGGGGACAGGCGGCCGAAGGTCGCGCGTTTTCGCACCTGGCTGAAGGAGCAGTTGTCTGCGGCGGCCGGTGACGGCGGTGACTGAAAGGTTTTTTGAATCGCTCGCGAATCGCCGCCATAATTCGCTCCCTTCCTGACAGAATAACTGAGACCGACGTTGTATGACCGATACCTCCGTCTACGAGGCCAGCGAGCGGCAGTCGCTCGCGGACTACACCGAAAAGGCGTACCTGGACTACTCCATGTACGTGATCCTGGACCGCGCCCTGCCCAATATCGGCGACGGCCTGAAGCCGGTGCAGCGGCGTATCGTCTACGCCATGAGCGAGCTGGGTCTGAAGAACACGGCCAAGTACAAGAAGTCCGCGCGCACCGTCGGCGACGTGATCGGTAAATACCACCCGCACGGCGACAGCGCCGTCTACGAGGCCATGGTGCTGATGGCCCAGCCCTTTTCCTACCGCTACCCGCTGGTGGACGGCCAGGGCAACTGGGGCTCGCCGGACGATCCCAAATCCTTCGCCGCCATGCGTTACACCGAGTCGCGCATGGGCAAATACTCCGAAGTGCTGCTGTCGGAGCTGGGGCAGGGCACCGTCGACTGGCAGCCCAATTTTGACGGCACCATCGACGAGCCGTCGGTGCTGCCGGCGCGGGTACCCAACATATTGCTGAACGGCACCACCGGGATCGCCGTGGGCATGGCCACGGATATTCCGCCGCACAACCTGCGCGAGGTGGTCGATGCCACCGTGACCCTGCTGGAGAATCCCAAGGCCACGGTGTCCGATCTGTGCGAGCATATCCAGGGGCCGGATATGCCCACCGATGCGGAGATCATCACGCCGCGGGCGGATATCCAGAAGGTCTACGAGACCGGCCGCGGCTCGGTGAAAATGCGGGCCATCTGGAACGAGGAGGATGGCGATATCGTCATCACTGCGCTGCCCTACCAGGCCAGCGGTGCCAAGGTGCTGGAGCAGATCGCGGCGCAGATGCAGGCCAAGAAACTGCCCATGGTCACCGACCTGCGCGACGAGTCCGACCACGAAAATCCCACCCGCCTGATCATCGTGCCAAAGAACCGGAAGGTGGATGCGGAACAGGTGATGAACCACCTGTTCGCCACCACCGACCTGGAGAAGAGCTACCGCATCAACCTGAACATGATCGGTATCGACGGCCGCCCGCAGGTGAAGAGCCTGGACAAGATCCTGGGCGAGTGGCTCAGTTTCCGCACCGTGACCACCCGCCGGCGCCTGCAGTTCCGCCTCGACAAGGTGGAAAAGCGACTGCACCTGCTGGCGGGCCTGTTGATCGCCTTCCTCAATATCGATGAAGTGATCGAGATCATCCGCACCCACGACGAGCCCAGGCAGGCGCTGATGGAGCGCTTCGAGCTGACCGAGGTGCAGGCGGAATATATCCTCGACACCAAGCTGCGCCAGCTGGCGCGCCTGGAGGAAATGAAGATCCGCGGCGAGCAGGCGGAGCTGGAAAAAGAGCGCGAAACCCTGAGCAAAACCCTCGATAGCGCCCGCCGCCTGAAAACCCTGATCAAGAAGGAACTGCTGGCCGCCGCCAAGGAGTTCGGCGACGAGCGCCGCTCGCCGATCGTCCAGCGCGAGGAGGCAAAAGCCTTCAACGAGGCGGACCTGCTGTCCTCGGACCCGATTACGGTGGTGCTGTCCGACAAGGGCTGGATCCGCTCCGCCAAGGGCCACGAAATCGATCCGGCGGCGCTGAACTACAAGGCCGGCGACAACTTCAAGTTCGCCGCCCGCGGCAAGAGCAACCAGCCGGCGCTGCTGCTCGACTCCACCGGCCGCAGCTACGCCATCGCCTCCCACACGCTGCCGTCCGCCCGCGGCCAGGGCGAACCGCTGTCCGGCCGCATCAACCCGCCGTCGGGCGCCACCTTCGAGGGCCTGATGATGGGCGGCGACGAGGAGCGGGTGCTGCTGGCCTCGGATGCCGGCTACGGCTTTATCGCCAGACTGGCGGACCTGCAGACCCGCAACAAGGCCGGCAAGGCGATGCTGACGCTGCCCAAGGGCGCCAGGGTGCTGCCCCCCTGCGAGGTGGAGAATCCGGAAGAGGCGCTGCTGGCCGCGGTGACCAGCGAGGGCCGCATGCTGGTGTTCCCGGTCTCCGAGCTGCCGGAACTGGCCAAGGGCAAGGGCAACAAGATCGTCAATATCCCCTCCGCCCGCGTTGCCAGCCGCGAGGAGTTCGTGATCGGCATCGCGGTGCTGCAGGGCAGCGACCAACTGGTTGTCCACGCCGGCAAGCGCCACACCAGGATCAAGATTTCCGAGATGGATCACTACCGCGGCGAGCGCGGTCGCCGGGGCAACAAACTGCCGCGGGGTTTCCAGAAGGTGGATCGGATCGAAGTACAGGAGAAATAACCCCGCCATTCCCACCGCACTCTACAGGGGCGCTTCCGGCCGCCCCTCTCCCGAACCCTCTCCCGGTGGGAGAGGGGACTGATGCGGGGCCCGAGAAAGCCCGATGGGCTGATCCGCCCCGGCGTTTCCGATATAGCTCCCCTCTCCCGCCGGGAGAGGGGCCGGGGGAGAGGGCATTGAAGGGCCCGGTGGTTTCCTAGGCCCCGATGTTGGACCTTACCGTCATTATTGTCTCCTGCGGCGCACCCTACCCCAGTCCCCATCTTGCGATAACTATAAGCATGCTTATAATCCGCGCCCTTCAACGGAGGGGCCATGTTCGCGCAAGACAAAGAATCACAGATGAGCTTCGAGCTGCACAGCGCGGCGCATCTGCTGCGGCGGAATTTTGACCGCCGCGCCAGGGCGCACGGCCTCAGCCGCTCCCGCTGGCAGGTGCTCTGGCACCTGGCCAGGGAGGAGGGGCAGAAACAGGCGGAGCTGGCGGAGCGTATGGACGTGGCGCCGATCAGCCTGGCGCGCCAGGTCGACAAGCTGCAGCAGGAGGGGCTGGTGGAGCGCCGGCCGGACCCGGAAGACCGGCGCTGTTTCCGTGTCTATCTCACCGCCGCGGCGGAGCCCGCGCTGGAGATCCTGCGCGGCCTGGCCACGCAGACCCGCAGCCAGGCGCTGGCCGGCTTTTCCGACGAGGAAACCGCGCAGTTGCAGGGGCTACTCGAGCGCCTGAAGAAGAACCTGGCGGAGTAGGCCAGCACCCGAGGAGTATTGAAGTGGTAGAAAAACTGGGGAAATTCACTCCGCGCCGCGTCGGCTTCGCCGCCGGTATCGCCGTGGCGCTGGCGGTTGCCGGCTGGTGCCTGTTTGGCGGTGGCGGCACCGTGCACACCGAGAATGCCTATATCAAGGCGGACAAGCTCTCCCTGGCCGCGGAAGTCAGCGGCGTGGTGGCCGAGGTCGCTGTGCGCGCGAACCAGCCCGTGGAGAAGGGTGACCTGCTGGTGCAACTGGAGAAAACGCCCTTCGAGCTGGCAGTGGCCGAGGCCGAAGCGCACCTGGGCCAGGTGCGCAACAAGCTGCTGGCGCGCCGCGCTGCCTACGCCGAGGCGGAGGCGGCGCTGAAACAGGCGCGCGAGGATGCGGACTTCTACCGCCGCCAGCTCAACCGCAACGAGAAACTGGAGGAAATGGCGGTCTCGGAAGCGCAACTGGACGAGGCGCGCCAGAAACTGAACCGCGCCCTGGCGCAGATCGATATCAATACCGAAAAGCTCGCCAGCCTGCGCGCCGAGCTGGGCGGCAACCCGAAGATCCCGCTGGAGGACCAGGCGGACCTGAAGGTGGCCCAGGCAAAACTGGACAAGGCGCGCTACCAGCTCTCGCGCACCAGTATCACCGCGCCGGTGGACGGGCTGGTTTCCAATGAGGTGCCCCAGGCGGGCGAGATGGCGCCGGCCGGGCTGAGCCTGATCAGTATGCTGGGTACCGAGGGCATCTGGGTCGAGGCCAACCTGAAGGAGACGCAACTGGCGAGGGTGCGTGCCGGCCAGCAGGCGGAGGTCACCCTGGATGCCTATCCCGGCTTCCGCTGGAAGGCGCAGGTGGACAGCCTGAGCCCCGCCAGCGGCAGCGAATTCGCGCTGATTCCGCCGCAGAACGCCAGTGGCAACTGGGTCAAGGTGGTGCAGCGGGTGCCGGTTCGGCTGCGTCTGTACCCCACCAAAAAAGCGCCCACGCTGCGCGCGGGCATGAGTGCGGAAGTGCGCATCGATACCAGCGAGGACGACAAACTCGTCGCCGCGCGGGTCTCCGGCGGCGAAGGCAGCCGCGTCGTCCTGTCCCCGTGAGCGCGGCCTGAATGAGTGCCGCCGCCAAAGACAGCACCAGGACCCTGATGGTCACCGCCAGCATCATGCTGGCCACCATCATCCAGGTGCTGGATACCACCATCGCCAACGTGGCCCTGCCGCATATGCAGGGCAGCCTCAGCGCCAGCAGCGACCAGATCACCTGGGTGCTGACGTCCTATATCGTCGCCGCGGCCATCATGACCCTGCCGGTGGGCTACCTGTCCCAGCGCTTCGGGCGCCGCAGGCTGTTCCTGTGGTCGGTGGCCGGCTTCACCATCACCTCGATGCTCTGCGGCCAGGCCGGCAGCCTCAACGAGATGATTCTCTGGCGACTGCTGCAGGGCGTGTTCGGCGCCGCGCTGGTGCCGCTGTCCCAGGCCACGCTGCTGGATACCTACCCGCGCGAGAAACACGCCTCGGCCATGAGTATCTGGGGCATGGGGGTGATGATCGGGCCCATCCTGGGGCCGACCCTGGGCGGCTGGCTGACCGAGTACTATTCCTGGCGCTGGGTCTTCTACATCAACCTGCCCCTGGGCATTCTGTCCTTTATCGGTATCTGGCTGTACGTGGGGGACGGCGAGACCCGCAAGACCCGCTTCGACGCCCTGGGTTTCGGCCTGCTGGCACTGTCGGTGGGCGCGCTGCAGATGATGCTGGACCGGGGCGAGCAGGTGGACTGGTTCGAATCCCTGGAAGTCCAGCTCTACACCATCGCCTCGATACTGGGGCTCTACCTGTTTATCGTTCACTCGCGTACCAGCGAGACCCCCTTCCTGTCGCCGGGGCTGTTCCGCGACAGGAACTATGTGGCCGGGGTGCTCTTCATCTTCGTGGTGGGCATCATCCTGCTGGCCACCATGGCGCTGCTGCCCTCCTACCTGCAGGAGTGGAAAGGCTATCCGGTGGTGACCACCGGCCTGGTGCTGATGCCCCGCGGTGTGGGGGTGATGGTGGCGATGATGCTGGTGGGCCGGCTGGGGCGCCTGGTGGACGGCCGCGTGCTGATTGTGCTGGGTATGCTGCTGGTGTGCTGGTCGCTGCACATCATGGCCGGGTTCAACCTACAGGTGAGCCGCGACACACTGGTGTGGACGGGGGTGCTGCAGGGCTTCGGCCTGGGGCTGGTATTCGTGCCCACCTCCACCCTGGCCTATGTGACCCTGCCGAGCCACCTGCGCGGCGAGGCCACGGCACTGTTCAGCCTGTCGCGCAATCTGGGCAGCAGTATCGGCGTGTCCATCGTGATGTCGGTGCTGTCGCGCAGCCTGTGGATCAACCAGCAGCAGCTGGGCGAGCGGGTACAGGCCTCCCCGCAAATGCTCGCCGGCCTGGCCGGTGGCGGCGATCCCATCGCGCTGCCGGGGGCGATCTACGAGGAGGTGTCGAGACAGGCGGCGGAAATCGCCTATGTGAACGACTTCCAGTTGCTGATGTGGATCAACCTGGCGGCGATTCCGCTGGCCTTCATGCTCTCCAATCCCAAACTGGAAGATATCTAATATAAATGCCGTCTTCCCGGAGCTTGATAGTCATACGGTATAACTCTGCCTGGTCGAATCTCAATGGCGATCATCGCCAATTTTCTGGAGTTGAGCGGCGATTAAGTTGTCCTCATTGAGTTCACCCTGACCGTTATCAGTCAATCGCAGAGAAGGATAGCCGTGAGCAAGATCTTTAGACCCACCTGTCCATTAGGTCTAGTATGTAATTTCGTGTAATAAGATAAATATATACAAACGTATAATTTGTTGCTAGCTTTCCCAGTTAAATGTGATGGCGCTTTAACTCTATTCGAGCTGCGTTTTGTTCAGTGGAGTCAGCCATTATCAATAATAATATTGGGTTCTTATTATGCTTTGGGGAAGGCTCTCTCTACCAATCTGTCTTGTCGCGTTTCTAATATTCAGTATTTCCAGCCCTTCAGTAGCGATTCCACCGCCGCCGGATGACGATTGTAGTGGCGGCACTGCGTTGAGGATTGGTTCCGTATCTATTACCTCGCCCGATTCCCATGGGAACTATAGTCTGAGTTTTTATCTTGCTCGCCATGGAATAGACGACCCAATGTGTAGCCGGGTTCAAATCCAGGAGAGCGTGGATGGTAGTGCGTACAATACGATTTATACCGACATGCCATGGGGTGGAACAGAGACGAAGAGCTTCAGTGAACAGCCTTCTGCTACCTACAGGTACAGGGTAAGGCATTACTTTACGGGAGGAAGCTATAGCACCTGGGTTTATTCCAAGCGGGTTACAGTTGCTAAGAAGCCAAATACCCCAAGCCGAGCCTATTTTTTGAATAATGAAGGAGGCCCGGACAGGGATGGCCGCTTTAAGTTGAAGTGGGAGGCTGACAGCACTCCACCGAAAGTTACCGGCTACCACGTAGCCAAGTGTAAAGGGGAGGTCTGTACAGGAAGCACGGGTAGCTGGAGTCGTGTCTACACTGGGGCCGATCCAGAAAAGGGAGGTATAATCCAGGGTGCTTCCACGCAATTAAAGGGAGGAAAGTACCGTTATCGTGTGCGTGCTTATGTAAAAATTGGCTCCACAGTCAAGAGAAGTAGTTGGCGTTATTCTTCTTATATTACGGTCAACCGAAAACCGGGTGAAGTTGAGGATTTCACCGCCCCGGGGCCCGGTGTACAAGACAAAACCAGTTTCAGCGTCACCTGGGATGCTGTCACTGGTGTCTTTGACAAAGTTACCAAGTATCAATTGCAGTGCAGTATCAATGGCCAGCCTTTTTCCAGCAGCGGTTGTGGCAATGATGATCTTGGAACCAAAACTACAATGACAGTGTCGTTACCTGAGGGGGCAAAGGGCGAGTACAGGTTTCGTGCCAAGGCTTGCAACAGTCAAGGCTGTTATAGGAACTGGACCAGGCCTGCCTATCAGAAAGTAGTTACGGTAGACATTCCCTTGACAAACCCCGATGCGATTTCCTTCGTGGGATTTGAAGAAGAGGGTCGCCTTGACCGGAATGGTGTGTTTACCCTGAATTGGAATCCCTCCAGCAGCTCACCAGAAATAACAGGATATCAAGTAGAGCAGTGTAGGGGCGAGGGAGCAAATTGTGCTTCCACCAGTGGTAACTGGAGCCGGGTATACTCTGAAGCCGATGATAGTACGCGAAGTGTTGCCCTTCCTTCTGCAGGGGGAAGGCTCACAAGTGGAAAGTACCAGTACCGGGTCCGCTCCTATGTGGAGTTGGGCGATTCCCCTACTTACAGTGAGTGGTTGTATTCCGCCATTGTCACCGTCAATAGAAAACCCGATGAAGTTGCTAGTTTTATAGCGCCAGAATCTCTGGAACAGACAGAGGGTTTCTCTGTGACCTGGGCCGGAGTCAGTGGCGCCTTTGATAAAGTAACCAAATATCAGTTGCAATGCAGTATCGAAGGGGGGCCTTTTAATTTCTCAAACTGCTCTAGCAGTGACTCTGTCAGAAACCTTGGAACAGAAACTTCGGCTAGGATTTCCCCATCCGAGGGCAGTGAGGGGCAGTACAGATTTCGTGTGCGCGCCTGTAACAGCGAAGGTTGTGGTTCATGGACGGCATCGGGAAACCAGAAATCTGTCTACGTAGATATCCCTTACTCCGCTCCCAAGCCACCGTACTTCGTAAATTTGCCGGAAGATACAGAGACTGGCGACTATGACGTGCGATGGAAAATGCCGAATAGTCCCGGTGAGTATACCGCTTTTGAACTAAAGCGGCGGTGCAAGATGGGCGCGGAAAGTTGTGGTCACGATGGTTGGGGAGCGGCGATTCCCCTGGCCGACGCGCTGGATACCACGTTTCCGGCGCGAGGCGATAACGAGGATAGGTTCCAGTATCAGGTTCGAGCTTGCAACAAAGATGAATGTTCATCTTGGAGAACTAGTGCCTGGGTCGACGTACACAACTTGAATGGTATCCGTTCCGTAGTCCCCTTGGCCACGGCAACTAAACCCGGGAATACCACCTACAAGGTGGAAGTGACTCAACAGGGCGACGCTGTTATCAATATTCCCGTTAAGGTGGCTCCGGGAGTCAATGGGCTTTCGCCTGACGTAGGTATCAATTACTCCGGTGCCCGCTACCTGGAGCGTAGCACTCAGGTACTGCCGGAGGATACCCTCGGCTATGGCTGGCGCCTGAGTGGATTTGGAGAAATTCGCCGCTGTGTAGTTGATCGGCCCAATACCGATAGTATCCAACTAGATTATACCGATTCAGTTTGCCTTGACGGTGAACCACTGGAATTGATTTCCGGCGCTACCCCCTGGGCGCCTGGCGCACTTCTTCGGACCAAGCGGGATGATTTCAGCCTTATAAAAGTAATGTCGGAACCTACCAGTCATAAATGGTTTAAGGTGCTGACGCCTGACGGCCGTGTAATGGAATACGGTAATACAGAGGGTAGTCGCGTTAGGGTGGGTTCCTCTACGCCATTTGCCTGGAGTCTGAACAAAGTTACGGATACCTTCGGTAATTCCATCGAATATAAGTATCACCGTGATACGGTGGAGGGGATCAACTACCCCCTGGAAATTATCTACGGAAACGATGGTGATGCCAGGGTAACCTTTGAATACAGTACTCGTACTGATGCACCACCACAGCCTCTTGGCCCGGACGGCATACAGCAGGAGCAATTGGTGCTTTTGCATCATATCAATGTCTATCTCGACGACAACCCTATACGTGAATATCGTCTTATCTCGGAAGATGAGGGGGAAGTGGCGGATTATCGCCGTCTGGAAGCGGTACAACTTTGTGGTTATGATAAATTCGGCTCAACCTCGGATTGCCTGAACCAGTTGGAGTTTGAGTGGGATACGGATACCGGGGTCGATGTCGATACTGGCATCTACCAGATTACCGATGGCCTGGGTAAAATCACGGAATTTGACCTCACTCCAGTCGATGGCAGTCAAAGCCCCGCGCTGCTTGGCGAGGATGAGCGTCCTTTTGGAGATGGTATAGTCCCCTATAATGCCAGCCCAATGGTGGTGGAGAATGGAAGTTATCGCTGGGTGGTCACTGAACTGCGACATTCCAATGGAGAGTCCGGCGGTTGGAATCGGACTACTTACGCCTATCAGGGCTCGGGCTTCGTCAGCGACTATAACCGAGGGTTCCTAGGCTACTATGCCCAGAAAATCCATGACCAGGAATCGGACATTGTTACTTACCGTCAATTCCGACTGGACTTCCCCCACTATGGCCGGGTGGCTCGTGTCTACCGCTACAAGGGCAGTTACCCAAACTATGAACAGGTGCTAAGCAAGCGTCAGTACCACTACGAAGACATCTCCCTGTCTTCCGGTGATGGCAGCACCCACTACCCGGTAATGAAACAAAGCCTGGAAACACTCTATGAGCAGGATCAGGTCCTGGGGTACCGACTTACCGAGAATATCTATAGTCCGGAGAGCTATGGCGCAGAATCCGGGGACCTGATCGCTGGTATCGCACAGACCGTAAAGATTGCCACTGCGGCAGATGTATCCACAGAGCAGGGATTCTGGGGAGAGGTGAAGCCGGCCAGCGTTAGTGGTGTGCAGAGAAGTACCGAGACGGTTACCAGCTACCTCAACCGCACCGGAGCCTGGTTGATTGGCTTTGTCTCCGGTAAGGCAATTAGCCACTTCGATGGCGATATCGAAGGAAGTGCGGATAGCGTCCAGACGATGACCGCACACCCATGGCCCGGGAGCAATAAGCCTGCCAGTATCACCCGTTTCCCCGGGAATCCGGATAACGAGCTGGAGGTGGCCTATGAATATGACGGTCAGGGCAATCTGCTCAAGGAGACTACCAGTGGCGCGAATATTGAAACACGCGAGACTCTTGCCAGTGGCTATGAGACCCTGGAGGGCGACAGGCGCTACCCCACCACCCTTACCAATGCCGAAGGCCAGACAATGCAGATCAGCTATGATTCCCGCTTTGGTTCTGAAAACAAGATTACAGACGCCGACGGCCGTGATACCAGGGTTTCCTACGATGCTTTCGGACGGGAAATAAGCCGTACCAATGATACGGATAACGTGACCTTCACCACTACTTACAGCTTCTGTTACGCCGGGATCTGTCCGGATAATCAAGGGCAGTTGGCGGCCTACAAGGTAAGTACAACATCCAGCCCCAAGATCACGCCGGATACGGAAACTTACTATGACCTGATGGGAAGGCCTGTTCGAGAGGACACGGAGTCCTTCGATGGTAGTGGCTTCATTCGGCGAGAATACAGCTATGATGCGCAGGGACGCCTACGCGAGGAAACAGCGCCTTTTATCGCAGGTGAAGACTACAGACCACTCACCGTTTATCACTATGATCTACGAAACCGGGTGGCGAAGGTGGTCAGGCCGGATGGTAGCGAGTTGCGTACCACCTATAGCGTGCCTTCCGGCACAAGAAAGGTGAAAATGCGCATTGAAGAAGATGTACTCAGCAGCGAAGGGGTTTTGCAAGACACCCTGGTTAAGGAAAAGTTCTATGCTCTTACCGGTGATCTGGTAAAGGCTGTTGATGCCCAGGGAACCGACGATGAGGTGATTACCGAATATACCTACTACGGTAGCGGATTGCTGCATAAGGTTAAGGTCAATGGCGATACTTCCACAGAATCAGAATTTTCTTATGACGATGCAGGAAATCGCGATAGCCTTGTTTCCCCGAGCGTGGGAACGGTCATCAGCATGCACGATGCCTTGGGTCAGCTTATCGGCCAGACAGACAACAAGAACCAGAATATAACCTACCAGTATGACAAGTTGGGCCGCCTCGTTGAACAGGTGGATGCGGATGGAGCTGCGGAATGGGAATATGACCCGCCCAATGCTACTGGAAGCATTGATAATTGCATCTACACGAAAAATGGTGTAGAGGTGTTCAGTGAGACCTATAGCTACGATGATGATGGCAAGCTGCAGACTACCGACACCCGTCTGGTGGCCGGGGGGCTAACAAAAAGTTATAGCCACAGCTACGGCTATGATGCCCAAGGGCGTTTGGATAGAGTTACCTACCCCGACACTGCCAATGGCGTAGAGGCTCACTACGAATACAACACCCAAGGGTATCTGGAGAAGATCACCGATGGTGTCAACCCGTATAAAACATTCGAGGATCTCAATGCCTTTGGTCAGGTAAAAGAAGAAATCTACGGAAACGGGGTGATTACAAATCGCACCTATAACGCCAACACGGGCCGATTGGAAAGCATTAGTACTGGAGTTGACAGTGGTAATGGGCTCCAGAACAATGAATACTACTGGCGCTCCAATGGGACCCTTGAGAGCCGCTTGGTCTACAGCAACGGCAACACCCAAGAAGAGAAGTTTACCTACGATTCCCTGAGCCGCCTGACCAGGGCCAAAACCTGGCTAAATAATAGCCTGCAACGTACCCTGACCACCGAGTACAACAAACTGGGTAATATCCTCGAGAAAACGTCCACTCACTCCAGCGATACTGATGTGGACGGCTACCAGTACGGCGAATTCGGCAATGCCGGCCCCAATGCCGTCAGTAATGTGAATATCGGTGGCACCGCCCACAGTCTCCACTACGACCAGAATGGCGCGATCACCCGCTACGACGCGGTCAGTGGAGACGACAAATGGGTGACTTGGAGTGCCCGGAAGCTGCCCATCGAGATAGTTGTCGGCACCAGCAAGACTACACAAACCCCGACGGCTCGGGACCGTTTCAAGTACGGCCCCAATGGGCAGCGCTACTATCGTGAAACCAGTTGGTGGGATGAGGAAAAGCAGAAGCTTCAAACGGAGAAGGCGTTTATAATCGGCAGCTATGAAGAACTGTTACCGGCCAATGATCCGGACTACCAGAGCATCGAGAAGGTCCGCATAGACAGAAATATTGTCCATATTGCGGCTACTGATTACGCCGGTATCACCGTCGACACCGTGGAATACCTGCACAGGGATCACCTGGGCTCCATAGAGAAAATCACCGACGAAAGTGGTAACCTGCTGGTTGGTGCTGTAGGCGAGCTGGCTTTCGATCCCTATGGAACCAGAAAAAAGGCCGATTGGAGCAGTGCACTCGAAGAGTCGGATCTGGAAGAGCTGCTCGAAGGGGCAGGCCTCAGTACCAGGCGTGGCTTTACCGGCCACGAGCATCTGGACAGAACCGGCCTGATCCATATGAATGGACGCATCTATGACCCGACGCTTGGGCGATTCCTGAGCCCGGATCCGATAGTGCAGGCCCCGACATACAGCCAGAACTGGAACCGGTATAGTTATGTGGTGAATAATCCGTTGAGCTTTACCGATCCCAGTGGGTACAAAGTTCATAATGGCTGCAAGACTAGATGGACTTATAATCATAGTCTTAATATGTTGGAGAGTTCAACTCGTTGCGGTGGTGGAGGTAGATCCATTCACTATCCAAAGCCTAGGGATAACCATGACCGGGATCATGATATTGATGACCTTCCGGGGTTGCCTGTGCCTGTGAATCCAGTATCTGGAGGCGGGCAAGGAGGTGATACGGAGAAGGCGAAGGAAAAAGCTAATAGCTGGGGTGATGGAAAAGACGATTCGGATCTTCGCTGGTCAGTTGGTTTGCAAGGAGGAGCTAAATTTGGAGTAAAAGGTATTTTCGGCGGGGCAGTAGGTATTCAAATCCCACTAATTGAAACGAGTCTTGTTACAGGAAATAGATACGCTTCTGAGGAGTACGCGTTTGTTATAGATATTGGGAAATGGTCATTTGGGTATGAGGCAAAGCGATCGATTCCTGTTGGAAAAAATGAGGTTATGGCTGGTAAAGCGCTTCGTGGAACTCCATTTGAAGGTGGGTTTAAATTTGGATCTTACGGGGTTAGTTCTTCTGAATTGGGTGTTTTTTCGATAGGACTTAAAGCTATAATTGGTGTTGATGCAAAATTCGATTTTTCAGATGGGATTGACTGGTAGAGTATTAGCAATGAAAGTTTTTGGGGTTAGTTTTTTAGCTTTTTCAGTAGTGTTTTTATTGGTGTACTTTTTTTCTGTATATGGCGGAGGGCCAAGTGTCGGTGATGAGGGGTTGCCACTTTGGAAAATTTTCTCTGGGTTTTTTATAGTTGTATTTTCTTTTAGTTTTTGGATGACGATGCTAGTGGATTGTCTTTCTTCGGGTAAAGTTGATAACAGAATTTTTTGGGGTGTTGGTCTTTTTTTATTTTCTTGGTTGGCTGCAATATTATATTTTTTTGCTGTTTATAGAAAAAGATAAGCATCGGATTGAAATAAGCCTCGTCAGTAAAATCTGTGGGACATCTCCGGTACTGGCAGCCGCCCAAGCGCATGGTATAGCGCTATTTCCAGGCGCCGGTAGGTCCTGAAACCGTAGTGATTGATGTACATATAAAGTGGATATAGAAGAGATTTGGTGGATTCGGCCGACAAGCGCATCAACGGACATGCCGGGCTTTGTGCCGGCTAGGCCAGGCAATTCTTCCAGGATTTCATCATGATAGGAGCGCACATCCTCTGCTGTGAGGTGCGCGAGGTCGTCCACGTTGACCATTTGGCAGTCCCTTTTAGTTATCTTTTAGGATGTTCAGAGCCGTGCTGTACTTGGAGATGATGTTCTTGCTGGTTGCCTTGGCGTGCTTAGAATCGACCACCTTCACCTGGCGGCCGTCGATGATTTTGACCTTCTGCCTGCTCTTGGTCACGGATGTGTTGGTCACTTGAACGGTCATGGGATCCTCCCTAACTAATTGCGCTATGCGCATATCTGATCGAATTGTATCACCAGCTATTGACTACTGCGACAAGATGCATAGATGAGCGGGACAGTGCCGGGAGCTCTGACAGCGCTCTCAGTCGCTTTCCACTCTAAAGCTGTGTGCTGACACGCCCTGAACGGGCAGTCAGCGGATGAACGACTTCCAGTTGCTGATGTGGATCAACCTGGCGGCGATTCCGCTGGCCTTCATGCTCTCCAATCCCAAACCCGAGAACGATTGACTCGACCGGTCTACTGCCCGGACCCGGGGGCGGTCCCGGGCGGATAGACCGCGTCGGTCTCGCCGCTGGTTTCAAACAGCGAGCCGCTGGAAGCGATCCAGCCGGCGTCGCCGTGGGCCTGTAGCTGGAAGTTGCCGTCGGGGGTGTCGATGCCGCCGACGGTGAGGCTTTCGCCGCGGGTAAAGCTGACCTGGTAGCGCTGGCCGTCGTTGCCGTCGATATGGCCGTACCAGCTCACGCTGTCGTAGTCGTGCTTTTCTATCCGGTCGATGGTCACTTCGTAGGAGGTGTTCGCCTCGGTGATATCGATCGCCACCCGGTCGCCGGCCTGCAGGCTCTCGAGTTTCAGCGGGCTGAACTGGATCAGTTGCCGGCCATCGTGCAGGTCCTCTTCTTCCAGGGGAATCCTGTCGGTGGCGACCTCCTCCGTCGACGACCACATATCGCGGCGCTCCATTGCCCGCTCTACCTCCTCCGCGGTGAAATTCCTGTCCGGCCGCCGGGCATTCATGGCCCGCGTGCGTTCCAGTACCCGGCCGGGCACCGCCCGGGTTTCCGTATCGGATGCCGCTTTGCGGTCTTTGCCGGGATCTTCCGGGGTTGAGCCATCGGTGGCGCGAGTGGAAGCCGATGTGTCGCGCGGTTTCGGAGTCGGCGTATCGGCGCTGGGGTCGAGCTCCAGCGACGACCAGATACCGCCGATCACCGCGATTGCCAGGCACACCGGGATTGCATTTTTTTTCATGGTTGTTTTATTCATGTTTTGGGGACCTGAAAAAATAAAGTGCCCGGCAATAAAGCCGGGCGTGTTTGTGGTGTGAAACCTTAACGGCTGATGCGAATCCAGTTCAGGTTCCAGCCGCCGGCCTGGGCGTAGATGCCGAGATTGTAGGTTCCGGCCTGGACATTGACCGTCTGGCTCACGGTGGTCCAGCTCTGCCATCCGCCGGTGGTGGGCAGGGCGAGTTCGCCGAGGACGGTTTCACCGCCGTTCAGGTCCAGGGAGAGCCGGCCGCCGCCATCGAGACTCGCCACGCGGTACTCCACGGTATAGTTGCCGGATTCCGGGAAGGTGATGCCGTTGTAGGCCATCCAGTCCCCGGTATCGATCCAGCCGACGTTCTGGCCGCCGCCGGTGTCACTGGTGGTTTCGAGATCGACGCCGGCGCTGGAAAAGTAGTTTTCCGCCTGCAGCGTGTGGCTGAAGCCGCCGGTGGTGGAGACGATCAGGGAGCTGGCCAGGTCGTTGATGCCGTCGTCCACCAGGCAGTTATCGTCGCCGGTTTTGCTCACCAGGTTGCCGGCGAAGCCGTTGTCGGTAAACAGGTCCGCCTTGTAGCCGCTCTGTACGCGGATCGAGGAAATATCGTCGTTGAGAATGCCGCGCCGGTTGAGTTCGGCCAGGTCGTAGTTGCCCGCGGGCAGGCCGACGCTGTAGCCGCCGAAGTCGCAGTGTTCGGACACAACCACCGGACCGCTGGTACCGGCGGTGGGCCGGAAGGCGGCGATTTCATCGCGCACATTGTGAATGGCGAGCGCGCCGTAGGCTTCCTGCGGGTCGCCCACCGGCACGCCGCAGGGATAGCCGCGGCAGGTGAGGTTGGGGTTGGAGAAACGGTTGACGCGGGTGGTATTGAATACGCCCTCGTAGGCCATGATGTCCACAAACACATTGTCCACACCGTAGCCGACGCCGTAGCCGAAGCGGATGCCGCCGGTATCGCCCTGGCGGCGGGAGTGGTTCAGCCCCATGTTGTGTCCCAGTTCGTGGGCCATGACCATGGGCCCGCAGCCGGCGTGCACCACGTTCCAGGTCCAGTTGGGATCCACGGCCACATAGCCCACACCACAGGCGCCGGTGCTGTGCATCTGCGAGACGAAATCGGCCCCGAGTTGGTTCCGCAAGGATTGAACGGCGTTGTTCTGTCGCAGGTTGTTGAGTACCTCGCCCATATCCGCGCCCACTTCTTCATTGTGGCGAACGCCCACGAGGCGCAGTTGCAGGTCAATCTGGCTGTCGCTGTAGGCGGCATTCATCTGGTTGACCCAGTTGGCCATGGCCGTCTGGGGATCGCCGGAGAAATAGTCGGAGGAATACTGGTCGTACAGCACCAGGAGATCGACCGTGGCCGCCTGCGCGGTGGCTGTGAAGGCGAGGCAGGCCGCCGACAGGTAGCGCGTCAGTCGTTTTAGGGTTTTCCTTCGCGTAAGGTTCATAACGGTTCCCTATTCTTATTGCTTGTCAGTGTTGTTGAAGAGTGCCAGTACGCAGGTGCAGACGCGGTGGCACAAAAAAGCTAGCACCGTGCCAGTTACGCTGTATAGAAGGTTTCGGGGAAATGGAATCCCACTTTAAAGTGGGACATGGGCAGCGGGAAAATACCGGGAATTAAAAATGGCAGGCCGGAATCAATATTAAAAAATATTGAAAAATAACAGGGAGAAACAGTGAGGGCAGAGTCAACTATTCGCGGAATACTTTGCTCTGCCCTCAATTAGCGGGTTGGCTGTTGTCGCAATAACCGATTTTAATTGGCTTTGTACCAGGTCTGGGTACGGTAGAAGAAACCCACGTAACCGCGCACCTTGAGCTGGTTGCCCTCCAGCCAGAGTTTGCAGTCGTAAACCTTGCCCTTGGTGGGATCCAGGATCTCGCCGCCCTCGTAGACATCGCCGTTCTTCACCATATCGGTAATGATATCCATACCCACGATCTTTTTGCCCTTGCGGTCGCCGGGACATTTTTCGCAGACGGTGTCGTCCGGTTTCATCAGCAGATCCACCACGCGGCCGTAGTATTTGCCGCCCTTCTGGTAGATCTCGACGATAGACTTGGCCTGGCCGGTCTCGTCATCGATGGTACGCCATTTGCCCAGTACGTCCGCGGCACTGGCCTGCAGCGCAAACAGCAGGCAGCAGGTGGCCATCAGCAGGTTTCTCATCATTTCCTCACCCCTTTTAGTGCATATGACCGGGATCATACACCAGGTCACAGGAAAAATCGGGCATCTTCTTGCAGTGTAGCTGTGGCGAGGGGGCGCTGTACGCAGGTTGGACTTCGCTGCGCTCACTCCAACCTGTACCCCTCTCCTGGTGGGAGAGGGGACTGGTATGGGGTTTAAGAAGGCTCGATGGGCGATTTGCCCCCGGTGTTTCCGATATAGCTCCCCTCTCCCGCCGGGAGAGGGGCCGGGGGAGAGGGCGGTGAAGGGGCCCGGATGTTGGACTTCGCTGCGCTCAGTCCAACTACGCCCTCTCCCTAACCCTCTCCCGGTGGGAGAGGGGACTGGTATGGGGTTTGAGAAGGCTCGATGGGCGATTTGCCCCCCAGTGTTTCCGGCATAGCTCCCCTCTCCCGCTGGGAGAGGGCGGCGGGGCCCGGTGGGTGGAGGTGAACGCCTCAGGACGAACAACTGANTTTGAGAAGGCTCGATGGGCGATTTGCCCCCCAGTGTTTCCGGCATAGCTCCCCTCTCCCGCTGGGAGAGGGCGGCGGGGCCCGGTGGGTGGAGGTGAACGCCTCAGGACGAACAACTGATCGGCATATGCTTGCCGCTCTCCGGCGGCGCCGCGGCCCAGGTCTCGTGTTCCGGGTGTTCGTCGAAAGGGGTCTGCAGCAGCTCGAACAGGGTCTGCAGCGGGCGGTAGTCGCCGCCCTCGGCGGCATCGATGACTTTCTGTACCAGGTAGTTGCGCAGCACGAATTTGGGGTTGCTGCGCAGCATGGCGCGGTTGCGGGCGCTGGAGTCGCTGTCTTCCCGCGCCAGGCGCTGGTCGTAGTGATCCAGCCACTGTGCCAGTGCCTCCTGCTGCGCCGCCGGAACCAGTTCGTTCAGCGCCGCCGGTGGGCGCTCGCCGCGGTAGTGGGCCAGGGCGCGGAAGAAAAGGGGGTAGTCGGCACGGCTGTCCGCCAGCAGTTGCAGCAGGTCGGCGCACAGCTTGCGGTCGCCGTCCTCCTCGGTCGCCAGCCCCAGCTTGCTGCGCATGCGCGCGGCGTAGGCGTCCACCAGGTGCGGCTGGAATTCCTCCAGGCAGTCTTTCAGGGAGTCGGTTTCCACAAAGGCGGAAAAGGCGTGGGCCAGCGCGTTCAGGTTCCAGAGCACCACGCCGGGTTGCTGCTCGAAGGCGTAGCGGCCGGTGTGGTCCGAGTGGTTGCAGATGAATTCCGGCTCGTAGTCGTCGAGAAAGCCGTAGGGACCGAAGTCGAAGGTGTCGCCGATGATCGACATGTTGTCGGTATTCAGCACGCCGTGGGCGAAGCCCGCCGCCTGCCAGCCGGCGGCCAGGTCGGCGCTGCGCTGCACGGTAAAGCGCAACAGCGCCTCGGCCTTTTCGTTGTCTGGCAGTGACTGCGCCTCCGGCAGGAAGCGCTCGCAGGTGAAGTCGATCAGCTGTTTCAGCGCTTCCAGCTGCCGGGTGTAGAACAGGTATTCGAAGTGGCCGAAGCGGATATGGGTCTCGGCCACGCGGATCAGCATGGCGCCGCTCTCGATCCGCTCGCGGGTCACCGGCTCGTCGCTGCCCACCAGGCACAGTGCGCGCGTGGCCCTGATGCCCAGGCCGTGCAGCGCCTCGCCGGCGAGGTATTCGCGGATGGTGGAGCGCAGCACCGCACGGCCGTCGCCGAAACGGGAGTAGGGGGTCTTGCCGGCGCCTTTCAGGTGCAGGTCCCAGAGCTTGCCCTTGTGTTCGAGTTCGCCCAGCAGGAGCGCGCGGCCGTCGCCCAGGTCCGGGTTGTAGACGCCGAACTGGTGGCCGGTGTATTTCATCGCGAAGGGCCTGCTGCCCTTGAACGGCTTGCTGCCGCAGCCCAACCGGGCCCAGTCGGGATTGTCTGCCTCGCTTTCGTCGATGCCCAGCAGTTCCAGCACTGCCGGGTTTACGTGGATCAGTTTCGGGTGTTCGAACGGTGTGGGGTCGATCCGGGTGCCGAAGGCATCGCCGAGATCGGCGTAGTGGTGGCTGAGGGTGACTTCGTTGAGTTTCATCTGGTCATTGTAGGGTGGGGAGGCGCCGGGTATCCACTGCCCCGTTGCCCTTGAAATCCCACCGTAGGATGGCCAGAAAAAGCGTGCCCATCTGCATCGATCGAGGGGCGGGGCGCGGATATCACACCGCCTCCAGCTCCAGGGGCACCGGCTCGTTCCGCCAGCGCTCCACCTCCTGGTAGAGCAGGTCCTCGATCGCCGGGTGCTGGTCCAGCCAGGCCTGTTCGGCGCGCAGGCGGTAGTGGTTTTTGTCGCCGCCGAGCTGCAGGCCCCGGGTGCTGCGATCCGTGTGATCGCGGTGCACGATACAGGCCAGCCGCAGGCACAGGGTCAGGGCCGGGTTGGGGTGAAAGCCGTAGTGTTCCCGCGGCGGCTTGAGGCGGCCGCGCTGGTTGCGGACCAGGTGTGCCAGGTGTTCCTGCTCGGCGCGGGCGAAGCCGGCCATATCCGCCTGTTCAATCATATAGGCCCCCAGCTTGCGGAAACTGCTGTGGGACAGGGCCAGGCCGAATTCGTGCAGCCGCGCGGCCCAGCGCAGCCGCTGCAACTGTTCGCTGCTGCAATCCGGGCACAGTTGCAGCAGCAGGTCCTGGGCGGTGTCACCGACGCGGCGCGCCTGGTCCATGTCTATCTGCCCGCGCTGCATCATGTTGGCGACCGTATCGGCGCGGCGGTCGCCGCCGTGCAGGCGCCCGGCCAGGTCGTGGACGATGCCCTCGCGGATCGCGTAGGGGGAAACCTGCATTTCCTCGATGCGAAGTTCGCTGAAAATCCCGTGCAGTATCGCCAGGCCGGCGGCGAATATCGGGCGCCGCGCCTCGTCCAGGTTGGGCAGGTCCAGGTCGTCGATGGTGGCGGTGGCGGCCACCCGCTCCGCCAGCTCGTCGATATCGGTGCGGTGGATCGGCTCCAGGTCGCCGCCGTTCAGTACGCGCGCCACCGACTTCACCGTTCCCGAGGCGCCTACCACCTCGGCGCTGTCGGCCAGGTGCTGCAGCCCCTGCAGCTCCGCGCGGGCGGCGCGGCAGGCGCGGTTGAAATTGTTGCCGCTCTTTTTTTTGCCCCCGTTCTTGCCGGCGATGACGCCGTCGGCGAAGAAGCGCCGGTGGTAGGAGACGCAGCCCATATACAGGCTCTGCAACTGCTGCGGCACCTCGCGCCCGCGCACCAGCTCGGTGGAGCCGCCGCCGATATCGACGGTGCAGCGCAGCCGTGGCGGACCGTCCGCGGCGGCCAGCACGCCGGTGTAGATCAGCCGCGCCTCCTCGATACCGCTGATGATCTCGATCGGCGCGCCGAGAATGGATTCCGCCGTCTCCAGGAAGCCGTCCGCCCTGGCGGCGCGCAATGTGTTGGTGCCGACAACGCGGATATGGTCGGTGGGGAGCTCCGCGAGCACCGGCTGGAAGCGGCGCATTGCCGCCAGTGCCCGCTCCGCCACGGCCGGATCCAGGTTGCGTTTTTCGTCCAGCCCCTCGGCCAGGCGCACCATGGCGCGATCAGTGTGCAGGCGCACCATACGCTGGTCGCGGAACTCCGCCAGCAGCAGGTGGAAACTGTTGGATCCCAGATCCAGTGCGGCGTAGCGTTCGGTGTCGCGCTCCATCAGCTATCCTGTCAAAAAGTTGTCATGAGAATGTAGCAAACTGTCCTGCCGAAAATTTCCGGAATCGCCGATTCCTATCCGCAAAAAAGCAGTTGATACATGTCCGATAATACGCCGCTATACCCCAAAGAGCTAAGCTGGCTGTCCTTCAACGAGCGTGTGTTGCAGGAGGTCGAGGACGAAAGTGTACCCATCATCGAGCGGGTGCGCTTCCTGGGGATCTTTTCCAACAACCTGGACGAATTCTACCGCGTACGCGTGGCGGATGTGCGCCGTCTGGCGACTTTCACCAAGGGCGGCAAGAAAAAGGAGCGCTTCTCCGCACTGCTGGGCAGCATCAACGAAAAGGTGTTGCGGCTGCAGCGACGTTCCTTCAGCGCCTACTCCAAAGTGCTGGCGGACCTGGACCAGCACAATATTCACCTGGTCAACGAAAAGCAGCTCACGCACCGGCAGCGCGTTTTTGTCGAGGACTACTTCCACCGGGAGGTGTTGCCGGAGCTGGAACCCTTCTTTATCGATGGTCGCCACATCATGCCGCTGCTGAACGAAGCGAGCATTTACTTTGCCATCTACCTGCAACTGGAGGGCAACGCCGAGCGCTTCGCAGCCATGGAGATTCCCACCGATGTGCTGCCGCGTTTCGTGGTGATACCGCCGCGGGAGGGCAAGCGCGAGAAAGTCTATATCGTGGTGGACAATATCATCCGCGCCTGTCTCGCCGATGTCTTCCGCAATGTGCTGCCGATCGAGAAGGCCGAGGCCTATATGTTCAAGATCAGCCGCGACGCAGAGCTGGAGCTGGGCGAACATATCACGCAGAACATCGTCGACCGGGTGGCGAAATCCCTGAAGAAACGCAAGAAGGCCGACCCGGTGCGCCTCGCCCACGACGCCGCCATGCCGGAAGTGTTGCTGAAGCTGGTGAAGAAGAGACTGAACATGGGGCGCTACGACAGCTATACCCCGGGTGGGCGCTACCACAACTCCAAGGACTTCATGAACTTCCCGGCGGACTCCGCCCGCCACCGCTACAAGCCCCTGAAAACCCTCGCCACGCTGCCGGACAACGAGAGCGTCTTCGACCAGTTGAGCCGGCGCGACCTGTTCTTCTACTACCCGTATCACGACTTCCGTGCCATCACCAACCTGCTGATCAGTGCCGCCATCGATCCCCAGGTAAAGGAAATCCGCATCAACCTCTACCGGGTGGCAAAAAACTCCCGCGTGGTGGCGGCGCTGGTCAACGCCGTGCGCAACAACAAGAAGGTGATCGCGGTAGTGGAGCTGCAGGCGCGATTCGACGAACTCGCCAATATCCACTGGTCCAACGAACTGCGCGATGCCGGCGTCCATGTGATCTACGGCGTGCCCGGACTCAAGGTACACTGCAAGCTTATTTCCATCGTGCGCGAGGAAGGTGGCGGAGAGCGCTTTTACAGCCACTTCGGCACCGGCAACTTCAACGAGAGCACCGCCCGCGTCTACTGCGATTTCAGCCTGCTCACCAGCGACCAGGGCCTGGGGCGCGACGCCTACGATGTATTCGAGTTCATTCAATACCCCCACCTGCGCCCGGAATACCGCCATATCGCGGTATCCCCCTACACCAACCGCCCGGCACTGCTGGAAGCCATCGATCGGGAGATACAGGCCGCAGAGGCGGGAAAACCGGCGGCACTCTTCTTCAAGTGCAACAACCTGGTAGATAGCGAAGTGATCGAACGCCTCTACCGCGCCAACGCCGCCGGCGTGAAAACCCGCATCATCGTGCGCAGCATGTGCTCCCTGGTGTGCGAGACACCGGGCCTGTCGGACAATATCCGCGTAATCAGCCTGGTGGACAAATACCTAGAGCACGCCCGCGTCTACATCTTCCACAACGGCGGCGAAGAAAAGATCTGGCTATCCTCGGCAGACCTGATGACCCGCAACCTGGACCACCGCGTGGAAGTCACCTTCCCGGTGCAGGACGAACAGCACCGCAAGACGGTCCGTAAGATCATGGAACTCCAGTGGAGCGACAACAAAAAAGCGCGGGTCCTGGATGCCGAGCAGAGCAATACCCGTATTGCCGACAATACCAGCCGGGGATATCGGTCGCAGGATGCGATTTATCGTTATCTTAAAAGGTTGAACTGAGTTCTGTCGGGGAATCTGAACAAAGACGGTAGCGAAGGAGTGCTGCCGGATCTCCCTCAGAAATGCCTTCCCCTCCTTCCGTTGGGCCAGTATATCCAGTCATCATTACACCCGCGGAGCAGTGAACCTGGAAGGAAAACAATCGTCTGAGCCGATATTTTTGGCTGTGGGTGGCTTTTCCCAAAAGAGCAGGAATAGCAACTGTTTAGAGGTTGGTGGAGAATATGGGGTATGAGGCATGGTGATTGTTATTGCCGTGGAGTACGATAGTACTACTTTCGCCAAAATCTTGACGGTGCGGGCGTTGCAGAGCATTCTTGGTAGAGTTGTCTCAATTGAGATATGAGACGGGATATACTGGATATATCGGTTGTTACGACTACGATTTAAATGTTAGAGCATACATATGGCTACTGAGTTATTAACAGCAATCATAACTGCGTCAGGTGCTGTTGCTGTGGCTGGAGCAAGTTATTGGTTCACGAAGAAGCGTGAGCGTGAGGCTGAACTACGTAAAGAAAAGTTGGCTCACTATAAAGATTTCGTCGCATGCTTAAGTGGCGTTATTAGCGGAGAATTTACACCAGATGGTCAACGAGCCTTTGCACTTGCCTGTAATAAATTAAACTTGATCGCTCCGCAATCCGTGATTCGTGCGCTGCAAGAATTCCAGGAAGAAATCAAAATCTCGAATGACACGAAAAGCCAGGAAGCTCATGATCGTCTAATGTCAGAACTACTCTTCGAAATGCGAAAGGATTTGGGAGTAAAGCCAGGAGATGAAAGAAGTTCGTTAACCGTTGGCTTATGGGAATCGGGACAGCTGCCCGCGAAGATCTGACAATGCCAAGCACAGCGAGGGCTTTTCCGTTGCGGCTTAAACTTCACTACAAATTCGCACGTGTTGGCGGCGTTAAACCCAAGGGAGGCTCATGGCAGAGTCTATATCTATCACAATATCGTTTCTGGCCTTACTCATTTCTGGAACAACCGCTTGGCTGACATTATTCCAGCGAGGCACTGTCCGAATGACGCAACCTACTGTCATTTTTTTCGGTCCAGATGCCCCGCGAACTCCCAGCGAGGAGGGGGCGCCGAAGATTTATCTCCGTACGTTGCTGTTTTCGACGTCGAAGCGCGGTCGGGTCATCGAAAGTATGCACGTCACGCTGTCTCGTAATGAGGCTAAGCAGAACTTTAATATTTGGGTTTGCGGTGAGAGTAAATTAGCCCGTGGTAGCGGACTTTACGTCGGCGAGAACGGTATATCCGCAAATCATCATTTTCTAGTTCCGGATGACGATTCTAAATCGTTCCGATTTCGGAAAGGAAAATATCGTTTAGAAGTTTTAGCTCATATACTTGGCGATAAGAATCCGAAGCGACTTCACTTTCAGGATTTAGAAGTTACTGCCGAGTTGGCAGCGCAACTCGAAGAAAAGGGGGGCGGTCTATATTTTGATTGGGGTCCAGACTCGGAAGAGTATATTCCACATATTGAAAGCCGACCTCCATCCCCTGATTTGGCGGAGGTTTCAGCCTTGCTGGGTTTAACAGGTCGCTCAACTGGACGCGCGGCCAAGCCACGCTCCGATTAGCTTGGCGTTAGAAAACCGAGTTATCAAGACTAGGAAAGGAGGATCAGGAATGATCGCAATGGAAGATCTTTATATCATGGATGTGGCAGAATTTACCAAGGATCTATATCGCATGGGGAATGCAACTTGGCCAGCATTCACAGAAGATAGGGCTAGAAGGGATGTTCGTATTGTGGTCCAAGATGGGATTGAAACGGTAGTAGCTGATGGCAATGGATTCTCGGCCTTTGACCACATGACAAAAATAATGTCAAAGCCAGGGAAGAAGGTTTGGAAGATAAAAAAGGGAGCGGTTATTCCTCCAGAGCTAGTTTTAGTCAAAGATCAAAGACCCGGTCACGAAGGTCATTATATGATAGCCCCTTCCAGGAATATGCCTCTCAAGAAATATCTGGGCGCTATGGAAGAGCTGGGCCTTGATCGCACTAGAGTTGAATTGTTGATTGCAGGGAGTGGTATTAATGCCGTCTAAAGGTTTTCATCCAATCGTTAGTGAGTACCATATTCTATGGGAGGCGCTAAAACACTATGAAGATCGTCTGGAAAAACTTTCTTCAATGGAAACAGATGAAGATAAGCAGCTTACATATGACGAGAAGTTGCAAGACTTGGAGGGAGTTTTGAATTCCCTGAAGGTTGCAGCTAAAGAGGATTATGGTATGGACCTTGAGTAGCCCTTTCTTTGATCAGCCGCCCCAAGGTGCATTGCCCGCTCTTGGGTTGGGTGTTCGGGCTGTAGAAAGTTCGAGCATGCATTCAGTACATAAGTTTTCTGCAGAGAGTGTTATGAAGTGCTTTGTCTCGAGAAGCACTATCAGCCGTCTCCGGGCGCAAAGCGCTATCTGCCGTTATTCTCGTAATCTGGGTTGAGGTTTCGGCCTCATCCCTTTTTCTCTCCTGTATTCTTCTTTCCCTTTTCTCCTCTCACTGTCCTTTTATAAGGGCTCATCGTTGTATTAATCGCTATTCCGGATCAAGTCGGGCATGGCAGACGATCTGGAATCCGGACAGTTTGGGGCTCTTTTTCTGGATCCCGTGTCAAGCCCGGGATGACGATTACGAAAGGGTGTGGAAGCGGGTAGCTATCCAGTATAGAAACGTATTGTTTCATTTTGATTAAGAGATCGAAATAGGGAAAGAAATAAAATAATTGTCCCCCTCCGCGCTGTTTTGATCTCTATGTCAGCAGCGGATGAAAACCGCGCATTGATGGCCGGTTTTTCCGACCGTTGACTGACCTTGGGAGCTGAGGATTTCAAAATGAAGCGCATAGATTTCAGTAAAAAGCGCCTGGCGCAGGCCGTACCGTTGGTGAGCAAGCTGGGCCTGATGGCGGGTGTCTCCGGTGCTGCGCTGTTTGGTGCCGGGCCCGCTGCCGCGCAGGTGGAGGTGGACGAGGATCGTATGGAGACAATCGTGGTGACGGGCACTTTCGCCGGCAGCCTCGATCGTTCCCTCGATGTGAAGAGAGATGGAGAGTCGATTTCCGATGCGGTTGTTGCCGCCGATATCGGCAAGCTGCCCGCGGTAAACGTTGCGGAAGCGCTGCAGCGGGTGCCGGGCGTTACCATTGTCCGCGAAGCGGGGGAGGGCCAGTTTATCAGCGTGCGGGGCCTGGGGCCGAACTTCCAGTCGGTGACATTGAACGGCATGCCGCTGGCCTACAACGAGAATATCCGCACCTCGGGCCAGTCCGGCCGACAGTTCCGGTTCCGGGTGTTGCCCGCAGACCTGATCGATGGTGTGGTTGTCTCCAAGGCGCCTACCGCCGATATGACCGAGGGCGGTATCGGCTCCTCGGTGGAAATCCGCATGCTCGATCCGCTCGATCGCGATCCGTTTGTCTCCACTTCCTTTGAGGGCAGCTACGAAGAGCTCGCCGATACCCTGTCACCGAAGAGCGCGGTTTCCGCGAGCTGGCAGAATGAAGGCGGTACCTTCGGCGTTTTGGGCGGTGTGTCCTACCAGGAGCGGGAAGTCCAGTTCGAGCGCTTCGGCAACGGCTGGGGCGAGGTCACCGAAGAGGATGTCACCGATGCCGATTATCTGCACGGTGTTGCCGTGCCGGGCGATATGCAGGTGACCCTGGAGCAGGAAAAGCGCGATCGCATGAGTGCTGTCGGCGGTGTGCAGTGGCGGCCGTCGGAGAATCTGGAGTTCGATCTGGATATGCAGTACTCCCAGTTCAACAACGAAATTGCGGAGCGCCGCCTGACCTACCAGACATGGGGCTACTGGGATAATCTGGACCAGAGCACCGCCGTTATCGAGAACGATCGGCTGGTTGCCGGCACCATCAACGGTGGGCGTATCCGCAATACCACGGAATTTTCCGACCAGGCGCATGAAAATACCATCGTAATCGCCGGTGCCGAGTACGATGTGGCGGCGTGGACCTTCGAGCCGAAAGTGAGTTTCTCCCGCGCTACCTCGGATCTGGAGACACCGCTGCAGCGCATCGAGTACCGCACGGCGGAAGGCGTGGGCAACACGACCTTCGACCTGGGTGGGGATGCCGTCGGGGATGCGGAGATCAACGCCCTGTACACGGATCTGGACCTGACCGATCCCGCCACGGTGCCGTTCCGTCGCTACCGTATCCGCCCGATGAATTCCGAGGACGAGGACGTCACCTTCAAGTTTGACGCCACGCGCGAACTCGACATGGAGTTTGCCGACGTCTCCCTGACCCAGCTCAAGACGGGGATCCAGGTTTCCGACCGCTCCCGCGATTACCAGCGCCGGGATCGCAGCACCACCACATTGCGCGACGGTCTCAGCCTGATCGATGACTTCAACGATGTAATGGTTCCCGGCAACACCTTCGATCAGGTTGTCGGTCAGGGGCAGCTCTGGACCTCTGCAGACTGGGACCTGTGGCGCGAGTCTTTCGTCATCGACGGCGAGTTTGATGGTGTGGAGCCGAGTGCCGATCAGCTGGAGCCCACTGCCGCAGACATGCGCAATTCATACGGTATTGACGAGGAAATAACCGCTGTCTACGCGAGGCTGGACTTCGCCTCCCAGGTGGGTGAAATCCCGTTTTCCGGTATTGCCGGCCTTCGCTATGTGGAGACCGAGAGCCTGGTAGAGGGAACCCTGGCCAGCGCCGAGACTGACGGGCAGGGCAATGTCAGCACCGTGACCACTGCTCGCACGACGGATAACACCTACAAGGAACTGCTGCCGAGTGTAAACCTGAACTTCGATCTGCACGATGACGTGATCATGCGTCTGTCCGCGAGCAAGACAATGACGAGGCCCTCCCTGTCCGAGCTGCGGGATGTTGTGGTGCCCAACAGTGGTACCGTCTCGGATATCTTCGTACAGGGCGCCGCAGCGCTGGACGATCCGGGTCTGGTCCTGACGGCTGCGGGTGGCAACCCCTACCTGGAGCCCTACACCTCCTGGAACCTGGATATGTCGCTGGAGTGGTACTTCAACGACTTCGGGGCCTTCTCCGTTGCGGGCTTTTACAAGGATGTGGACAACTACATTGCATCGGACTTCGAGACCCGCACATTGCCGTTTGCCGTGAACGATGGCTCCACCCTGCCCGTGGATGTGCTGGTCAGTTCCCCGGCCAACGTCGGCGACGTGGCCATCTCCGGGCTGGAGCTGGGCTTTACCGGTCGGCTGGATATGGGGCTCGGTATTGCGGCAACGGCGACCTTCGCCACCTCTAAGCTCGAGCTGGACAAGTCGGGTGTGGGCCTCCAGACCGCCGGTATCCAGGGGATTTCCGATCAGAGTTTCTCCATCTCGCCCTTCTACGAGGCCGGGCCGTTCGAGGTCAACCTGAGCTACACATGGCGGGATGACTATCTCACCGATGCCGGTGTGACAGTCACCTCCCGTCCCACCGAAGAGGATGCGACACCCTTTTACCAGAAGGGATATGGCACGCTGGATATGGGGGCCAGCTATACCTTTGCCGAGAATTACGAGGCTTTCATGCAGGCTGTCAATCTCACGGAAAATCGCCCCTCTACCTATGTGGGCTCCGATGATCGCCTGCACCAGATTCACAATTACGGCCGCACGGTGAATTTCGGGGTGCGTGCGAAGTTCTAAGAATCGCGGCCCGTTACACATTCGCCTGCAAGCAGGCTCCTACAGAGGCATTCGGTAGGGTGCGCCGCGCGCACCGGCGGATGTTGGCACGGTTGCCGGGCAACGAAATGGTGCGCACGGCGCACTCTACTGGCTGTAGGAGCCTGAGATGCAGCCGAAAAAACAGAATCCTGGTCCCTACGGAACGATTGCTGATCGTATCCGGACGCTTCGCCGTACCCCCCATCGGGGTACGGCCTTTTTTCGTATTAAAGAGAGGTAACAAGACCATGTTGAGTCGACGTGTTTTTCTGCAGCGTGCCGGGGCCGCTGCACTCGCCTTTGGCGGTCTTGCCAGTGCGCCGGCACTGGCGCAGAGCTACCGGATTGATCCCGTGCGGGGGAGCCGCGGGTTTGGCGATCTTGTCGGCGGGGAGGGGGATATCCTGCACCTGCCCCCCGGTTTCAGTTACCGGGTGCTGTCGAACACCGGCGACAGCATGAGCGATGGCCTGCTGACCCCCAGCGCGCCGGATGGCATGGCTGCATTTCCTGCGGCCGGCAATGCCCACCAGTGCCTGCTGGTGCGCAACCACGAACTGGATTCCATCGGCGAGGAGGTGGGGCCTTTCGATGGTAAGCCCGAAGCTGCGGCCGGGGTTTCATCGCGGGTGTTCGATCTTTACCGCAACGAGCTGCCGGTCAAGGGTGGCACCACCACACTGCTGTACGACCATCGCAGCGGCAGCATCGAGCGTTCTCACCTGAGCCTCAGCGGCACGGTGCGCAACTGTGCCGGCGGTCCCACGCCCTGGGGCAGTTGGCTGAGTTGCGAGGAGACGCTGGCGGGTCCGGCGGACGGTTTCGGCCGCGACCACGGCTATGTGTTCGAGGTGCCGGCGGATTCGCGCGGGCTGGTGGAGCCGGTGCCGCTGCGGGATATGGGTCGCTTTACCCACGAGGCGGCGGCCGTCGACAGCAGCAACGGCATTGTCTACCTGACGGAGGATGCCGATGGCTCGGTGTTCTACCGCTTTATTCCCGATACCCCGGGCGAACTGGCCAGGGGCGGCCGCCTGCAGGCCCTGGTGATTCGTGGCCGGCCCGGCGCCCAGACCCGCAACTGGCCGGAAGACGAGGGCGAGCCGATCACTACCGATCAACAGTTCGACTGCGACTGGATCGACCTGGAAGGGGTCGACAATCCCCACGGCGACCTGGCGCAGCGCGGCGTGGCCGACGGTGCCGCGAGCTTCTGTCGCTGTGAAGGGGTCGCCTTTGCGCAACGCGAGGATGGCAGCCGCGAGATCTTCTTCGCCGCCACCGGCGGTGGGCCAAAGAAGATCGGCCAGATATGGCGCTATATTCCCAGCCCCGATGAGGGCACCGCGACGGAACGCAAATCGCCGGGCAAGCTGCAGCTTGTCTATGAAACCCGCGACCGGGCCATCATGGAATCCTGCGATAACCTGGCCGTGGCCCCCTGGGGCGACCTGATCGTCTGCGAGGACAGCTACTCCGCGGCCCCGGATATGCGCAACTATATCCGCGGCATCACCCCCGAGGGAAAAATCTATACCCTGGCAATGAACGCCCACTCGGACAAGGGCGAATTCTGCGGCGCCTGTTTCTCACCGGATGGCTCCACACTGTTCGTCAATATCCAGCGACCGGGATTCACGCTGGCCATTACCGGGCCCTGGTCTTCCGCCCGGGCCAGGCGCGCCTGATGAATCGGGGATAACAAATCGGAAACCTTTTTGCCGCGATAAATTCATGCAGATTCCTGTCACCTGAAGACGCCTTTCTCCCTCAATAGAGGTGTCCGGAAAATATTTTCCGGACATCCAAGATTGAAAGAAAGATAAAGGAGACTCTGCATGAAATTTCTGATCGGTTTTCTGGTGTTGGTGCTGAGTGGCACTGTCACCGCCCAGCACAGCCTGACAGTGCTGACCTACAACGTGGCCGGCCTGCCGGCCTTCCTGAGCTCGGGAAACCCGGCGGAGAACACGGCGGCAATCAGCCCGCTGTTGAACGACTACGACGTGGTGGTGGTGCAGGAGGATTTCAGCTATCACGACGATCTCGTCAGCGGGCTGAACCACAGCTACCAGTCGCCACACTCCGGCGGTGTGATTGTCGGCGACGGCATGAACCAGTTTGCCTCTGTCGACGTGGGCGGGTTTTCCCGCATTACTTGGGACGACTGCTACGGGCTCTTTTCCAACGGCGCCGACTGCCTGACACCCAAGGGCTTTTCCTTCTCCCGCCTGCAGTTGGACGGCGGTGCCGTAGTGGATCTCTACAACCTGCATGCGGACGCGGATATCGATGAGCAATCCAATGCGGCGCGGGCGAGCAACCTGCTGCAACTGCTGGCCTATATCGAACAGCACTCCGCCGGGAATGCCGTGATCGTTGCCGGAGATACCAACTCCCGTTATACCCGCTCCCCGGACAGGCTGCACGACTATATCGACGCGGGCTTTGCCGATGCCTGGGTGGAAATGTCCCGCGGCGGCGACTATCCCGCCAGCGGCGCCCCGGCACTGACCGACTGCGCGGATAAAAACAGCGGCAGCTGCGAGCGTGTGGACAAGATTCTCTACCGCAGCAGTGCCTCGGTCACCCTGGAGCTGCAGGATGCCCATGTGCCATCGCACTTCGTCGACGAATCCGGCGAGCCGCTGTCGGATCACGATCCGGTACTGGCCAGCTTCGATTACACCGTCAACAGCGGCCATTAGACGTGCTGTGAGCGACCGTCATTCCGGTACCGGGATGACGGTCCTGCGGGTTAACGGTTCTAAAGGGGGGCGTCAAAACCTAGTATTGGTCGCCTCAAAATTTTTCTGACCAAACTCCACCCTCCGGGTCGTCATCCCGGACTTGATCCGGGATCCAGCGGAGGTGCCCCGTCGGCCTGGATTCCGGATCAAGTCCGGAATGACGGTTCTGAGGGATGACAGTCCTGAAGGTGGGGTTTGGTCAGAACAATTCTGAGACGACGTGTAATAACCGAAAGGCCAATCACTCGAAATGCAGCTTCACCCCGGCGGAGATGCGGCGGCCGTAGTAACTGTAACCGGCAAACTCCCCGCCGGTGACATACTCCCGTTCCGCGGCGCCGGTGAGGTTGATGCCTTCGAGAAAGAGCCCGATATGGTCGTTTAGCGAGAGCGACAGGTAGGCGTCCAGGGTGCCGAAGTCCCTGCTGTTCCGGGCCGAGCGGTTGCCATCGTCCGGTTCGCTCAGGGAGTCGTCCCGCCAGCTGTACTGCAGGCGGGAGGTCAGTTTGGGCGAATCGTAGAATATACCGAAATTGAAAGTGCGCCGGGCGACGTCTTCCAGTTGATCCTGCACAGTGCCGTTTTCGCGTTGGTAGTGGGCGCGGGAGTCCGACAGGGTCAGGTTGGCCTGGGCCCCGAGCCGGTTCCAGGGTGGCGGCAGCCAGTGCATGTTCTGGCGGTAGTCCAGCTCCAGCCCGCTGACCTGCGCCCTGCCGCCGTTGACCCGGGTGGTCAGTTTGTAGGTCTCGCCGTCGATCTCCGCGGGTGCGATATCTCGGTGAATGAATCCGTCCAGGGATTTATAGAAGGCGCCGACGCCGATCATGCCGCCCTGTGTGCCGGCTGCCCCGGGCAGGTAAAACTCAATGCCGGTGTCCAGCTGCCAGGCGGTGACCGCGTTCAGTTGCGGATTGCCGCCTTCCGCGGTTTTTTCCTCGCCGGAATTCAGTGTCAGCCGCGGGGCCAGGTCCTGCAGGTCGGGGCGCTTGAGTGTGCGTGCGGCACCGATACGCCAGAGCGATTGCCCGGGCAGTTCCACGGCCAGGTTGGCCGCCGGCAGCAGTTGTCCGTACCGCGCCGAATGAGAAACCGGTTCGGCGGTGTCGGCGCGGCTGTCCAACCGGTGTCCGCGGGCCCGGTGCCGGGTTTCCGCGTAGCGCAGGCCGATATTGCCCCGCCAGCCAGCGCCATCCAGGTCGAGCTGCGCATAGGCCGCGCCCACGGTTTCGTCCACGCTGTAGGAGTTCACCCGGTTCTGTTCCGACAGCAGGTTGTCGGCGATAGTGTCGGCATCCACATGGCGCCAGAAAAGGGATTCGTCCGGCACCAGCCATTGCTGCGGCAGGCCGCTGTCCGCGCTGGAGAGAAAGTCGTCGACTGCCAGGGTGCCGAAGTGGTCCGGCGGAAAATACTCGCCCTCTATTCCCCCGGTGATGATGGCGTCGGTGCGCCGGTAGTCGCGCATGCGGCGCTGCATCTTGATTCCGGTCTGCAGATTGGAAATAAAACCGCGATCGATATCGCGGGTGGTGGAGAGTGCCGCTGAGTAGTTGCTGTCCCGGGTATCGTTGCGCCGCCACTCCAGGCGCCGCCCGGGAAACGCGGCGGCGTCGAGCAGGGACAGGTCGGGGTAATCCAGCTGTGGCAGCCGCTCGCTGTCGGCGCCGGGGAGCTCGAACCCTATAGCGGTATTGTCTTCGCGCTGCAGGCGGGTGCGGCGGATGGGATCGTCGTTGTAGCTTTCGGCATCGGAGGCGGCCGCCGACAGGGTGTAGGACCAGTCGCGGTTCCAGTCGCCCTCCAGGGTGAAATCCAGCGCGCGGCCCAGGTCCACCAGGCCGGCGGTCTCGCGGCCGATCTGCACCGAGCCGGCGTCGGTGGCGCCGGTGACAATCGCCTCGCCGCGCAGGCCGATACTGTCCGGGTTCAGCGCGGCGATATCATAGTCGGCGCTGTAGCTGTATTCCCGGTAGTCGATATCCTGCTGCAGTTGCAGGAAGTTGAGCGCCCAGGCGGTGCCGGATTCACTCTCGCGCTGCACGGCGAAACTCAGCCCGGAGCGCTCGCGCCTCTCCTGTTCCAGTGTGGGCCGGATACTGCCCGGCGACATCAGCGCTCCCTCCCGGCCGGGGAAGGGATTCTGTTCTGCCCCCAGTTGCTGCCAGCCGAAATTCATCACCCGGTCCTGGCGCAGGTTGAGCCGGCTGCGGGTGCCGGCGAGGAAAATTCCCAGGTCGCCGGCGGTGTTCACCCAGTTTGCGATCAGCGAGAAATGGGGATCCCGCCGCTGTGCCAGCCGGGATTCGCCGGCGGAAAAATGCAGGTCCAGTTTGTTGTGGCCGATATCCAGGGGGCGGAAAGTGCGGATATTGACACTGCCGCCGATGGAGCCCTCGTCGTCCGCGGCGCGCGGGGATTTTTTCACTTCCACCGCCGACACCAGCTCGGGGGGCAGGGTGTCGAAATGAAACTGGCGGCCGTACTGGCCCGAGGTGCGCACGTTTTCGTTGGTGGCCACCGGGTTGCCGTTGAGGGTGAGACGATTGAAGCGGGTGGGCAGCCCGCGAATGCTGACAAACAGGGCCTGGCCCCGGTCGCGCACGACGGAGACGCCGGTGTTCCTGCCTAGGGCATCGGCGATATTCCCGCCGGGGGATTTCCCGATCTCGCCGGACAGCAGGATATCCAGGTGCTGGTCCGCATCGCGCTTCAGCGCCAGGGCACTCTGCAGGCTGCGGCGATACTCGCCGGTGGCGACCACTTCTTCCAGCGGCGGGTCGTCCCGGATATCGGCCGGCGGGTCGGCGCTGTCGCTCTTCGCAGTGCGGACCAGCCAGCCCTGCTCGGTGTGTGTGGCTTCCAGGCCGCTATCTTGCAGCAGCCGCGCCATGGCTTCGGCCGGTGCAAGGCGACCGTTTACTGCCGGCGACGACAGGCCGGCAACCAGTGCCGGGTTGAACAGCACCGTCTGCTGCCGGAGGCGGGAAAAGGCGAGCAGGGCGTCGCCCAGGGGCTGCGGGGGAATGGTGAAGTCCGATTTTTTCTCTTCTTCCGTCTTTGCGCCCGTGTCGATATCCGCCGCCGCGGCGGCGCCGGCCGCGGCCAGTGTCAGCAGGCATGCAAGGTATCCGGCGAGATAACCGCTGCCCCGGCAGTGCATGGTTCAGGGCGTCCGCGCGCTGATCACTATCCGGCCATCGCGGTGGGAAACCTCCAGCGGGTAGAGTTCGCCGAGCAGGCCCAGTGTCGCGCCGGTATCCCGCAGGTCAAAGCGGCCGGCGATGCGCAGGGAGCGCAGCGCCGGGTCATTCAGGGCAATGGGCCTGCGGCTGTAGCGGGACAGGTGTTCTACCAGGTAGTGCAGCGATTCGTCGTCGATATCCATCCAGCCGGAGCGCCAGGCCCCGCGGCGGGAGGGGGTAAAGTCGCGGACGTCGATGCGGCCGTCGCCGTGCAGCCGCAGCTGCTGGCCGGCGGTCAGAATCCGCGGCTGCGGCATGGATTCCCGCCGCACCCTGACCGTGCCCTCGTGTACCCGCACATCGACGCCCCGGGCGATGCGATCGACGCTGAACTCCGTGCCCAGCGCCTCCACGCGGGTGGTGCCGGCGACGACGGTGAAAGGGCGCCGGCGATCCCTGGCCACGGCAAAATAGGCAGCGCCGCGGTGAAGGCGGATGTGACGGGCGCCGGAGAGATACTGCACGTCCACGGCGGTATCCGCTTCCATCGACACTTCCGAGCCGTCTTCCAGCGCCACTGATTTTTCCTCGGCGATGGCGGATTCATAGGCGAGGGGTTCGGCCGCATCCGGCGGGAAGAAGCGCTCCTGCCCGAACCAGGCCAGCGCGCACAGCAGGCAGGCCGCGGCGGCCATGCCGGCGGCGCGCAGCGGTCGGCGGCTGCGTTTCGGCGTCGGCGCCTCGATTGCACCGGCGGCGGCCGCCAGCGCCGGGTCACCCCAGGTGGCGAGCATACGCTCGAACAGTTCGCGGTGGCCGCCGCTGCGCAACCACTGCTGCAGCCGGCGTTTCTCCGCCCCGTCCAGCGGCCCCTCCGAGAGCCGCTCCACCCATTCGGCGGCCTCGGTGTAGGGATCTGTGGCAGTCTGGATAGTGTCGATCTTGTTCATACTGTCTGCTGGTCCCGCTGCTGCCGGTCCAGGTGGCGCTGGATGTCGACCAGGGCCCGGGTCATGTGTTTTTTCACGGCCTCCCGGCTCAGGTTGAGGGCGCGGGCAATTTCCTCGCGGCTCTCGCCGTGGATCCGGCGGCGGATGAAGACTTCGCGCCGCAGCGACGGCATGGCTTTCAGGGCGGCGGACAGGCGTTCAACCCTCTGGTTGTAGCTGTAACTGTCCTCGGGGGAGGGGCCGCTGCAGACCGGCTCATGCTGGTCGAGGGGCTCCTCGCGCACGCGCCGGCTCATCAGGTTGCGGGCGGTGCGGATGGCATAGGCGACGGGATTGTCGATGCGGCGGGCCCGGGCCTGCTCCAGCACCCGGGTGACGGATTCCTGGTAGACATCGGCGGCATCGCCGGGGTCCGCGGTGTTGCGGCGGACATAGCGCCGGATCTGCGCACTGCCGTCGAGCAGTTCCTGCACTAGCTGCCGCGGTAGTCGCCCGGATTCCGGCATTGGCGAGAGTCCCCCCGATGATTGTTATCCCGGGGAGAGTCTAGTGGCGGAATGTTACAGGTATGGGAAAAATCGAATATCGAGCCCGGAATTGGTGGGATGGCAAAGTGAAAGCAATGGTCTAGTGGTCCATGCGGTAAATTCAGTAACACTATCTCTTCGCCACAGGCCCCAGTGCTGCGTTGAAAAAGCTTGAATTAGCGCTGCTAGTCCTGCGCTTTTTCGCCTTGCCCTGGAACCTGTGGCTGTGAGCTAGAGTCACCGAATTTACCGCATGAACCACCAGAGGAGGCGTCGAAAACGGGGATCGTAGTCGCTGTGATCAATTACCCTAATTGATACGTTTAGATTGATCTCTCTGAGGCCTTGACGATATGGGGGAGGTGCAGTCATTCTGGAAGTATTTCGACTGTGGACATCGTTCAGGGTTATTGTCGTGGCGACTGATATACAAATGTTAAACATCAATCAGGAGGCTAGTATGGATATCTCAGGAAGTTGCCTTTGCGGATCGGTTAGATACACGAGCTCGGGTAAAGTCACAATGGCTGGAAATTGCCATTGTATTAATTGCAAGAAGGCGACAGGAAGTGGCTATGCGCCGGTGTTATTTGTCCCGAAGGACTCCGTAGAGATAACCGGAGATGTCAGGTACTACCAAACAACGGGAAAGCGTGGATTTTGTCCGAATTGTGGATCTTCGTTGTTCGAGGATCCTGCAGTCGAGAACCCCGGAGAGTTTCTTTCAGGGATGCTTGGGATTTGTGCAGGATCACTTGATGATCTTTCCCAATACAAGCCTGAGATTGACATTTTTACTAGCCGGTCGGCTACGTGGGAATGTATGGATCCGAATCTTCCGAAATTCAGCGAAATGCCCTCACCGGATTGATGTCTAACGAGGCGCTCCAGCCGACCGTGTAGTTAACCCGCATGGACCACTAGCATGGGCTGCCGGCGGCTGAGCTTGAGCGTTATCCAGATGCTATAGATTTCCACAAGGGAGCTTTCACTATGCCACTACACTTATGTATCAAACTTGAACTGTGACAAACACACCCCGGCCACCAGGCTCACTTCATCCGCTGTACCTCGCCCGATACCCACTGGCGAAGAGCCCGCACCCCTGGCTCTTCGCCGCTGTTCTCCGGATAAACCAGGTGATAGGCATACTCCTCCGCAACGCTGACTCCGATATCGAACAGCCTCACCATTCGTCCCTGGGCCAGATCGTTTTCGACCATCTCCAATTCAACCAGGCCAATGGCGTTTCCGTCGGTGACCGCCTGCACTACATGGCTTGAATCCGTAAAGGCGACACATCGGCTGTCGTCGAAGTTGTCGATGCCGGCTGCGGCCATCCAGGTCGACCAGCTTGGCCAGACCATGCCTTCGGTCTGGCAGTCGACATGGCACAGGGTGTGGTGGAGAAGGTCCTGAGGCTCTTTTGGGGTGGGGCCGGTTTCAAGCAGTTCCGGACTGCACACCGGCACAACAAGGGTGTCGAACAGGCGCTCCGAGCGCGTCCCCGCGTAGTTCCCGGTACCGAAGCGGATGGCGGCATCCACGTCGTCTATGTCGAAGTCCCGCACCCGATCCGTGATATCGAATGTGAGTTCCAGATCGGGATTCGCCTCCCGGAATCGCGACAGGCGGGGCAGAAACCAGTGGGTGGCAAACCTCGCACCCAGGGAGAGGCGCAGGTGTGTGGCGCCCCGGGCCATTTTCTGGGCGCGGCCGGTGGCCTGGTGCAGATTGTCCAGGGCATCGCTGGTGGCTTCGAACAGGACGGTGCCGGCCGACGTGAGCAGGATCTTGCGGCTGGTGCGTGTGAACAGTGTTATGCCGAGCTGGTCCTCGATCTCCCTGATCTGGAAGCTGACCGCCGCAGGTGTCAAACCCAGCTCCTCGGCCGCGCGGGTGAAGTTCAGGTGTCGACCGGCGGCCTCGAAGGTTCTGAGTGCCCGGGTTCCGGGGAGCATTCGTCGCATAAGCTTTCAAGAATTTCTTGATGATCTGTCGAAAATTACTCGTTTCTCAGCGCCGGATCAATGGCACATAGTGGCTGTCACCAATTGATCTGTTGAAGGAGCTTGAAGATGCTGATATCCGAAGTGACCCGTCCACTCGCGATCGCGATGTGGGATTTCTCCTGGCTGGAGCGCCGATGGCCCGGCGCCGGCTACGAGGATTGGGGCAGGGCCCTGGATGAGCTGCAGGAGCGGGGCTACGATGCGGTTCGTATCGACGCCTATCCTCACCTCTTCGCCGCCGACCCCCGGCGCGAATGGGAGCTGTTGCCCGTCTGGAACCAGCACGATTGGGGTAGCCCGGCGCTGACCCGGGTCAGGGTGGAGCCGGCCCTGAATCAATTTATCGGCATGTGTGCGGAGCGGGGTGTGAAGGTTGCGCTTTCGACCTGGTTTCGCCAGGACAGGGACGACGTGAGGATGCGAGTCCATTCCCCGGCGGATCTGGGGCGGGTCTGGAAGAGCGTCCTGGATTCCATCGACGGGGCGGGGTTGCTCGACAATATTCTGTGGGTGGATCTCTGCAACGAGTGGCCGGCCCCCCTGTGGGCCCCATTCCTGGAGGCCGGTTCGATGCCGTCGCGTACCCGCCCCGAGATAAGGCAGTGGATGGCGGATTCCATCGACGTATTGCGGCAGGCCTACCCCGGTCTCGACTACTGCTTCTCCTACACCGCGGAGTACACCAACTGGCGGGAGCAGGATGTCTCCTTTATGGACCTGCTCGAGCCCCATATCTGGATGGCGCAGGCAGAAGTGAGCGACTTTGAGGAAAGGATGGGGTTCGACCTGGGGCGGGCCAGCTTCGATCCAGGGATGTACGAAATCCTGGCCCGGAATGCCGAGTCCCTTTACCGGAAAGACCCGGATCACTGGAAAAATTGCCTGAAGAAGGGGATCGACCTGTTGGCGGACTGGTCCCGCCACACCGACAAGCCCCTGATCACCACGGAAGGCTGGGCCCTGGTGGCCTATAAGGATTGGCCCCTGCTGGACTGGGACTGGGTAAAAGAGTTGTGCGCCTTCGGTGTGGAGGAGGCATCGAAGACCGGCCGCTGGACCGCGCTTTCCACCAGCCACTTTTGCGGCCCGCAATTCGAGGGTATGTGGCGGGACGTCGAGTGGCACAGGCGCCTGACCGACCTGATTCACGAGGGGCGAATCGGGTAATCCTGCAACCAGCCGGGACATTCCACGATGTCCCGGCATTCTCTATGTTTATTGACTGAATCCCACCAGCTTGCCGTGGCTGAAGGAAAAGCGGAAGCGCTCGCCGACCTCGAGTTTTTCATCGCAGGTGGACTGGATGGTGATGCGGGGGAACTGGGGGGTAACCACCCAGGTCTGTAGATCGTCCCGGGGGCCGTTACCGATCAGCCAGTAGTGGTCGCCGCCCTCACAGGTACCGGCACTGGTGCACTGGTCGTATCCCCAGACGTAGGCGGAGACATCGAACTGGGTGGGCGCGCTGTCGGCCTCGCGGAAGGGAGCTTCGGAGTCGCCGGTTTCCGTGTAGAGGTCGCGGAAGGCGACGCGTCGGAAGCCTTTCGCGGGAGAGTTGCAGTCGACCGTGTGGGGCTTGGCCTTGATTCGCGCGTGGGCGGGGCGTCCCGATTGTTGCGGCGCGGCTTTGGTTTCTGCCCGGGCGGGGGACTCGGTTTTTTCGGCCTCTTCCCCCTCGGGCTCTGCCATTTCGCTGGGCAGGTGGCCGCAGCCCTGCAGGGAAACCAGTGCCAGTACGCCCAGGGCCGTTATTGCGCCGTTAAACCGCACAGTGACTCCTTTGCAATCGAAAATCTTCTTCCACTATAGCTCAGGCCCGGGGCCTGCCGACACGCCTCCCGCTTCTACGATAGGCAGGCTGCGCTTTGCCCATCATGCGGCAGCGCGGTGCCATTCAGCTTTTGCGGCCGGAGCGGCGTCTGAAGCGCCATTTGCGGCGGTAGGGGAAGGCGCTTTCGATATGGCCGGCGCGGATGCGGTCCTGCAGCCGCTGCCAGTAGTGGTAGTCGTAGAGATCGTTGTGTTGCTCCTCGAAGGCCCTGCGCGCGGTGGGATTGCCGGAGAAGAACAGGCGGAACTCTTCGGGGAAGATGTCCGCTTCGTCCACTGTGTACCAAGGCTGGTCGGACAGCTCCTGTTCAGCGGTCTGCGGCTCCGGCAGTTTGCGAAAGTTGCACTCGGTGAGCGGGCAGAGTTCGTCGTAGTCGTAGAAGACAACGCGGCCGTGGCGGGTCACCCCGAAATTTTTCAGCAGCATATCGCCGGGGAAGATGTTGGCCGCGGCCAGTTGCTTGATGGCGTTGCCGTACTCCTCCATGGCCTCGCGGATCTCCTCGTCGCTGGCGTTCTGCAGGTAGAGATTGAGCGGCTCCATGCGGCGCTCTACATACAGGTGTTTGATGATTACCCATTTGTCGTCGATATGCAGCTTCGAGGGCGCCAGTTCTTTCAGCTCCTCCAGCAGCTCGTCGCTGAAGCGGTTGCGGTAGAAAATGAAGTTGGTGTATTCCTGCGTATCCGCCATGCGGCCCACCCGGTCGGAGCGGGACACGAACTTGTATTTCTCGCGCACTATCTCCTCGGTCACGGTTTTGGGGCGGTCGAATTTGTCCTTGATCACCTTGAACACTACCGGGTAAGAGGGCAGCGTGAACACGCTCATCACCATGCCCTTGATGCCCGGGGCGATGATGAATTTGTCGTTGCTGACCTTCATGTGCGCGAGGATATGGCGGTAGAACTCCGTCTTTCCGTGCTTGTGGAAGCCGATGGAGTTGTACAGTTCGGAGCGCTCTTTTAGCGGCATGATGGTGGACAGGAAGCGCACGAACCGCGACGGGATAGGCGCGTCCACCATGAAGTAGGAGCGGGTAAAGCTGAAGATGATACTGGTGGAGTCGTTGCTGTAGAGCACCGTGTCCACGAAGATGCTGCCGCGACCGTTGTTCAGGCAGGGCAGTACCAGCGGCACCACCTCGCCGCCGAACATCATGCGGCCCACCAGGTAGGCGGCCTTGTTGCGGTAGAACACCGACTCCAGCATGTCCACCCGCAGGACCTTCTCGTTCTCCAGCCCCGCCAGTGGCTCGGCGCGCAGTGCCGCGCAGATATTGGCGATATCCCGCTGCTGATCCTCCCAGGGGGCGGAAAAGCCATAGTCGTTGAGGATGTCCTCGATCATGTACTCGAGGCCGTCGCCGGCGCTGTAACTGATATAGATGCTGTAGTCGCGCAGCGGTTTGTCGTCGGGCGGGCGCGAGGGTTTCACGAAGATATTGCTGTCGTGAATATGTTCGTGTTGGAACTGGTTGCAGAATACCGAGTTGAAGAAGGTCTCGGCAATCTCGTAGTTACTGTGGTTGGCGATCAGCTGCGCGTAGGTGGCGCGGGCGTCGCGCCACAGCTCCAGCATGCTGGTGTCCTTGCTGGTGACCGAGTGGACCAGTTTCAGCACCTGGTTGATCTTGGTCTTGTAGAGGTCTATGCGCGCCTTGTTGGCCTGGTGCCCCTCCTGCCAGGCGGCCCGCTCGAAGCGCGCCTTGGCGCCCAGGGTGATGTTCTGGAAATCGGCGAAATAGGCGTCGAATCCATTGAGGATGGTCTTGGCGATGCGCCGCGCGGTCGGTGAGTGGTTGGTCATGCGCTAGACTTTGTGTTCGGGGCAGAATTCACGGGAGTGGCCCGCGGGCCTTTCCTGCAGTCAAGTTTAAGCCGATATTAGCACGGTCCGCCGGAGCGTCCCTTGAACGATTGGATCAGCAGCTTTGTCTTTTTCTTTGCCGTGATCGACCCGGTGGGCACGCTGCCGGTGTTTATCGCCGTCACCGCCCAGCACGCCGAGTGGCAGAAACGCAAGATCGCCATACTGTCGGTTGTGGTGGCCACCGGCATACTGCTCTTCTTTCTGATCGCCGGCCAGTACCTGCTGGAGACCATCGGCGTGCCGCTGTCCGCCTTCCAGGTGGCCGGTGGTGTGGTGCTGTTCCTGTTTGCGTTGACGATGATCTTCGGTGAAGGAAAGCCGGAACAGGAAGTGGGAATCATTCAGAAGGGGAACGAGACGGCGATCTTCCCGCTGGCGGTCCCCTCGATCGCGTCCCCCGGGGCCATGCTGGCCGCGGTGGTGCTGACCGACAACTATCGATTTGACATCATTCACAATATGTCCACCGCCACGGCCATGATCGCGGTGTTGGGAATCGTATTGGTGGTTCTGCTCACCGCCAACTGGATCTACCGCTGGATCGGCAATGCCGGAGCCAATATCGTCAGCCGGGTGATGGGGCTGATCCTCGCCTCGGTGGCGACTACCAATGTACTGCTGGGAATCCAGCAGTTCTTTTCCATCTGAAGCGGCTCCGTTGAGGATTTCCCCGCTTGCCCGGTGAATCGGGATGGAAAATTCTTGGTGTAGAATGCGTGGGTTTGTGAAGTTCAAGGATTAAAGGAACTCCCCGATTTTGCATCACAATATCACCCTGATTACCACTGTTTCGGTCGGCCTGGGCCTGGCACTGATCCTCGGCTTTATCGCCGCGCGCCTGCGCCTGCCAGCCCTGGTCGGCTACCTGATCGCCGGTGTCCTGATCGGTCCCGCCACGCCGGGGTTTGTCGCCGACGTGGCACTCTCCCAGCAGTTGGCGGAAATCGGCGTGATACTGCTGATGTTCGGTGTGGGTCTGCACTTTTCCATCGCGGACCTGATGTCGGTGCGGCGGATCGCCATTGTCGGTGCCCTTGCCCAGATCGTTGTGGCCACGGCACTGGGGGCGGCGCTGGCAACTTACTGGGGCTGGCCGCCGGGCTCCGCGGTGGTATTCGGCCTGTCGCTGTCGGTGGCCAGCACCGTGGTCCTGTTGCGCGCGCTGGAGGCGCGCGGGCTGCTCGATTCCATCAACGGCCGTATTGCCGTGGGCTGGCTGGTGGTGGAGGACCTGGTGATGGTACTGGCGCTGGTGGTGCTGCCGCCGCTGGCCGGCTGGCTGGGCGGCAGCGGCGACGCCGTGTCGGAAGGGGATCTGCTGACCACGGTGTTGGCGACCCTGAGCAAGGTGGCGGTATTCGTGATGCTGATGCTGGTGGTGGGGCGGAGGCTCTTTCCCTGGTTTCTATGGAAGGTCGCCCGCACCGGCTCGCGGGAGTTGTTTACTCTCAGTGTCATCGCCACCGCCATGGGCATTGCCTACAGTGCCTCGATGGTGTTTGGAGTCTCCTTTGCGCTGGGGGCCTTCTTTGCCGGCAGCGTGCTGCGGGAATCGTCACTCAGCCACCGCGCCGCCGCCGAATCCCTGCCGCTGCGAGACGCCTTCGCGGTACTGTTTTTTGTCTCGGTGGGGATGCTGTTCGATCCGATGATGCTGGTGGAGCAGCCACTGCGGGTGCTGTCGGTAGTGGCGATCATCCTGATCGGCAAAACCCTGGCCGCCTTCGCACTGGTGCTGCTGTTCCGCTACCCGCTGAATACCGCCCTCAGCGTATCCGCCAGCCTGGCGCAGATCGGCGAGTTCTCCTTCATTCTCGCCGCGCTGGGCGCCTCGCTGGGCCTGCTGACGATCGAGGGGCAGAACCTGATTCTCGCCGGGGCACTGTTTTCCATTGCGCTCAATCCGCTGTTGTTCAACGCGGTGGAACCCCTGCAGCGCTGGATCCGCTCGCGCTCGCGGTTGGCGCGCGCCATGGAGCGGCCCGAGGACCCGCTGGCGGAGCTGCCGATGACCGTGGATCTGGAGAAACTGACCGGGCACGCGCTGCTGGTGGGCTTCGGTCGGGTGGGCTCGCGCATCGGTCGCAGCCTGATGGAGCAGGGGGTGTCGGTGGTGGTTGCGGAGCAGAATCGGGAAGTCGTCGAGGAGTTGCGCGCGGCCGGGATTCCATCGGTCTCCGGGGATGCGGCGGAACCGGAGGTTCTGATCCAGGCCCATGTGGCGAGGGCCCGCATACTGATCGTCGCCATACCCGACGCGCTGCGCGCGCGGAAAATGGTGGAGATAGCGCGCATGCTGCAGCCCGAAATCCGCACCCTGGTGCGGGCGCACAGCGACGAGGACGCGGCGATGCTGCACCGCGAGCAGGTGGGCCAGGTGCTGTTGGGGGAGCGCGAGCTGGCGCTGAGCATGACCCGCTACGTGATGGAGTACCTGGCCGAGGGAGGCGCTGCCGAACGACAGGCCTGAGACCCAGGCGGCACTGACTCGAGCGCAATTTCGGTATCGATGGCGCTCTACGGAGATTGCAGGGATTGAGGCGGTGCCGTTCCGGCCCGGATACCCGGTTTTCCCTTCCCGATGACGCCGGCGGTTTGCCGGGACTGTCCGGTGGCGGGAGGAAGTCATATTATTGTGTGTCCTGGCCAGGGAGCGGCGGTTGCCTGTATATAGAAATCATAAGATCGAGCGGTAACTCCATGAAAACCCCGGGTATCTCCTTTCACCACCCCGTCGCCTTCTGGCTGGGCTGCCTCGGCATCACCGCCGGGGTGCTTTCGCATATCCCCATGTTCCTGCGCGCCGCCCCCATGGGCTTCCACATGGCGGGTATGCCCATGGATACCACCATGCTGGCGGGTATGGCGCTGATTCCGCTGGGGCTGTTGCTGGCGGCTTTCGGGCTGATGCCGCGCGCCGCGGCCCCGGGCGGCGGCGAGACGGTGGATTTTCATGTGGCAGACGGTGTGGCCCTCAACCGCGAGCACTGGAAGCTGGTGCTGGTACTGCTGGTGACCGTGGCGGTGGACGTGATGAAACCGGCCACCCTGGGCTTCGTGCTGCCGGGCATGACCGTGGAGTACGGCATCAGCTCGCAGAGCGCCGGCACCCTGGCGCTGCTGGCCCTGACCGGCACCACCCTGGGCTCGATACTTTGGGGATTGGTGGCGGACCGCTTCGGCCGGCGCGCGGCGGTGCTGCTGGGCGCGCTGATGTTTATCGGCACCGCCATCTGCGGTGCCATGCCGTCGTTCGGCTGGAACCTGGCGATGTGTTTCCTGATGGGGCTGTCCGCCGGCGGCCTGCTGCCCATCACCTTCGCGCTGATGGCCGAATCCATTCCCGCCGCGCACCGCGGCTGGCTGCTGGTGGCCCTGGGGGGGCTGGGCACGGCCGCCGGCTACCTGATGGCCTCCGGCGCCGCGGCGGTACTCGAGCCGCTGTTCAGCTGGCGCATCCTGTGGATACTGGGTCTGCCCACCGGTCTGCTGGTGATTTTCCTCAACCGTTTTATCCCCGAATCCCCCCGCTACCTGGCCAGCCGCGGCCTGGTGCGCGAGGCGCGCGGGGTGCTGGCGCGTTTCACTGGGAAGGGCGGCGAGTCGGTGGATCAAGTGGTGGCGGAGAAGCCGCCGGCGGAGCAGGGCGGGCTGCGCCTGTTGCTGCGGGGACCCTACGCCGGCATCACCCTGGGGCTGGTGGCGGCGGGGCTGGCCTGGGGGCTGGTGAACTTCGGCTTCCTGCTCTGGCTGCCCACCAACCTGCGCGCCCTGGGCCTGGAGGGGCAGGCGGACGCGCTGCTGGCGCGCTCGGCGCTGCTGGCCCTGCCCGGTGTGGCGCTGGTGATCTGGCTCTACCACCGCTGGAGCAGCATCTATACCCTGGCCCTGTTTGTCGCCTTTACCGCGACGGCGCTGCTGGTTTTCTGCCTGTGCCTGTGGCTCGGCCTGCACAGTGCCCTGGCTGTGTCTGCGGCGACGGCACTGTTGCTGGTCAGTGCCAGCGGGGTCATTGCCATGCTGATTCCCTATGCCGCGGAGATCTATCCCGTGCACCTGCGCGGTACCGGTGCCGGTCTGGTGGCCGCGAGTTCCAAGGCTGGCGGTATCCTGGGGGCCGGCCTGGGTGTACTGGGATTGTTCGAGGATATGATCCTGTCCGCGCTGCTGATCGCGGTGCCGCTGGCCGCTGCGGCTGCGGTGTTGTGGAAAAATGGCATCGATACTCGCGGGCTGCGCCTGGAGGATATTCAGGCGCTGGTGTCGAAGCGATGGGCCAGATCTGCCGTGGGCGGTGCGGCCGCCGAGCTGCGCTGAGGGGCGCTTGCTCAGCCGTGCACCTCGCGGCTGTCCCGCGGGGCCTCCTCGCGTTCTCCCCCCGTATAATCCCGTACCACCTGCGCCACGCGCAGGCGGTAGCCGGCGAAATAGCCATTGCGACCCAGGGCCTGTGCCCTCCTGTGTTCCGGCAACCGGCGCCATCGGTGGATGGCTTCCTCGCTTTCAAAAAAGCTCAGGGACAGGATCTTGCCCGGTTCGCTCAGGCTTTCGAAACGCTCGACGGTAATAAATCCGTCGATCGACTCCAGCAGCGGCCGCAGTCCGGCGGCCTCCTCCAGATAATCCTCCCGGTGTTCCGGTTCCGGCCATACCTCGAAGATGACTGCGATCACGCTTTCACCCCCGTCCCATGGGGCGCGGAAACCAACTTCAGGAACTGTCGCTCTTCCCGCAGCAGGAATTGTTCCCGCTGGGCAAAGCGGTAGTTCTCTTCACCCAGCGGGTCCTGTGCGAGGCGGGCGCGATAGGCTTCGTAGGCGGCGAGACTGTCGATGTTGTAGATACCGTAGGCGGTGGTGGTGGAGCCCTCGTGGGGTGCGAAGTAGCCGACCAGGTCGGCGCCGCAACGGGGAATCGCCTGGCCCCAGTTGCGCGCGTACTGTTCGAACGCGGCCTTCTTGTGGGGATCGATTTCGTAGCGGATGATACAGGTGATGGGCACGGTCATTCTCCTTCTGTCTGCAGAACGGATCCGACAGTACACCGGAATGCCCGACCGATAATTCGATGGAGAACGAATTGTGGATACGCCACCCATTGCCTCGATCAGTGCCCTGATCGGCGAGCCGGCCCGCGCGCTGATGCTGGATGCGCTGATGGACGGCCGCGCGCGGACCGCCTCCGAACTGGCCGATCGGGCCGGTATCACACGGCAGACCGCCAGCGCTCACCTGGCCCGCCTCACCGACGGCGGCCTGCTGTCGCTGGAGCGGCAGGGGCGCCACCGCTATTTCCGCCTGCACGGGGAAGAGGTGGCTGAGGCGCTGGAGGGCTTGATGCGGTTGGGAGAGCGGCGCCGGGGCGAAGTGGCGGTATCCCGGCCGCAGTCGCCGGAGCGCTGTGCGCGCAGTTGCTACGACCACCTCGCGGGGCGGCTGGGTGTGGCGCTGCTGGACAGCCTGCACGGGAGCGGCTATATCGAAACCCGCGGCACCCGGTTGTTGCTGTCGCCGTCCGGGGAACGACTGTTTGCGCGGATGCATATCGACTGGCGGTCGCTGCAGCGCCGCCGGCGCAGCTTTGCCCGGCTGTGCCTGGACTGGAGCGAACGCCGCCACCACCTGGCCGGTGCGCTCGGCGCGGCGCTGTTGGCACATTTCCTGGAATACCGATGGCTGTTGCGCAGCGACGATTCGCGGGCGCTTGCGCCTACGGACAGGGGGCGGAGAAATTTTCGGGAGTGTTTCGGGATCTCTGTTTAGCCGTGTCCATCGAAACCGGCGTCTCTCCTTTCCCGGAGGGGGAGGGGACCGGTACGGGGCTTGAGAAGGCTCGATGGGTTGATTCGCCCCCGGCGTTTCCGACATAGCTCCCCTCTCCCTAACCCTCTCCCGGTGGGCGGGGGGACTGGTACGGGGCTTGAGAAAGCTCGATGGGCTGATTCGCCCCCGGCGTTTCCGACATAGCTCCCCTCTCCCTAACCCTCTCCCGGTGGGAGGGGGGACTGGTACGGGGCTTGAGAAAGCTCGATGGGCTGATTCGCCCCCGGCGTTTCCGACATAGCTCCCCTCTCCCTAACCCTCTCCCGGGGGGAGGGGGGACTGGGACGGGGCTTGAGAAAGCTCGCTGGGCTGATTCGCCCCCGGCGTGTCCGACATAGCTCCCCTCTCCCTAACCCTCTCCCGGTGGGAGAGGGGACTGGTATGGGGCCTGAGAAAGCTCGGAGGCTGGTTTGTTCCCCGGTGTTTCCGGCTTAGCTCCCCTCTCCCATCGGGAGAGGGGCCGGGGGAGAGGGCGGCGGAGGGGGCCGGTGGCTTCTGCGGCCCCGATATTGTGCGTCCGTGTCAGCTCCCCACTGGCTTACCATCGTTCCGGCGAATGGCCAGTACCGACGGCCGCGGCGGTAGCTTCGGGTCGTTGTCCGGCCAGCGGTGCATGGGGTTGTCGAAGGTGGAGTGGCCGCCGTCGGCGGGATGCTGCACGGCGACGAACAGGGTGCTGCCGTCCGGGGTGAACTCCGGGCCGCAGACCTCCGCACCCTGCGGACAGCCGAAGAAGTGTTTTGGCGCGGCGCGGTTGTCGCCCTCGGTGGCCATGGCCCAGAGGCCGTCGTGGAATCCGAAACTCTCACAGCCGTCGGTGGCGATCCACATGTTGCCGCTGTTGTCGAAGGCCACATTGTCCGGGTTGGCGAACCAGCCGCTGGCGGAGATGGCGGTGGGGGATTGCTGGCCGTAGGCGCCGCGCTCGTTGGGATCCTCCGCATTGGGATTGCCGCCCAGCAGGAAGGTATTCCACTGGAAGGTGTCACTGCTGTGATCGCGCTGGCCGTACTGCCCCGGTGGCACGATCTCCAGCACATGGCCCATGCGGTTGCGGGCGCGCGGGTTGGCGGCGTCGATCTCCCCTTTCTTGCGTTTCTTGTTCTTGGTCAGCATCACATAGGTACAGTCGTTGACCGGGTTGGTCTCCACATCCTCCGGGCGGTCCATGGGCGTGGCGCCGAGCAGAGCCGCGGCGCGGCGGGCGTCGATCAGCACATCCGCCTGGTTGCGAAAGCCGTTTTCCGGTGTCAGGGGGCCCTCGCCAAACTCCAGTGCCAGCCAGCGGCCGCTGCCGCCTTCATCGAAGCGGGCCGCGTAGAGGGTGCCGTCGGTCAGCAGCGTGCGGTTGCCGGTATTATCTGCCGGGTCGTAAGCGGCCCGGGAAACATAGCGGTAGACGAACTGGTGTTCGTCGTCGTCGCCGCCGTAGGCCACGATCGGCCGGTCGGGCTTGCTGACCAGGGTAAAGCCCTCGTGCTCGAAACGGCCCAGGTTGGTGAGCTTGCGCGGGCGGGAATCCGGATCGTAGGGATCGTATTCCACCATCCAGCCGAATCGGTTGGGCTCGCGCGGCTCAACGCCGATATCGAAGCGGCGGTCGTGATCGCCCCAGTTGCGGTTGCCCGGTTCTATACCGAAGGCGTGGTGGTTGCGCGCCTCCACCGGGTCGGCAATGTTGTCCGGGTCACCCTGGAAGGCGCCGCCGAAACCCTCTTCCGCCACCAGTACCGTACCCCAGGGCGTCTTGCCGCCGGCGCAGTTGCCCACGGTGCCGAAGACCTGTTTGCCGGTGGGGTCGGCCTTTGTCTGCAGGCGCGTATCGCCGGCGGCGGGGCCGGCGATATCCATGGCGGTGTTGAGAGTGATGCGGCGGTTGTAGGGGCTGTTCAACACTGGCTGCCAGCCGTCTGTTGTTTTCTCGATCTCCACCACGGCGTGGCCGCAGGCTGCCTGTTCTATTGCCACGTGTTCGGCGGAGACACCCCGGGTGGCACTGTGCTCGTCGTGGTAGCCGGAGAACATCAGGTGCGGCTGGGTGTACTCGTGGTTGACGCACAACAGGCCGCGCCCGCTGTTGTCACTGCGGCAGTGGTGCCCGCCCTCGCCGGGGCCGGCGCCGGGATCCAGCGGCATAAAGGCGATGAAATCGTTGTTGTAGCCGAAGCGTTTTTCCTGCTCCCCGGCGGTGAGTGCCGCCGGGTCGAAGTCGCCGACACCGTCGATCACTGGGTCGCCCCAGCGCAGCAGTACGTCGGCGCTGTAGTCCGATGGCAGGTGGTGGAATCCATCCAGCGCGTGGGGGATCTCGGTGAAAGAGAGGTTTTCTGCACTGCCCTGGTTTTTGCTGCCGCAGCCGGGGAGCAGGCTGGCGGTGGCGCCGGCGGCGGTGGCTGCACCGACCGCTTTGAACAGGGTGCGCCGGGAAGGGTTGCTCGGTTGTTCGCTCATGGTGATCTCCCGTTGCGTGATCCGGTTGGGTTACTGCCGGCCATCTTATGGCGCGAATATGACAAATTTAAAAAAAGCGTAACGTAAAGTTCACATCTTCTGACTAGCCTGCGCCCCATTCAAAAGAACGATCACGTCCGACAATACTTGATCTGGGAATGGGGATTCCATGAACGACAAAACCATCAGTGTGCCTGTACTGGCACTCGCCGCCGCAGTGACTGCGGCCAACGCCGTCGCCCAACAGGGCGATCCGATAGAAACCATCGAGGTGACAGCCCAGGCCGCCAATGCCCGCAGCGATATCCAGCGCCAGCGGGATTCCGACAAGCTGATTGCGGTGCAGACCTCCGACGCCATCGGCGAGCTGCCGGACGCCAATGTCACCGAGGCGCTGCAGCGCATGCCGGGCGTCTTTATCACCCGCGACCAGGGCGAGGGCCGCTTCGTGGGCGTGCGCGGTATCGATCCCAACCTGAACGCCGCCACCATCAACGGCATGGCCCTGCCGGCGCCGGAGAGCGACAGCCGCGCCGTGGCCATGGACGTGATTCCGTCGGACCTGCTGGCCAGCCTTGAGGTGTCCAAGACTCTGACCCCGGATATGAGCGCCGATTCCATCGGTGGTGCCATCGAGATCAAGAGCCTCAACGCCCTGGATCACGACGGCCGCAATTTCAAGCTCAGTGTCGAGAACAGCTACAGCGAGCTGCAGGAAGAAAATAGCCCCAAGGTAGCCGGCAAGTTCACCGAGGTGTTCGAGCTGGACGGCGGCCGCGAGCTGGGTGTGGCCATTGCCGCCAGTCATCAGGAACGGGAATTCGGCTCCGACAATATTGAAACGGACGGTGCCTGGGAAATGATGGAGGCGGCGGACGGCAGCGCGGCTTTCGGCGCGCCGGAGATCGAGCAGCGCGACTACACCATCGCCCGCGAGCGCACCGGCCTGGCGGCCAATTTCGACCTGCGCCTGTCCGAGACCAGCCTGCTCTACCTGCACAGCCTCTATTCCGATTTTTCCGATACCGAGGAGCGCCAGCGCAACGAGTACAAGCTGGACAAGGGCGAACTGCAGAGTATTTCCGACAGCTCCGCCAGCTGGTCCGATGCGCGACTCAAGAAATCCCTCAAGGACCGCTTCGAGGAGCAGCAGATACTGTCGCTGACCGCCGGCGGCGAACACGACCTGGATCTGTGGGGTGTCGAATATGCACTCGGCTACTCCCACTCCGAAGAGACCGAACCCCACCGCCGCGACACCGATTTCGAGCAGCGGGGCCTGGAACTGGGCTACACCAGCGCCGGCAAGATCCCGAATCTGGCCATAGGCGACGTGGATGCGGCGATGAACCCCGCCAATTACGCACTGGACGAAATTGTCATCGAGGACAACTTCACCGACGACGAGGAAGTCAGCTTCCGCATCGATATCCGCCGCGATATTCAGCTGGCCGGCAATCCGTCCGAGTTGAAGTTTGGCCTGCAGCAACGCAACCGGGAAAAGACCGGCGACCTGAACGCCACCGTGTACAGCGGCTTCGGCGGCGACTATACCCTGGCGGACTTCGCTGCCAACAATGTCGACTACGGCCTGGCGCCTTTTGTCGGCACCGGTGTCGACATGGGCGCGCTGAACGGCTTTATCGATGCCAACCTGGGCAGCTTCGAGGTCGAGGAGGCCGATACCGCGCTGGACTCCGCCCGCGACTACGTGATGAGCGAGGACATCTCCGCGCTCTATGTCATGAACAGCGTCGACTTCGAGCGCGCCAGCCTGGTCTACGGTGTGCGCTACGAGCGCACCGACTTCGAAGCCTCCGGCAACCGCGTGATCGAGTCCAACGAGCCCATTCCCGGCGCCGAGGAAGTGGCGGAAGACGTCTACGTGAGCCCGGAAACTTCCGCCAGTGACTACAACCACCTGTTCCCGAGCGTCAATTTCAAGTACGACTACAACGACAATATCGTGTTGCGCGCCGCCTACACCGAATCCCTGTCGCGTCCCTCTTTCGGTTACCTGAACCCCTCCGCCAAGGAGACCGAATACGACGAGGGCGAGCTGAAAGTGGAGGCGGGCGACCCGGAGCTGGATCCCTACGAATCCCGGAACCTGGATTTCTCCGCCGAGTACTACACCGACGACCTGGGCATGTTCTCCCTGGGGCTGTTCCACAAGCGCATCGACAACTTCGCCGTGGTGGCCGACGTGACCAGCACCATGAATGGCGATTTCAGTGAATACGCGGGCAGCCTGCCGGTGGACGACGCCGAGATCCTGCGCCCGATCAACGGCGACACCGCCACCCTCAGCGGCGCCGAGCTGTCCTGGACCCGGGCCTTCGACAACGGCCTGCTGCTGCGCGCCAATGCCACCTTCACCGATTCCGAGGCCAGGCTGGGCCTGGGGCCGGACGCCGGGCGTAGCGACAAGGCGCCCCTGCCGTTGCAGTCGGACCTGGTGGGCAACTTCATCGTCGGCTACGAGCGCGACGCCTTCAGCCTGCGCCTGTCCACCAGCTTCCGCGGCGAACGCCTGGACGAGGTGAACACCGAGGACGCGGCGCTGGACAAGTACGAGGACGACCACATGCAGGTGGACCTGTCGGCCAAGTACGACTTCGCCAACGGCGTGCAGCTGAGTTTCAGCGGCGTCAACCTGACCGACGAGCCCATGTATTTCCACAACTCCGGCTTCAACCAGCAGTACGAGGAGTACGGCCCCACCTATGTGTTGGGCGTGAGCTACAGCACCTTCTGATCTGTCAGACGGGCGCGAATAAACCCGACCGCCCCGGCGGCCGGGTTTTTTTTCAGCTTTGCCCAGGCGGAAACATCGTTGCCACACAAATGGCGTAAATTTGTCATCAAATAGACTTACCCAGAGTGAAAAACATGGATATCAAACCTCTTCAGACACTGATTCCGGCCGCAATTGCCCTCGGCCTGCTGGCGGGTTGCGGCGCGAAGACGGAGACGGCGGGCGAGCGGGCCGACACCCGGGCCGCAACCCTGGAAGCCGCGCAAACCCTGCCCCTGGCCAACGTGGTCGCCAACCAGCTGGCACCACTGACCCTGGACGGAAAAAGCTATCTGCTGCTGGCCAGCGAAGAGCGCGGCCTGGTACTGGTCGATGGCGACGGCAATGAGGCCGCCTCCCTGAACGGCGGCGAAGTGGAGCGCTTCGCCGTGCAGTCCCGGGAAGACGGCAGTTGGCTGGTGTCGGCCTACGAGGATGGCAGTGGCGAGATACAACTGTTCTCCCTGGCGGCAGAGGGCGAGCGGCCGCAGTTTTCCAGGCTGGGCGCGCAGGCCGCCAGTGCGCCGATGGAAGCCCTGTGCCTGTCCCGCCAGGGCGGGCGCCCGCACCTGTTCGCCATCGACGAGGAGGGCCTGGGCAGCGAGTATGTCGTCCATCCCCGGGGGGAGCGCTGGGTCTTCAAGGCCGTGCGCCCGCTGTACTTCGGCCAGGAGGTGACCAGCTGCGCGGTGGACGACGTGCGCGGCAGGCTGCTGGTGACACAGCCGCCGCTGGGTGTGCTGAGCCTGAATGCCGATGCGGAAGCGGACGAGCAGCGGCGCATTTTCGCCGCCGCGCCGGAAGGGGAGTTCGGCGGCCTGTGGGTGGATGCCGAGGCGGGTCACTTGTGGCTCAGCGCCGAGGACGGGGTTCGCGCCTACGACCTGGCCGCGGGTGGGGAAGCCGCGGCACCGGTATTTGCCGCCGCTGCGCAAAGTCCCGAGCCGGTGTCCGCCGTTGTCTCGGGCGGCGACCTGTTGGCGGTGGCGGACGAGGCCGACGCGGTACAGCGTTTCGAGCCGGAGTTGCCGGCCCCGTCCGCGCGCATGCAGGCCCTGCGCCGGCGCGGGGAAATGTCGCGGGTGACCGCGCGTGGGCAGACGCAACCGGTCGCCTCTCCCGGCGATGCCGCCGACGATCCGGCCATCTGGGTCAACCCGGCGGACGCGACCGCCAGCCTGGTGTTCGGCACCGACAAGCAGGGCTTCCTCAACGTCTACGATCTCTCCGGCGACCTGCTGCAGGCCTTCCCGGAAGGGCGGATCAACAACGTGGATGTGCGCAGCGTTGAGCACCCGCGGTTTGCCGCCGTGGCCGCCGCTTCCAACCGCACCACTCCGGGTATCAACCTGTTCGGCATTACCGCCACCGGGAAGGTGGAAAGTCTCGGCCTGCGCCCGCTGCAACTGGAGGATCCCTACGGCCTCTGCATGTCCAGCCGCAACGGTGAGCTCTTTGCCTGGGTCAGCGATAAGGCCGGCAGCGTCTTGCAGCAGGAGATCCGCCTGACAGACGATCCGTTGCAGTGGCAGATGGAGGAGCGCGCCAGGGTCCGGGTGGACACCCAGGTGGAGGGCTGCGTCTCCGACGATGCCCGCGCCTCCTTCTTCTTCGCCGAGGAGGACCGCGGCGTCTGGCGCCTGGACCTGGCCGCCTTCGACGCCGGCGAGGGCCGCCCGCGACTGGTGATGGAAGTGGACGGCGAGCGGCTGGTGGACGACCTGGAGGGCATGGCCCTGTACGCCGATGGCGACAGCGGCTACCTGGTGGTCTCCAGCCAGGGCAACAACAGCTACGCCCTGCTCAGCCGCGACGGCAGCGAGTTTGTGGGCAATTTCCGCCTGGATATGGACCCCGCCCGCGGTATGGACGGCGCCTCGGAAACCGACGGCCTGGAAGTCACCAGCGCGCCGCTGGGTGCGGATTACCCGCAGGGGCTGCTGGTGGTGCAGGATGGTCGCAAGCGCATGCCTGCAGGCAACCAGAACTTCAAGCTGGTTTCCTGGGCGGATATCGCCGACGAGCTGCAGCTGTAGTGCAGCGTTGACCCGGCCCTCTCCCCCGGATCAAGTCCGGGGCAGGCTCTAACCCTCTCCCGGTGGGAGAGGGGACTGGTCCGGTGGACGGATTTGCCCCCAGCGTTTCTGACGTAGCTCCCCTCTCCCGTTGGGAGAGGGGCCGGGGGAGAGGGCACGGAAGCGCCCGGTGGCTTCCACGGCCCCCACCCATTCCGCACTCCTCATTCATCATTCCACATCCCATCCAGCCACTCCCCAACCTCCGCATGGTTGCCGCGAAACAGCACCTCGCCCTCTCGCTGGCGCATCTGGTGCTCGTAACTGCCGTCGTAATAATCGGTCAATAATGTCGTCACCACCGGAATGTACACCTCGGCACTGCCGCCGCGGGCCAGCTCGGCGTTGGCCTCCCGCAGTCGCTCATCCAGTTGCCGGTAGCGCAAGCCGCCGAGACGTTTCTGGATCCGGCCCAGGTTGCCGCGCAACTCCTCGCCCAGCCCCTGCGCGGCGCTTTCCCGGTTCTCGCCGAAACGTTGCAGGGCCTCCTCCACATAGTCGCGAACGATGCGCCGGGCGCGGTCGGCCACCGGCTCCTCCACCAGTACCCGCGGCGCCGCCCTCATCGCCTGCTGCAGCACCGGCGGCACGGCGCTGCGGCCGATCAGGCGGCTCTCGTCCTCGATAAATACCCGCCCCGGCCGCTGCGCCAGCTTGAGCAACTCGATACTGACGCGATTCTCGAAATCGATCTGCGCCGGCTGCGGTTCCCCGGTGCGGCCGAAGCTGGAGCCGCGGTGGCGGGCGATGCCCTCAAGGTCCACCGCGCGGCGGGCGCGGTGAATCAGTTCAGTCTTGCCGCTGCCGGTGTGGCCGGCGATCACCACGAAGGGCAGGGAGGTGCATTGGTGTTCCAGCTCTTCCAGCAGGAAGTTGCGCATTGCCTTGTAGCCACCCTCCACCAGGGGATAGTCGATACCCTCGGCGCGCAGCAGTTCCTGTGTGGTGCGCGAGCGCAGGCCGCCGCGGAAACAGTACAGATAGCCGCGCGGGTGTCGCCGGATAAAATCGCCCCAGGCCCCCAGCCGCTGCGCCCGTACCTCCGGCGTGGCCAGGCGCCAGCCCAGGTCGATGGCGGCCTGCTGGCCGCGGCGCTTGTACTCGGTGCCCACCATCTGGCGCTGGCGATCGTCCAGCAGCGGCAGGTTTTCAGTGTGCGGAAAGGCGCCGCGGGTGTATTCCACCGGCGCGCGCGTGTCCATCATGGGTGTATCGTCGAGAAATAGCCGGCGGTAGTCGGCGGTGTTCTGGCGCAAATTCAGCCTCCCCAAAATTTCATGCCAGTGTAACCTGAATAGGCGGGAGCGTAATGCCGCCCTCTTTGCCTGAACTTTGCGCCAGCAGGATGCGCCATAGATGACCGTCGATCAGCTGATCATCCTGATTATTCTCGCCGTTACTGTCGTGCTGTTTATCTGGGGGCCCTGGCGCCACGATATGGTGGCGCTGGCGTCGCTGCTCGCCTGTGTGATGACCGGGCTGATCGAGCCGGCACGCGCCTTCAGTGGTTTCGGCCACCCCGCGGTGGTGACCGTCGCCTGCGTACTGATCCTCAGCCGCGGCCTGCAGAACACCGGTGCCATGGATGTACTTGCGCAGCGCGTGATTCCCAAGGGCGCCAATATCACCCTGACACTCTTCTCCCTGACCGGTCTCGGCGCGCTGATGTCCGGTTTCATGAACAATGTCGGCGCCATGGCGCTGCTGATGCCGGTGGCCACGGATATCGCCGACCGGCACCAGTTACCGCCGGGCAAGGTACTGATGCCGCTGTCGTTCGGCACCATTCTCGGCGGCATGACCACACTCATCGGCACCCCGCCCAACCTGATCGTGTCCGGCTTCCGCGCCAGCGCCGGCGGCAGCAGTTTTGGCATGTTCGATTTCACTCCGGTGGGGCTGGTGGTGGCGTCCGTGGGGGTGGTGTTCGTGGTACTGATCGGCTGGCGCCTGGTGCCCGAGCGCACCCAGGCCGGCGCAGCCACTTTCGATACCGGTACCTACCTGACCGAGGCGCTGGTGCGGGAAAAGAGCGCCGCGGCGGATAAAACCGTGCGCGAGATCATCCACATGCTCGAGGATGAAGACGCCCAGGTGGTGGGGGTGGTACACAACGATGCGCGCGTCTCCCCGGCCACACCCTGGCAGCGGATACGAGCCGGCGACATCCTGGTGATGGAGGCGGAACCGGAGTCGCTGTCGGCGGCGATTTCCAGCCTGGGCCTGAAACTGGCCGCGGAGGTCGAAGAGGAAGAGCGCCAGAAACGGGAAAAGGAGAAAGAGGAGCGGGACCAGAAAGAAGAGAAGGAAGATCGGCGAGTCGGGGCGGAGGAAGATCAGCAAGCCGGGGTGGAGGAAGAAAGCGAACGGGAGAAAGAGCAGGGGAAGGGGAGCGAGAAAGAGGGCAGGCGTAGAAAGACCCGCGAGGAGAAAACCGGCAGGCGCCGCCGCGAAAAAAGGCAGAAGCGCACAGGGAATGGTGTGGAAGATCGGGATGAAGGAAAGGAAAAGAAAAAGGAAAAAGAGAAGGCGACCATCGACGAAGCGCAGTTGCGCGAACTGGTGGTGATGCCGGACTCCAGCCTGATCGGCCGCACCGCCCGGCTGCTGCGCCTGCCGGGGCGTTACGAGATCAACCTGCTGGCCCTGTCCCGCCAGGGGCGCCGCTCGGTGCGCCGGCTGCGCTCGACCCCGCTGCGCGCCGGCGATGCGTTGCTGATGCTGGGCACCGACGACAACCTGAACAACTTCGCCTACGAACAGGGCTGTGTGCCCCTGGCGAAGCGCGATATCACCATTCCCAACAAGGAGAAGGCCGCGGTGGCGCTGGTGGCCATGGCGCTGGCAGTGGCTGGCGCCGCCTTCGGCCTGTTGCCCGCGGCGATCTCCTTTGCCACCTGTGCACTGGCCTTTATGGCCCTGAAAGTGATACCGCTGCGCAGCATGTACGAGGCCATCGACGGCTCGGTGATCGTGTTGCTCGGCGCCCTGATTACGGTGGCGGGCGTGATGGATTCCACCGGCGCCGCGGACCTGGTGGCCCAGGGGATGCTGGAGAACCTGGCCAGGGGCAATCCGGTAGTGGCGGTGACGCTGCTGCTGGTGATTACCATGACCCTGTCGGACTTCATGAACAACGCCGCCACCGCCGCGGTGATGTGTTCCATCGCCCTGAGCGCGGCCGGGCAACTGGGCGTGAACCCGGACAGCCTGCTGATGGCAGTGGCCATCGGCGCCTCCTGCGCTTTCCTGACCCCGGTCGGCCACCAGAACAACACCCTGATCCTGGGCTCCGGCGGCTTCCACTTCGGCGACTACTGGCGCATGGGGCTGCCGATGGAGATCCTGGTGGTACTGGTCAGTATTCCGATGTTGTTGTGGATCTGGCCGCTTTGATCAAAGATCAAATAACAGAATTAAATATCGAAGACAGTATTCCTGCTTCTGGCATTTGATCTCTGTTCAGGCTACCGAGTCATCCGCCGTCTGCGCCAGCTCCGCCAGGTAGTTGCCGCAGAAGCGCAGGGCATCGGTGACCGTGACTATGCCGGCCAGTTCGCCCTCGCGCATGACCAGCACCGAGCCGATACCAGTATCCGCCATGGCCTGCAGTATCCTGTCCAGCGGGTCGTGAATGTCGGCGATATAGGGTCGCCGCGCGCAGAGATCGTGTACATACAGTTGCTGTTCCTCCAGGCGGTGGCCCGGTGCGTTGGCGCGCTCGATATCGCCGCGGGAGATGACCGTTTCCAGGTCGCCGTCGCGGGTCACTGGCAGGTGGTGGACGCCGTGGGCCTCCATCAGCGCCAGGGCCTCCTCCACTGTGGCATTTATATCGATATGGTGGGGAAATGGCGTCATCAGTGCCGCCAGGGTGGGGATATGGTGTATATCGTGGGGTTTCGACATGATCTGAACCGGTATTGGATCTGGCTTTTCAAGAATAGGCCGGACCAGGCTGTTCCCCAAAGGCTGCGGCGCAATTCATTTCTACCCGTTTATCTAACGATATAACCAAATTGAGGTTGATATTTATCGGTGAGGCCTTATCATTCGCGACCTCGGCCGCAGGGCGCGATAGCGCGCGAACTGCATAGAGCGCCACTAGCCACTACCAGAAGGGTACCCCCGGATAGCCCGCAAATCAGCTTTTCGTCTGCAGGTGGGAATCAATACGGTATTGCAGTGTCTGTTATTGCTGAATCATATTGATCAATCCGGATATAACACTGCCACTGTTTGTGTGGAAAAGCGCTTATATTGCGTTTATATCGCATAGTTCCGTAAATAGCGCGATATCGATCGGGATATGGCGCATATCGTTGTGTAATAAATGAAACCTCAGGGGTTTATTGAATGTTCCAAGAGTACGATCAGATTGAACAAAAAATCGCCGAGCACCAGGCCATGATAGAAGAACTGCAGGAGCAAAGGGCCCAGGCCGAACGCAAGAAAGAAGGTGTAATCGCGTTCGACAAGGCGCTGGTCAATATCGCCGCCGAATACCAGATGGAAGAGGAAGAGCTGTACGTCGCCCGCGGCGAACGGATTGTCGAGTGGCTGCTGGGCCAGCTCAAAGAGGGAGATGCCCCGGATTATGTCCAGACCCTCAAGGCCCGCGTCGCCCGCATCCTGAAAAAGAGCGACGCCCCCCGCCGCGGCCGCCGCACCACCACCACTTCCACCAAATCCGCCGAGCCCAAACTGGAAGTCGGCCACTACCGCAATCCCTACACTGGCGGCACCGTGGAAAAGAAAAAGCGCAATCCGAAGCAGCTGAACCAGTGGATTGAGGAGTACGGGCTGGAAACTGTAAAAGAGTGGAAGATCTAGATCTGACCGGGTTTTTCGCGTTTAGAAAAGGCGGAGAGATTCCGCCTTTTTTAATCCAGTAATTCGCGAATATAACCGCTGACCACCTCCGACGCCGGTCCGTGCCGGTGCTCGGCAAACGCATCGCCCACACTGCTGCGCTCCAGGTTCAGCTCCACCGTGTGGGCGCCGGCCGCGTTTGCCGATTCCACAAAGCCCGCCGCCGGATACACGTTACCGGACGTCCCGATACTGATAAACAGGTCGCACTCGCTCAGTGCCGTGTAGATACGCTCCATTTCCAGCGGCATTTCACCGAACCAGACCACATGCGGACGCAGTGTGCCGCTGCGCAGGCAGCAGTCGCAGGGCGCTGCCGTGTCCAGGTCTTCGCGGATTGAAAAGAGTTGTCCGGAACGGTTGCAGCGCACTTTCAGCAGTTCGCCGTGCATATGGATCAGCTTTTCGCTGCCGGCGCGCTCGTGCAGGTCGTCGATATTCTGGGTTACCAGCAGGAGTTCGCCGGGGAATTCCCTTTCCAGTTTCGCCAGTGCCAGGTGCGCGGCGTTGGGGGCGATATCCGCCGACAGCAATTGCCGGCGCCGCGCATTGTAGAAGCGCTGCACCAGTGCCGGATCCCGTTCGAAGGCCTCCGGCGTGGCCACGTCCTCGAGTCTGTGTTTTTCCCACAGGCCGTCGGCGTCGCGGAAGGTGCGGATACCGGATTCGGCGGAGATGCCGGCGCCGGTGAGGATAACGATGCGGTGGAATTTCACCTTGCCCTCTCTCTGTGAAATTGGCGTAGGTTGGACTGAGCTCTGCGAAGCCCAACATCATCGGGACGGTGGAAGCCACTGGGCACTTCCATGCCCTCTGCCCCTCTCCCAGTGGGAGAGGGGAGCCAATCTATTGAGTCCCGACCTCAATGCATCTTCAACCGCGGTTTCACAAACCGGTTCGCCTGTCCCACCAGGTAGATCAGCATCGCCTTGGGCCAGCCGTGTACTGCGGCCAGGTGCATGCGGTACAGGGAGCGGTAGGCGAGCCCGGCGATGCGGCCCTCAACGGTGAGGCTGCCCTTGACCAGCGCGCCCATCAGGTTGCCCACGGCGGTATGTTTGCTCAGTGACACCAGCGAGCCGTAGTCGCGGTAGCGGTAGTCCTGCAGTGGGCGGCCCTCCATATCGGCGATCAGGTTGTGCGCCACCGTGTCCGCCATCTGGTGGGCGGCCTGGGCGCGGGGCGGGACGCGGTTGCCGGCGCTGTCGATACAGCCGGCGCAGTCGCCGAGGGCAAAAATATGCGGATCGGTGACCGACTGCAGATCCGGTTTGACCTCGATCTGGTTGAGCTTGTTGGCGTCGAGACCGAGCTGCGCGAGAAAATCCGCGGCCTTGACGCCGGCGGCCCAGACGCGGATGGACGCGGGGATTTCCTCGCCGCTGGCGGTGGTGAGGCCGTCCCTGTCCGCCCTGGCCACGGCGCAGCCGGTAATCACGCGCACGCCCAGCCGCGTCAGTTCGCGCTCGGCGTTGTTGCCCAGCCGCGCCGGCAGGGCCGGCAACAGGTGCGGGCCGGCCTCGATCAGGGTCACGGCGAGGGAGCCGCTTTTGATATGGCCGTAGTTGCCCATCTGTCGGGTGGCGTCCGTCAGTTCCGCCGCCAGCTCCACGCCGGTGGCGCCACCGCCGACAATGGCGATACGCACGGTTTCCGCGGTGTGGGTTTCCAGTTGCAGGAAGCGGTCCAGCAGCAGGCTGTGAAAGCGCTTCGCCTGTTCGCTGCTGTCGAGGAAGACGCAGTGTTCGCGCACACCGGGTGTGTGGAAGTCGTTGCTCTGGCTGCCCAGCGCCAGTACCAGATAGTCATATTCCAGTTCCCGCGCCGGCACCAGTTGGTGGCCGTCACTGTCGATCACCGGTGCCAGTTCGATGGTGCGTCGCTCGCGGTCGATTTTCTGCAGGCTGCCCAGTTCGAAATTGAAGCCGTTGCCGCGGGCGTGCACCTGATAGTTGAGTGCATCCAGGCTGGAATCCAGCGCACCGGTGGCCACCTGGTGCAGCAGCGGCTTCCAGATATGGGTGCGGTTCCTGTCGACCAGGGTGATTTCGGCCGCGGGGGATTCCCGGCGCCGTTTGAGGAAAGGGGTGAAATTGAAGTGGTGCCCGAGCCGGGTGGCCAGTTGCAGGCCGCCGGCGCCGCCGCCAACGATGACGATTTTTTTCATGGGTGGTCTTCCTTAGCTTTCTGAAAAAACCGACTCCCCGCTGCGAAGACCATTTGTTGTTCTGTGCGGCCGCTTGAAAAACGGCGCGCTATTTGCCTGACAGTATCCCGGGAAACCTCGCACAAGTCCATAGCTGAATGGCTGCGAGGGAGCCAGTCCCGCCATCGAAATGGGTGAATAGTAGACAGGCGAAGCGGCACTGCGTCCGATTCGGCGGCACGCCCCGCAATTGGGGCGAATTGTAGCGCCAGCTTGCAGAAAATCCGTGTCGCTGGTCTTTAATTAGTGGGCGTATCTGCGGCCAGCAATATCGCGAAATTCATTTCCCGGCAACGAATTCCATAATGCCACCAGAAGCCTCCGCGCCAATCGATTCCGTCCGCCGCCTGCTCTGGTGGCTGGTGGCCGGTTTGTTGCTGCTGGGAGCGGTGTCGGTCGGCGCCTCGACGATTCTGGCGGGCAAGATCGAGCAGTGGCTGGAGCGGCGCGACCTCAGCGCGCAGATCGACTACCTGCAGGTCTCCGTTCCCCGTCTCAGCCTGGTCGCCCGCGGTGTGCAGGTGGAAAATGCCGATGGCCGCGGTTTCCGCGCGCGCGAGCTGCTGCTGGACTACAGCTGGTGGCAGTTGCTGCGCGGTCGCTGGCACTTGCAGCGGGCCTCCCTGGACGGCGCCTATATGGACCTGGAATCCAGTGCCGGCGAAGACGGCCGCCGCTGGGAAATCGGCGGCTGGGTGCTGGGGCAGGGGCCGCGCCGGGACCGCGACCTGCAACTGCTGTTCGAGCGGCTGCGCATTCGCGACAGCCGCCTCTGCTATCGCCACCGCCCGGCGTGGCCGGTGCCCGGTTGTGTGCGTTTCGGCGAGCTGTCCGCGCGGGACTTCCAGCTCGGCATGCGGCGCAGCGGCGACGAGCCGCTGAATCTGACCATTGGCGCAGATAAGCTGGGCCTGCGCAACCTGTTGATGGAGGCGAAGGGCTCGGATTTTATCAACACCGCGCTGGTGGAACTGGAGTTGTCCAATGCGCGCTATCGTCGCCCGGACAACCGCATTGTCGCGGATACGCTGGCGCTGCAGATGTTCGGCAGCTGCCCGCCGGAGCGCTGGGCCGGGGCGCTGCCGGCACTGGCCCGCCTGGTGGGCCACTGCGCCACGGCGCGGCGGCTGCAGTTGGAGGGGGATCTGCAGTTCAGTTTCGGGGGCGGGGCCGAGGTGCGCTGGCACCGGGCCAGGGGGCAGGAGATCGCCCTGCGTCACAGCAACCGCCGCTGGCAGAACTGGCGTGCGCAGGCGCTGACGATTGACGACTTCGATTACCGGCGCGAGCAGAGCCGCATCACCTGGCAGAAGGGGGGCGCCAGCGCTTTCGACTATTGCCCGCCCGCCTGGCGCAACCGCGGGCACCATTACTGCGTGCGCGCTGGTGCGCTGGAGTTGCCGGATCCGGTGCGCCTGGACTGGAGCGACGGGTTCAACGCCGATGTCGGCCCCGGCCGCCTGCAGCAGACCCAACTGCTGGACCTGGCTGGCGACAATCCCGATCCGCTCACCCTGCACCTGGTCTCACTGGGCGAGCTGGCCTACCGCGGCGGGGAGCGCCTGCTTTCCGTCGACGGCCTGGACCTGGAGAGTGCCACCGGCTGTGTGCCCGGCGGGCTCTGGCAGCAGCCGGATTACTGTGCGCGCCTGGCGGGCCTGCACAGTGTGGAAACCGTGCAGTTGCGTTTCCCGTCGGCAGCGGCACAGCGCGGCTGGGGTTTTGCCAGCGGGCCGCTGCAACTGGCGCAGTTTCGGCTGGAGGGCGACAGCCGCTCGCGGCTGGAATTGCAGCAGATGCACTGGCAGCACATCGACCTGATCGGAGCGAGCGGGCCGTTGCTGTTACAGGATTTCGGCCTGCAATCCCTGTCCGGCTGCGTGCCGGCACCCCTGCTGCCGCAGCGCTGGCGACCGCTGTGTGCGGATCTCAGGCGCCTCGAGGGAAACGGTCACTTCGCCTGGGACGGTGGTGACGACAGCTACCTGATTTTTGGCGAGCTGCAGTTGCAGCGGCTGCTGCTCTCGGACCGGCTCGACAGCGGGCGCGGTCTGCTGCTGCAGCAACTGGCGGCCGGCGAGGGTTTTTACCGCCGGCGCAGCGACGGCGACAATCCCTGGATCGACAGCGGCGATATGCCCGCCGATATACTGCCGATCACCGCCGGTACCGGTGCCGGCAAAAGCGGGGGCGAAGACGCGGATATCGGTGCGGAAAAGGGCCTGCTGCCGGAGGAACTGGCGCGGCGCCGCGCCGCCACCGCTTCCGGTGACGGCGAAACCCCCAGCGTCGACAGCCCGAACCTCAAGCTGGAGTCCCTGTCCCTGAACCGCCTGGACGGTTGCCTGCCGGGTGCCTGGGGGCGTCTTTTCTACAAAAAACCACAGCGGATGCCCGGTTGCTTCGATCTGCGCAACCTGCGCCAGCTCGAGCCGCTGCTGCTGGCCTGGCAGGGCGGCCTGGACCTGGCGGCGGCGGAGCTGACGCTGCAGCGCGCGGAGGCGCGCACGCCCGCCGGCGAAGTATTGCTGCAACTGTCCGAGCTGCAATCGCCCAGGGCGCGGCTGCGCTACCTGTCCGCCAGTCGCAGCACCCATGTGGCACTGCCGGATTTTTCCCTGGGCGACTTCTACGCCTGCCTGCCGTCGTCGATGGAAAAAACCGCGCTGGATATCCGCTGTGCCGACCTGCAGGCACTGGGCTTCGGTGAAGCATTTGCACTGGATATCGACAGCCGCGGCGTCTCCGCGAAACTGGATGGCACGGTGGCGCAGCGCATCCTGCTGAGCGGCGCGGAGGAGCAGTTTGTCGCCGACATACAGGCATTGAAAGCACCGCAACTCGATATCGACTGGCCGCGCGATGGCGATCGCAGCACCCGGCTGCGGGTCGACAATTTTTCCACCGCGCTGCTGGAGGCCTGCCTGCCGGCGTCATTCAGGCTGCGCCCCGGCCTGCCGCGATGCCTGTCGACGGAGAACCTGCGCAGCACCGGCGAGCCGGGGCGCAGCGGTATCGCACTGGGAGAGACCGAAATGAAAGCCGCACCGGTGGCGGAGCCGCTGTGGCGCATCGGGTCGATTCGGGCACAGCGGCTCGCGCTGACACCGCAGGCGCTGGAAGTGGATGGCCTGCATTTGCAACGGGTGTCCATGTGCGGGCTGCGGACACTGCTGCCGGGCAATGCGCGGGAGCTGGGCCTGGCCGATTGCGTGCGCGCGCAGGATCTGGACTTTATCGGCGTCAGCCGCATCGGCCTGGTGCCGGCCGTTCCGCGGCTGCAACTCGCGCAGTTGAAGTCGGCGCCCATCTCGCTCTGGCAGGAGTCCGGTGCCTATGCGCAACTGGGGCTGCAGAGTCTCGGTTGGCGGGCAGTGCAGTGGGACGGCGGCGCGATTGTACGGGTCACCGACCTGGACGTTCGCGGCTTTCGCGGCTGTCTCGAGAGGCCGGTGGCACAGATGGCCGAAGCGGTCGCCGGGAGGCCGGCGGCGCGCTGTGTACAGTTGGGCGAGTTGCATCTGCGCGGCACCCAGACGCTGTCCCTGGCCGCCCCCTTTTCCAGCGATGGCGCCATCGAACTGGTGGGGTTGCGCGTCGGCAATGCGTCCGGTGATCCGTGGAAGTTTTCCCGCATCCGGTTGGACCAGCTCGCCTACGGTGGCGACGGCGTTTCGGTGGGCAGCCTGTCCGGTCTCAGCGGCTGCCTGCCGGCGGCCTGGTTCGGCGACACGGGGCTGTCGCCCTGCTACCAGTTGGGCGCCGTGCGGGTGGGCGGTATCGAGCGCGTCGATACCCCGTCCGGCCGCGTCACCCGGCTACACCGTTTCGCCGTCGAGGGAGTGCAGATGATCCAGCCGGACTTCCCGGCATCGCTACCGGCGCAATTGTTGCAACTGGAATCCCTGCGGACGGGAGTCCTGCAGTTCGGGGGCGGGATCGTCGATGCGGAGCAACTGGAGATCGACGGTATTTCAGGGTGCCTGCCCGAAGGTTACGTCCGGCGGCTGGATCACTGTGTGTCGATCGGAAAACTGTCCGGTGGCGGTCTCTACCGGGCGGAGGGGCAGAGCCTGGATATGCGTGAGACAGTGCTGCAGAAGATCCAGATAATCGGCGGCAAGGGGCGGCGGCTGGTGCGGGGCGAAAAGATGGTAGTGGGGAACCTGCACCGGGGGCCGGGGGGAATCCGTTTCGACTGGCTGGAGGCGGATACCTTCAGTCTGTTCGGCCGCCGCGAAACTGCGCCGGAATACGACCGCCACGCCTGGACCGGCGAACTCCGGCAATTGCGTATCGATGGGCTGGATTACGCCAGCGCGGCGCGGCAACTGGATATCGCCAGTATCAAAATGCTGCACCCGAAGGGCATCCTGATGCGCGACGGCGAGGGCAATTTCCCCGCGGGCGCGCACTTCGAGCGGCTGACCGGCAGTGAGGAGCGGCCGCGGACGCCGGTGCCGGAAGATACGCGGTCGTTTCGCTACCGCGTCGCCGATCTGGCGCTGGAGCACGGCACCTTTACCTGGGTGGACCGGCAGGGGCACTATCGCGGGCGCCTGCCGGTACGGCATATCAACCTGCGGCTGGAAAACGTCAGCAACCACCCACACCACGATCCGGCCACGATACTGGTCAACGCGCGGCCCGGCGGTTTCGGCGAACTGCAGTTGGCCGGCAATATCGACTATCTGGAGAGCAAAAAATGGAATGCGGAGCTCACTGGCTATATAGAAAATGCCAACCTGATACCGGCCACACCCTATATGGCCAATCTGCTCGGTTACAAGATATTGCAGGGGCAGCTGGACGCGGTGCTGGATATTGGCATCCGCGCCAACCGGGTGAAGGCGCACGCGGATATGAAGTTGAACCGGATTCGCGTGCGGCGTGTCCGCGAAAGTGATCAACTGCCGGTGAAAAGCACTTTTATTCCGCTGGGAATTGCGCTGGCGCTGTTGAAAGATGGCGAGGGAAATGTCAGGTTCGATATGCCGGTCTCGGGCGATCTGCACGATCCGAAATTTTCCTTCCATTATATTTTCAGCCACCTGCTGCAACAGGCGATCATGGAAGCACTGTTTGCCTACTTTACACCGATCGGCTTCTACACCCTGGCCGAGTTTGCCTGGGCCCGCTTCAAGGCGGTGGATTTTGACCCGATCGAGTTTTCCCCGGGCAGTGTCGAGCTGAGTGAGGAGGGCAGGCAGCAGCTGCGGGAAGTCGCGCAGGTACTGCGGGAGAAACCGGACGCGCGCCCGGGAATCTGCGGTACTGCCACCGCCCTGGATTGGCGCGCGCTGCATCCGGAGACCACGCCGGGCATGCGCGGCAGCCGCAAGGCGCGGGAAACCTTCTACCGCTACCCGTCCATCGAACTGCACGAGGAGCTGGAGCAGCTGGCGCAGCGGCGCAGCCGCCGGGTGGAGTTCTTCCTGCTGCGCAAGGGAATTTCCGCCGACGAGTTTATCCAGTGCGCGCCGGACTACAATGGACGCAACTTCGACAATCCGGTCGTGGAATTTTCGCACTGATGGAGCATCAAGACTCCAGTTTCGGACTTGGAGGTGCCCGCCGATGGCACCCCGCACCGGCTCTCACAAGGCCCCCGAAACTTGAGATCAAAAACGCAGAACCAGGAGGCATGACGATATGGCCAGGAACCTCGCCCAGAAGTTGATCGAATCCCACCTGCACAGCGGCTCCCTGGAGCCGGGCAGCCCCATCGAACTGAAAATCGACCAGACCCTGGCCCAGGATGCCACCGGCACCATGGTGATGCTGGAGTTCGAATCCCTGGGCCTGCCGCGAGTCAAGACGGAAGTTTCCGCCCAGTATGTGGACCACAACCTGCTGCAGACGGATTTCAAGAACGCCGACGACCACCTGTTCCTGCGCAGCGCCTGTCGCAAGTTCGGTGTCTGGTATTCGCGTCCCGGCAACGGCGTCAGCCACCCGGTGCATATGTCCTGTTTCGGTATTCCCGGCAAAACGCTGTTGGGGTCCGACAGCCACACCTGCGCGGCCGGATCCATGGGCATGCTGGCGATCGGTGCCGGCGGCCTGCAGGTGGCGCTGGCGATGGCGGGCACGCCCTTTGCGCTGACCATGCCCAAAGTCATGGGGGTGAAACTCGAGGGCGAGTTGCCGTCCTGGGTCAGTGCCAAGGACATCATTCTGGAGATGCTGCGCCGCCACACGGTCAAGGGCGGCGTCAACAAGGTGATCGAGTACTACGGCCCCGGCCTCGACAAACTCACCGCGATGGATCGCCATGTGATTGCCAACATGGGCCAGGAACTGGGCGCCACCGCCAGCGTTTTCCCCGCCGACAGTGCGGTAAAAGCCTTCCTGCGCCAGCAGCAGCGCGAGTCGGATTTTGTCGAGTTACAGGCCGACGGGGGCGCCAGCTACGACGAGCAAGAAACAATCGACCTGTCGAAACTGGAGCCGCTGATCGCCTGTCCGTCGAGCCCCGACAAGGTGGTGCCGGTGCGCGAGGTGGCGGGCCAGCCCATCTACCAGAGCTATATCGGCTCTTCCGCCAACCCCGGGCTGCGGGATTTCGTGATCCCCGCGCGCATGGTGGAGGGGCGGCTGGTGGACGACGCCGTGTCCTTCGATATCAACCCCACATCGCGCCAGCTGCTCGAGGAAATCAGCCGCAGTGGCGACCTGGGCAAACTGCTGGAGGCCGGTGCGCGCCTGCACCAGACCGGCTGCAACGGCTGTATCGGCATGGGCCAGGCGCCGGCCAGCGGTCGCATCAGCCTGCGCACCGTGCCGCGCAATTTCCCCGGTCGCTCCGGCACCAGGGAGGACCAGGTTTACCTGTGCAGCCCCGAGACCGCGACCATCAGCGCGCTGAAAGGGGAGATTACCGACCCCCGCGACATGGACATGGATTACCCGGACTTCAGCGAGCCGGATGAATTGTCGGATATGCGCCCGCTGCTGCTGGCGCCGCAGGAGATTCCAACCGAGGTGGAACTGGTGAAGGGGCCGAATATCGAGCCCCTGCCGGATTTCGAGGGGCTGCCGCGGACACTCACCGGGCCGATACTGCTGAAGACCGGCGACAACGTCTCCACCGATGAAATCCTGCCCGCCGGCTCCGATATATTGCCGCTGCGCTCCAACATCCCCGAAATCAGTCGCTACGCCTTTTGCCGCCTCGACGAGCAGTTCTACGACCGGGCCATGCAACTGAATGGCGACTGTTTCGTGGTGGGCGGCGAGAATTACGGCCAGGGCTCCAGCCGCGAGCACGCCGCCATAGCGCCGCGCTATCTGGGGGTGCGCTGCGTGATTGCCAAAAGCATGGCCCGCATCCACCGCCGCAACCTGATCAATTTCGGCATACTGCCGCTGCTGTTCGACAACCCGGGGGACTACGACCAGCTCGAACAGGATGCCGAACTGGAGCTGGACAACCCGGTGGGGCAGCTGGAGCCGGGAAAACCGGTGGAACTGAAAATCGTCTCTGCGAACAAAACCCTGAGCCTGCGCCACGACCTGTCGCCCGCGGAGATCAAGACGCTGGGTCACGGCGGCCTGATCAATGAGACACGGGAGGAGCACCCGGATATCGATCGGTAGCGGGATAGTGTGCGGCCCGGGTTTCAGAAAAGGGGAGGGGAGCGATGCGCAATAGTTGGCCGCGGGCGATTGGCGAGCGGGCGACGGAGATGTACCGGGAGCTGGATACCGCGATCGGCGAGTTTATCTCCGAACACCGGCTCCCCGACGGTTTTCGCCAGGTAATCCGCGACTACTACCTGCCATTGGCGCTGTGGCTGGCGGAACAGCGGCGCAGCGGCGGGACGCTGGTGGTGGGTCTCTGCGGCGGCCAGGGATCGGGTAAGTCCACACTCACCGCTTTCCTGCAGCGGGTCTGGTCGCAGTTGGATCTGCGCAGTGCCGGCTTCTCCCTCGACGATATCTACCTCACCAGAAACGAGCGGCGCGAGCTGGCGCGCAGGGTGCACCCGCTGCTGCAAACGCGCGGTGTGCCCGGCACCCACGACGTGTCGCTGGGCCTGGACACCATCGCCGCGCTCAGCGGGCGCAGAGGCGCGGGTGAAGTCGCCATTCCCCTGTTCGACAAATCCTCCGACGACCGCGCGCCCGAATCGCAGTGGCCCCGCCGGCACGCGCCGGTGGATATTCTGCTGTTCGAGGGCTGGTGCGTCGGTGCGCGGCCGTGGCAAAACGCGGAGCAGCCGGTCAACGCCCTCGAGCGGCGGGAGGACCCGCACGGTACCTGGCGCAATTACGTCAACGGCCGCTTGCGCGGTCCCTACCGGGAGTTATTTGCGCAGCTCGATATGCTATTGATGCTGAAAGTGCCGGACATGGCGTGTGTATTGGAGTGGCGACGGTTGCAGGAGCGTAAATTGCGCGCGCGCGGTGATGGCGGCATGGAAGACGCGGAGATAGAGCGCTTCGTGCAGCACTACGAGCGGGTGACCCGCAATCTGCTGCGGGAAATGCCGGCGCGGGCCGATTGTGTGTTCGAGCTGGGGCGAGATCACCGAATAGAGGGGCTCCGGCTCTCGTGAGTGGGTGGTGATGAGTGGCATCTGGTGGGCATTGGATTGATCCGACCACAGACCACCAGCCACAAAAAACCCGGCCGGAGCCGGGTTTTTTGCTTACTTGGCTTTCCGCGGGCGGCCTGGGCCTCTCTTCGCGGTTGCAGCCTTCTTGGGCCGGCCGGGAGCTTTCTTCTTCGCAGCGGCCTTCTTGGGGCGACCCGGGCTCTTCTTGGTCTTGGCTGCCGTTTTTCCGGTTGCAGCCTTCTTCGGGCGGCCGGGACCCTTTTTGGCAGTGGTCTTCTTGGCCTTGGCTGCGGCTTTCTTCTTCGCTGCGGCGGCCTTCCTCTTCTCTGCAGCCGCTTTCTTGCGGGCGGCGGCAGCGGCCTTTTTCTTCTCGGCAGCAGCTCTCTTCCTGGCTTTGGCAGCCTCTTTCTTGGCTTCCGCAGCGGCTTTTTTCCTGGCCTGGGCGGCCAGCTTCCTGGATACGGCGGTCTCTTCCTTGGCTACAGCCTTGGCAACCTTGGTCGCCATCCGGTTGTCTTCCTTGATGGTGGCCAGCTCGGCCTTGGCTTCCCGGGCGGCCGCCTTGGCGTTGTCGGCCACTTTTTTCGCCGCTGCAGCGGCGGTCTGGGCCGCTTTCAGCTGCTTCTGCTGGGCCGCGGTCTTCTTCTTGGCGCGAGTGGTTTTTACCTTGGCAGCGGCCTTCTTGGCTTTTTCGGCGGCCCTGGTGGCGTCCTTGGCCAGCTTTTCGGCGTTCCTGGCCGCGTCTTTTTCCTGCTTCTCGCGGGCCTTTTCCAGTTTGCTTTTGAGAGAGCTCAGCTCCGCTTCCAGTTTCTTCACGGAGGCGGCTGAGTCAGTGCTAGTTTTTTTAGCAGCCATAAAATATCCCTGTAACTAAGAATTTTTTGGATGTGTGAAAAACATCGCGCTAATTGCAGCTTATTTATATACTGAAAACAAGTGTTTTTGGGCATTTTTACCTCGCAATGAATAAATTTAAGGGCTTTTTTACCCTGTTTTCTTTTTTCTGGCTCTGGAGCTGCGGTTTCTGGGCGATTTTCCAGTGGTTTGTCACCGGCAAAATTGCCTGGTTCGGATTGCTGATAAATGCCTGGGCGCTGCCGCTGTGGATACTGTTTCGGTTCCGGAATCCGCAGAGATACTCTGGCGATCTGCGCGAGACACCGGCCTTTGCGACAGTTCTGGCAGGGGTGGCAGTCACGTTGCTCACCGACACCGACAGGGGGCAGCCGGTCTACCTGGCGATTGCCAACCTGTTTGCGGTATTGGTTTACCTGTTTCACCTGAGTTCATTGAGACAGCCGGCGATGCCGCGGTCCGACAGTGTTTTTCCCGCACTGGGCACGGCGGGCGGTGAAAACTGGGATGCGGCGGAGTTTTGCCGGCGACAGGGCGCGGAGGGGGTGTTGCTGGTTTTCCTGCGCGGCAGCTTCTGTGCCGACAGCCGCGCTCAGTTGGTCCAGTTAGCTTCGATCGAGAGGGCGTTGCACAGCCGTCGCGTTCGACCGGTGTTGCTCAGCACCGAACCCGCCGATAATTGGCGGCGCCTGTGGCGAGGCGGGTCCGCTGCGGAAATCGTGCAGTTATGTCCGGCGGATGAGCGCAATCGGCAGTTTGTCGCCGCGGCCGGTGCGCCTCCCTGGCTGCGATTGCTGAGCCGGCTGGCGGGTGGTGGCGGGCCGTCGGCCGCCTGCCGCCCGGGGTGCTGGTTGCTCGACGGCGAGGCCCATGTCGTCTGGCGGTACCTGCCGGAAAATTATCGGTTGCCGGGCAGTGGGGAATTTATTCGCGGGCAGTTGGTAAGGCTGGAGGAGTGACGTGGTGAGTGGTCAATGTGCTGCCGGGACCGACCACTGACCACCAGGCACTATCCACGAACCGCCAATTCAAAGCGGGCCGTAGGGCAGGTAGCGGTTGTCCGAGTGTTGCTTGATCCACAACAGCTGCTCTTTATCCAATGGCGTTTTGCGCCGGCGCAGTGCTTTGGCCAGTGGAATGACCGCGGACTCGGCGCCGGCATCCCAGCCCGGCAGTTGTTTCTCCGCGAGGGTAAAAAAGCGGATCAGTTGCCACAGTTGCTCGCTGTCCCAGGCTTCGCTCTCCTCGAGCCAGCGCTGTGTCGGCAGCCGGATCAGGTGCGAGGCCTGCATGTCCGCGGTTTCCAGGCTTTCGCCCAGGGGCTTGTCTGCCCGCGCCGCGGCGATATAGCGCCGCAGCAGTTCCCGCTCGATGGGCTTCTGCGTTTTGTCCTGCGCGGCGGTTTGATCTGGTTCCCAGGCTCCGACACTCATTTTATGACTTCCTATTGGTTGATGATCGCCGCGCATTATAGAGGTCGGACCGGGCCCCTGCCGAGCCCATGGCACTTTCGTTTCCCCATCGAATGGCGCGACCCCGAGGGCAGGCTCCTACAGAGGCTACGGGAATGCAGGGTGCGCCGTGCGCACCGGCAGTCATTGGCACAGTTGCCGGGCAACGCAACGGTGTGCACTGCGCGCTTCGGGCAGTCGGATGGGCAAAGCGCAGCCTCCAATTTACCCATCCCGCAGAGGCGTCCCGGCCTGTGGGACAAGACGGAAATCGCAGCTATTCGCCTGCAGGGCAGGACTCTCGGCATTTCGGGGCGGCATAACAGGGGCGCGGCGGGTAGAATGGGCGTTCGTGCGGCTGGGCCGGATACGGCGCCGTCCGGAAATAGCGGACTCGGGTTCCGGCTCCTGGAACCCGAGCAATGAGAAACAATAAAGAGGACGAGATGGAGTTTATTGCCCAATCCCTACCGGCCACCAAACGGGTGGCGCTGGTGGCCCACGACAACCGCAAGGCGGCGCTGATAGAATGGTGCAGTCGCCATCGGGAGCTGCTGCAGCGCCACCGGCTGTTTGCCACCGGCACCACCGGCACCCGCGTGGAAGAGGCGACCGGGCTGGAGGTGGAGAAGCTGTTCAGTGGCCCCATGGGCGGCGACCAGCAGTTGGGGGCCAAGATCAGCCAGGGCGAGATAGACCTGCTGATCTTTTTCTGGGATCCGTTCGAGCCCATGCCCCACGACCCGGATGTAAAGGCCCTGCTGCGCATCGCCGCGGTGTGGAATATCCCCGTGGCCTGCAACGCCAGCAGCGCGGATATGATGGTGCAGTCGGCGCTGATGGAGGTCAGTTTTGACCGGGAAGTCCCGGATTACCTGGGCTACCTGGCCGCCCGATAGCGCCAGAATCTGGCTAAATTTTGATCTGACTGGCTCCGGCGGGTCTGTAACTCTTTGATTTTTAAGAGGGTTTTTGTGACCATACAGGTTTCACTTGCAAAGCTGGTCATTTCGCGGCAATCTTGCCCACCTGATTAGACCGGTCAATCCGGCGCCATTCGCATTAGTTAATTGTACGGTGTTTTATGAGTAGACGACGCGGTAAGGCCGTAGAAGAGGAAAAAGCCGATATCGACCTGACGCCCATGCTGGACGTTGTGTTCATCATGCTGATCTTCTTTATCGTGACGGCGTCCTTTGTCAAGGAAAAGGCGTTGGATGTGAACGTACCGGATCCGGATGAGACGCAGGACACTCCGCCGAATGACGACAAGCAGAATATTCTGCTGACCGTTGATGCCAACGACGAGATTTACCTGGGCGCCAGCCGTGTCGATACCCGCGCCGTGCGCGCCCGTATCGCCCAGCTGTACGCCGAGAACCCCCAGGCCATCGTCATCGTGCGAGCGGACAACAAGTCCAGTGCCGACACCTACGTGCAGATTACCGACGCCGCCAAGGAAGTGAATCCGGGTATCCAGGTTTCCCTGGTGCCCTACGATAGCTGATCGAGTTCGGAATCACCGATAAAAAAAGCCGGCTTCACGCCGGCTTTTTTTATGCCCGAAACAAGGCCCCGCCCGCGTAGGGTGCGCCGTGCGCACCGCCCGCCTGCTCAGGAGCCTGCTTGCAGGCGAAAGCTCTGTTTGGGGCATAGTGGTCATCCGCCAGCAAGCGGGTGTTGACCCGACGGTGCGCGCGGCGCACCTACCCCTCCCGGTACGGCATCAGAATTCCGAACGGATCGCCCACAGGTCCGGAAACACCGGCCGGAACAGCGTGCCCTGCAGGTAGCCCACGCCGCTGGAGCCGCCGGTGCCCATCTTGCTGCCGATGGTGCGCTCCACCATCTTTACGTGGCGGTAGCGCCACTGCTGCAGCGAGGTATCGATATCCACCAGCGCCTCGCAGATCTCGCTGACCAGCGGGTCGTTGCGGTAGATGTCGATCAGGATTTTCTGTACCGCGGGCGACGGCGGCGCCACCTGACTGAAATCCCGTTCCAATTCATCGGCCGGAACCCTGTGTCCCTCCTTGACGAGGAAGTTCAGGAAGGCATCCCACAGCGTCGGCGCCTCCAGCCGTTTCTGCAGGCGCCGGTAGTGGTCGGAGCCCGGCTCGTAGTTCTCCAGCTTCTTGGCATCCTTGGCGCCGAACAGGAATTCCAGCTCTCGGAACTGGAACGACTGGAAGCCGCTGGCGGTGGACAGGCGGTCGCGGAAGGAGTTGAACTCCAGCGGCGTCAGCGTCTCCAGGATATCCACCTGCTGGATCAGGGTGCGGTAGATGGCGTCCACCCGCTTCAGCGTGTGCTGGGCGCGGTTGCGCTCGCCGCCGTCGAACAGGCGCACCAGGAAATCCAGCTCGTGCAGCAGCTGCTTGAACCAGAGCTCATAGCTCTGGTGGATGACGATGAACAGCATCTCGTCGTGCTCGGGCCCCTCGGACAGGGGCTGCTGGCACTGCAGCAGTTCGTCTACTTTCAGGTAGGAACTGTAGGTAACGGTCATAGGGAAATTACACCTGGTTGCGTTTTAATCAATCGCGAAATAATGCTCTCTTTGAACGGCGCGGATCAAAACTAAAATTGCACAAAAATCGGTAGTATTGGGCCCATTATAAGGTCTGGAGTCTCCCCAATGGAAAACACAGCGCACGCTCTGCGAATCGATGGCCGGCGTCTCTGGGACAGCCTGATGGAAATGGCCCGGATCGGCGCCACCCCCGCCGGCGGCTGCAACCGCCAGGCCCTGACCGACGAGGACCGCGAGGGGCGCGATCTGTTTGTCGGCTGGTGCCGCGAGATCGGCTGCGAGATCCGTGTGGACCGGATGGGCAATATCTTTGTCCGCCGCCAGGGTGCCGACGCGGAACTGCCGCCGGTGGTAACCGGCTCGCACCTGGACACCCAGCCCACCGGGGGCAAGTTCGACGGCGTCTACGGCGTGCTCGCGGGCCTGGAGGTGCTGCGCACCCTGGAGGACAACGGCATACAGACAGAGGCGCCGCTGGAACTGGTGGTCTGGACCAACGAGGAGGGCGCCCGTTTCTCCCCGGCGATGATCGGCTCCGGTGTCTGGGCGGGGGAATTCAGTCTCGAATACGGCCACAACCGCGCCGACAAGGCGGGCAAGACCCTCGGCGCGGAGCTGGAGCGCATCGGTTACCTGGGCGAGGCGCCGGCGGAACCGCATCCGATCACCGCCGCCTTCGAGACCCATATCGAACAGGGCCCCATCCTGGAAATGCAGGATGAGGTGGTGGGCGTGGTCACCGGTGTGCAGGGCATCCGCTGGTACGACGTGACCTTCCACGGCACCCCCTGTCACGCGGGCCCCACACCCATGGCGGATAGGCGCGATCCGGTGCAGGCGCTGTCCCACCTGTGCGAGCGGCTCTACAGCGAAGTGAAGGCTTACTCGGACGACGCCCGCATGACCTGCGGCGACCTGCGCGCCGAACCGGGCAGCCGCAACACGGTGCCGGAGAAGGTGGTGCTGGCGCTGGACTTGCGCCACCCGGAACCGGAGGGCCTGGAGCACCTGCACCGCACCCTCTACCGACTGGCCGAGCAGGTCCAGGAGGCCACCGGCACGACCATCGATGTGCGCGAGGAGTGGCACTCGCCGCCGGTCCAGTTCGACCGGGGTTGTATCGAGGCGGTCGACGGCGCCGTCAAGGCGCTGGGCTACAGCCACCGCCAGATGGTTTCCGGTGCCGGCCACGATTCCGTCTATGTGTCCCGTGTCGCGCCGGTGTCGATGATCTTCGTCCCCTGCGCCGGCGGACTGTCCCACAACGAGAAGGAATCCGCCGAGCCGGATCACCTGGAAGCCGGCTGCAACGTGTTGTTGCACGCGATGCTGGAAAGGGCCGGCGTGGTTTCCTGATCTGTCCCCCTCTCCCACCGGGAGAGGGGTTAGGGGAGAGGGGGCCTCGAACGGCGCCCTCTCCCCCGTCCCCTCTCCCAAGGGGAGAGGGGAGCTACGCAATCAACCTTCCGGAACGATAAACAATGACCGAATTCACCCTCAAACGCCGCCAAGACGAAGGCGGCACCGAGCCCCTGCGAGACTGGGGCATGGACTCCGAATACGGCCCGCTGCGCGATGTGCTGATCGGGCCCGTGGACAACTTCAGTTGGCGCACCGGCAATGCCAGTGCCCGCCGCGCCGAGCGCCTGGGAATGCAGTTCGACTATCGGGCGGCCGCCGCCCAGCACGCCGAGATGCTCGACGCCTATCGACACGCGGGCGTGAACACGCACCTGATTCCCGCAGACAGCAGCCTGCCGTACCAGATCTACGGCCGTGACTCCTCGGTGATGACCCCCTGGGGGCCCATCGTGACGCAGATGTACAGTCCCTGGCGCCGCGGCGAGTGGGCGCCGATCGTGAAGAAATATACGGAACTGGATATCCCCATCTACGATATCGTCACCGCCGGTTCCCTGGAGGGCGGCGACTTCATGGTGCTGGAACCCGGTGTGATCCTCTGCGGCTATTCCGGTGAGCGTACCAGCGAGGCCGGCTTCAGGCAGATGAAGGGCTGGATCGAGAAAGAGGGCTGGGAAGTCAAAGGCTACCCATTCGATCCCTTTTTCCTGCATATCGATGTGCTGGTGGCGATGCTGGCGGAAAAGCTTGCGGCCGTCTGCGTCGACGCCGTGGAGCCGGAGCTGGTGCAGTGGTTCAGGGACCGCAATATCGAAATCATCGATATTCCCTTCCCGCAGGTGCTGGAACTGGGCGTCAATGTAGTGGCGCTGGGCAACGAGAGCGTGATGCTGCCGAAGGCGAACCGGGACCTGGCGGAAAAGTGCCGCGCCCGGGGCCTGGAGGTGATCGACCCGGATATCTCCATGATCACCCCCGGCGGCGGTGGCGTACACTGCATGTGCCAGCCGCTGAGAAGAGATTCGGTCAGCAAGACTGGTTGATTCGGAACTCGCTCGCGGCACTGAGGTGGATATCATATTGCATACCCATCGGTATGCACTTTCCTGCTCCCCTCTCCCTCTGGGAGAGGGGCTGGGGGAGAGGGCCAGAGAACGGAGCCCCAGATGAACAGTTCATGTCCCGAAATCCAGTCCAGTCTCTCGGACCGGATACTGGAAATCACCATCAATCGCCCCGATCGCAAGAACGCGCTCACCATGGCTATGTACACCGCCATGGCGGAATTGCTCGATGCCGCGGCCGCCGACTCCGCCGTGCGCACGGTGGTCATCTCCGGCGCCGGGGGAAGCTTTACGAGCGGCAACGACCTGACGGATTTCCTCGGTGGCTCCGCGTCCGGCGAGGAGTCGCCGGTGTTCCGGTTCATGCGGGCGCTGTACGATTTCCCGAAACCGGTAGTGGCCGCGATCAACGGCCCGGCCATCGGTATCGGCACCACCATGCTGCTGCACTGCGACATGTCCTACGCCGGCGAGGACGCCATCTTCCAGATGCCGTTCGTGGATCTGGGGCTCTGCCCGGAGTATGCGTCCAGCTATTTGCTGCCGCGCATCGCCGGCCACGCGAAGGCCTCGGAACTGTTGCTGTTGAGCAGGAAGTTCGACGCGCAGGAAGCGGTGTCCCTGGGTCTCTGCAACGCCGCCGTACCCGCCCATGAGGCCCTGGCCAGCGCCCGCGCAACCGCGGCGGAACTGGCGGCCAAGGCGCCGGAGGCGGTTCGCCTGAGCAAGGAGCTGCTGCGTCGCGGCACCCGCGACAGCGGTCTGCAGGTGATCCGCGAAGAGGCGGAGCATTTCCAGCAGCGCCTGGGATCGGAAGAGTTCAAGGAGGCGGCCACCGCCTTCATGGAAAAACGCCCCGCAGATTTTTCCCGTTTCGATTAGAAATCAAAAAGCTCGGTAATCAGGTTTCTCTTTCTCTTTTTGGTTTCTTCGGTCTGTTCCCGCGAGGTGGTTGTGGTTTCATTTGTCGGCGTTTCCTGCCGGGAGCGCTCGACAATCTTGTCCAGCTCGCCGCGGTCGAGCCAGATGCCGCGGCACTGCGGGCAGTAGTCGATTGCAATGCCGTTGCGGTCGGCCTTGAGCAGTCTGGCGTCATCACAGAAGGGGCACTCCATGGCTTCCTCCGGTACAGTTGGCGTTGAGATTCCATTCCCTGCCCCTGTCGGTGCAGGCACTGGTACAAGCTTATACCAGGATTGCTGAGGCGGCCGATCCTCCGGACAGTCACAGTTTCACCGCAGTGCCGCTGACACTTACCATCATCATCGCGCCCTGGGCGCCGACCACCTCGTAGTCGATATCGATGCCGATAATGCCGTTGGCGCCGAGCTTGATCGCTTCCTGTTCCATATCCTCGAAGGCGATTTTCCGCGCCCGGCCCATTTCCTTTTCATAGGAACCGGAGCGGCCGCCGACGATATCGCGGATGGAGCCGAAGATGTCCTTGAAGACATTGGCGCCGAGAATCGCCTCGCCCACCACCACGCCGAGATACTCCCTCACGGCCTTGCCTTCGATGACGGAGGTGGTTGTCTTGAGCATACTGGATTCTTCCTGGTTGGCCGGAATGGTTTCGTTGGTAACCCAGGTTTCGGGGGCGGCTTCGCGAGCCGAGTCTCCAACCTACTGCACTATCTTGATCCACTCGCCGGGTTTCGGCTCGCCGTGCGGGAAATAGTCGTTCAACAGGCGCAGTTGTTCCTCCGCGTATTCGCCGATATCCATGTGCCGGGCCAGGGAGGAGAAAGTGGTCTTGTCGTTGGCCCGGACATAGCGCACCCGCTTGATATCCGGTTTGACGATGTCGCTTTTACGCAGGGGACGGAAGCTGCGGATGCTGGTCATGAACAGGTTGTCGTACTCGTCGAGTTTTTCCGCATCGCCGATGGGCTTGTTGACCTTGCCTTCGAGAATATACTGGCGGCTGCCGTAGTAGATGACCGCCACGCGATCCGGGTTCGTCTCGCCGGCGGCGGGCAGCCTGCCGGTATGTCCGGCAAGCCGGTATTGGTTCAACTCCTCGTCCTGTTCCAGTGCCCGCACACCGTAGACTTCCCGCAGCGTCATGTCTGCCGGCTGGTTGTTCTGGCGCTGGTCCACTTTCAGGGTAATGCTGGCGGAGCCGTCCGGCGCTGAGCCGACAATGGCACTGCGCTGGTTGTTCACCTCCCAGTCGTCCGGGAACAGCAGGGAAAAGCCCAGCCGTTTGTGGTTGTAGCGATTCTTGTCCGACTGGCGGGAATTCTGGCCGTAGACGATACCTTCGGTTTTCTCCCGGTAGTATTCCACCCTGGTGGCGTTGTCGCCCTCGGACAGGTCGCCGGCGGCCTCGATCACTTCCTGCAGCCGTATATCGTTGCGCGGGTGGGAGGAGAAGACACCGTGGTAGGTCTGTTGCTTTTTGCCCTCCACGCGGGCGCGGCGGCGGGCGAAGGTCTCCTGGTCCTTCAGCAGGGCGATCACATTGATCATCGACTGGGGATCGTAACCGGCGTTGTACATGTACTGGGCGCCGAAGCGGTCGGCTTCCAGCTCCATGTCGCGGCCGTAGCCCTTGACCGCGGCAGTGCTCCAGAGGTTGGCCACGTCGCCCACCACACCGCTGCCGGTCACCAGTACCGACAGCACCGAGGCGACGCCGGCGCCGGTGGCGGCGGTTTTCTGCCGCACCGCGTGCCGTGCGGTGATATGGCCTATCTCGTGGGCCAGTACCGCCGCCATTTCCGCCTCCGACTGCAGGTAGGTGAGCAGGCCGCGGTTGATATAGATATAGCCGCCGGGCAGGGCGAAGGCGTTGATGTCCTGGCTGTCGATGATGGTGAAGTGGTAGTCGAGTTCCGGCCTGTCGCTGGCGGCGGCGATCTTCTGCCCCACGTGCTCCACATAGGTGTTCAATACCGGGTCCCGGTAGATGGGCGTGCTGTCCACCAGTTTCTGGTGCATCTCCCTGCCGATTTCCATTTCCTTCTCTTCCGACATCAGGACCAGGTCGGGCCGGTTGGTAGCCGGATTGAAGGCGCAGCCGGTGAAGACCGCGACCAGGGCGCTGATGACCATACTTTTAAAATAGTGGTTATTGAAATAGTGCATCGCTCTGTTCCCTCAAGACTTTGTATTCACCGGTTGTCCCGGTATCAGAAACTGTTGCAGTTGTGCGGCCATGCCCTTGCAGGCGTTGTTCTGTACCCGCGCGATCAGCGGTATCGGCACCACGATGGCGGGCATGTAGGAGGTGCCCTTGGCATCTGCGCTCATCTTGCCGGACAGCTCCCGGTCGCGGAAATCCCATACCGAGGCCTCGTAATCGGATTCCTTGTCCCAGGTGCCGAAACCGAAACAGCCCGCGCCGCCGGTACCGATGGAGCAGCCGATGGAGCCGGCGCTGGATGTGGTCTCGGTGGAGCCGTCGATCCAGACGATATATTTCACTCCGTAAGTCTCCAGGCGCTCGCGCACCTGCGGGATTTTCATCAACTGGTCGAGGGACTTGAGGTGCATGGGTGCGGTGCGGGGCTCGAACCAGGGGTACATGGCGTCGACAAACTGCTTTTCCGGTATCACCCGGACGCCGCGATCGGGGTTGTCGAGGCGATCGCCGACGCAGTCGATCAGGTCCGGCTCCGTCTCGTACTCGCTGGAATGGCGGCGGCCGAGGATTACCACCGAGTCGCCTCTGGCCAGCTCGCCCTCACTGCGCCGGTACTCGTCGATGACCACGGTGGTACAGCCGCTGATGGCGGCGAGGACCAGTACAAACACTATTCTGAACACGACAACCTCCTGGTTAGTCAGCCGTTTCTTCGGCTTCCTTCATCGACAGGGAGCGCTGCTTGCGGGCCAGCACTGCCTTGAGTTCCGGTACCTGGGCGAAGCCCGTGTAGAGAGTGGCGCCGGCATCGCGCAGGGCGACATTGATTGCCTGGGCCAGCGCGGCCTCGCGGGACCTCAGGAAGGCGGTGGGTGTCTTGCCGTAGGCGGTGATCACCCAGTCTGCCACCGAGTCGCCCTGCTGGTCGTAGGCGTGCATATCGTATTTGATCCAGACTTCAAAAATATTGACCCCGGTTTCCCGCGGCATGGTGAACTGCAGTTCGCGCACTTCCGGCACTATCACCAGCTCCACATCGTCGGGCAGGTCCTGTGGGTACTGCGACAGGGGAATGGCCTTCTTGAACATGGAGTCCAGTACCTGCCCGAACAGGTTTTTCTGTGCGCGGCCGGTGTCGATACTCCAGTTGTCGCGATCCTCGCTGTCTTCCCGGTAGGTGAAGTTGCTGAAGCCTTCGCTCAGGTAGACCCCCACTGTCAGCGGGTGCTGTGGGCCCACCGGGGCCGGGTACTCGCCGTCCACCCGCACCGTGTGGCTGCAGGCGGCGGTGAACACTGCCGCTGTGATCAGGATGATTTTCGTTGCCGCTGAAAATCCGTTTCTCGGGAAAACCATGGTTTATTCCTCGCTGGAATCCGGCTATCGAAAGTCGTTTAGCCCCACAAAAGTACCGCCGTTGCGGTAGGTCAGCTCCCGCATCAAGGCGGCAAACCGGAGACCGGTGGTCTGCAGGTGCGGCGGACGCGAGAACTGGATCGGGAAGCCCACTGCGTGAATGCGCACATTGCGCTTGCCCTCGCCGTGCTGGGCGTTGACCCTGTCCACTGCCAGCATCACCCGGCGGATCGACTTGCCGGTGAATTCGTCGCCGAGTACGTAGATACTGATTTTCTTGTCCGGGTCGTAAAAGCTGCGCACCGCTTTCTGGATACCCTCCACCGGGCTGGAATTACTGAACGGGTTCCAGGAGCGCAGCCGCTCCAGGATTGCCTGGCGGCGCCCGGGGGTATCGGGAATCCATTTGCGCCGGTAGTTGGAGAACATGTAGTCCCCCATGTCGTTCATGACCTGGATTCCCTTGACGTTGGGGTAGAGGTCGAGGGTGTTGACCATTTCGGCCATCATCCGGTCCCAGCCGTAATTGAACATACTGCCGGAGGTATCGATGATGAACAGGACATACTCGCTGTCCACCGGGATGCCGCCGATGACGTTGTTCTTGCGCTGGTAGTTTTCACCCAGCAGGCGGCGCATTTCTTTGGTCATGGTCTGCAGGGCCACGGTCAGCTCGCCGCGCAGTTTGCCCTCCTCGGTTTCGCCCTCGGTCTTGCGCGCGTACCGGGCCTGCAGTGTGTTCAACTCGCCGCGGAGTTTGGCGATGCGCTCGCGCTCTATGTCGAGTTGTTCGCGCTTGGCGTTCAGGTCGCGGTTGAGGACACTGGTCTCGCCGCGGATTTCCGCCAGTTGCCGTTGCAGCTCCTGTACCTGGCCGTCCAGGTCCATTTCCGCTTCCTCGAGCACGATGGGCTCGATGGTTTTGGCGATCATCAACAGCAGGACAATAGCGCCAAAGCCGCAGCAGATGACGTCGAGAAAAGAGATGCTGAACTCTTCCTGTTGTCGTTTCTGACGGTTGCGTCTCATGGCCAGTCCCTCGATGGCGCCAGGAAGGACCCCTGGGTATCCATGGCAAGTTTCCAGAATTCACTGGCGGCAAACGGGTCGCCCTCCATCGGCGACAGGATCACGTTCACCGGTACTTCTTTCGGCAGCACCTTGATCGCGCGCTTGAACAGATCGCGGCGGTCGTTGCCGGAAATGGTATCGCCGCTCGGCTTTTTCATGCCCTGGGTGGGCAGGCCGTCGGTAATCAGGATGATGTTGTCCGGCAACGGCGACATGGCGCTCACGGCGTTGAAGATCCGTTCCAGGCTGGTGCCGTTTTCCGGCGCCACCTTTCCCAGTTCGTCGATCGCCTTGTCGAGCTGGTCGTGATCGTCCACATTCAGCCAGCGGTCCTCGGTACCGGCGATGGCGGCCCGGAAACCGGTATTGAAAGTGTAGATCTGGTATCGGCTGTCCTGGGGAAACTGGGCGGTGAGCCAGGAAACGGTGCGCAGGGCGCGCTGCCATTTTTCCGTCTGCCGCTTGACCCGCGAGGACATATTGCGGGTGCGGATTACCTTGATCAGTTCGTCGCCGAGCATACTCGCCGACGAATCCAGCAGTACCAGGATGCGATCGCCGCCGAGGCGCAGGCCGGTCAGGTACTGGCGGTCGCCGTCGCCGACAAATTTGCGCACATTGTTGCCGAGCTTTTCGTTTTCGGCCTCCAGTTCCTTTTTCGCCTGCTGGAGTTTTTTCAGTTTCTCCTGCAGGCGCTTGATATCGTCCTCTTCATCGGTGCTGTCGATTTCGGCGATATTGCCCTTGACCGCCTCGATCTCCTCGATGATCCGGCGCGCCAGCCCCTGGGCCTCGGCGAGTTCGTCGCTGGTGGAATCCAGGGTGTTGCGCGCCTGCACCAGGTGCTCGCGACCGTACTCCACTTCTTCCTGCAGCAGGTTGACCTCGGCGGCCAGGTCCTGGTTTTCCGCCTCGATGTCGTGGTCGGAGCCGTGTTTGATGATCAGGAAGATCAGCGCCACGGCCCCGAAGCCACAGGACATGATGTCGAGAAACGACAGGCTGAAGGTGGAAAACCTTCTGTTCTTACGCGCCATAATGCTCCACGCTGATCGCGGTGATGACTTCCTCTGCGTCCGGAACGCCGATCCTGTCGCCGGCGCTGAGGTTGACCGGCGCGGCGATTTCCCGACCGTTCAGCATCAGCCGGGTGCCGGCATCCACCCGCAAGGCCAGTTTGCCCGCGTGGTTGGTGATGGTGGCGGCCGGATGGTTCGGCGGTGTCGGGGTCACGGCAAAGCGGCCCTCTTTCCAGCTGACAAACAGCGGCTGCTGCGCCGCCAGCGCGCGGTGACCGTAGAGCAGGTGTGTGGCGGCGGCCTCGGCGGCACTGTTGACCTGTACTGCCACTTCGTTAGCGGGCGCCGCGCTGAGGGCGTTGACCAGCCGCAGGGCGGCGGAATCGCTGTGCACTTCCTGCCAGCGTTTGGCCACGGACTGGGCCACACAGTTGTGCGGCAGCAGGTGAATGCGCTCCGCCAGTTGTGCGCCGCCGGGAATTTCCGCCCAGCGATGGGAGACGAAGACAACGCCGCCGGACTCGGCCAGATTGTCGATCATCGCGCGCACCCGGGAGAGGATCGGTGCACAGGCATCCTGGAGCTGGCGCAGGCCGATTTTCGCTGTGCGGTCGTCCAGTTCTGCCTGCACTTCCCCCTGTCGCATGGCGCGGCTTACCCACTGGGGCATCATGTCGTAGAGCTGCTGCTCCGCGTCGGCGGAATGCAGCGGATCGAAGCGGCACTGCATGATGAAGGCGTCGGTAAATACCCGCGCCCAGGCATCCTGGAAGTTCTGCAGGCCGGCGTCGGCCACTGTCTCGGCGATATCCAGCACCGCCTGTTCATGCACGGCCACGCGGCTGATCAGCGTCTGGTGGCGTTGCAGCTCGATATGCAGGTGCACCCCGCGCGGCGCCGAATGGGCGATACAGGCGGTGGCGGCGTCCACCAGCCCCACGGCGTTGATCGGGCTCTCGTTGACGATACCCAGCAGCAGCGCCAGCTGTTCGCGGGTGAAATTGCCCGGCACGGCCAGCGCCACTTCCGCCGGCAGGTCGCAGTGGTCGGCGACTTCCTGCAGATGGCAGTAGGCCAGGTCCGCGTGGTGGCGGCAGCGGGCGTTTTCCGACTTCAGGGATTCCAGGCTCAGGCGGCGCCAGAACTGGTGGTTGGCCTGGGTGGGATGGCTGCGCGCACGCATCAGTGCCGCGGTGCCCACCAGGATCTGTCGCGGCTCGATAACGGCGACGCCGGGGCTGTCGAGCACCTCGTCGGCGCCGTCGAAGACGCGCAGGCCGCAGTCGTTGATTTCCAGGACGCCTTGATTCATGGCTCTTTCCTTTCCTTCTCTTTTTGGGGGCGGCCGCAGGGCCCTCTCCCCGGCCCCTCTCCCAAGGGGAGAGGGGAGCTATTCTTTCGGGTTCCGGGTTGTCAGCTCACCTTGAGAAAACGCAGCAGCCTGTTGTCGCAGTAGCTCTGCGTATCCAGTACCAGCCGCTCCTGCATCAGTTGCAGCTGGTGGGTGAAGAACATGATCACGATGCTGATCACCAGCGCCACGAAGGTGGAGTTGAAGGCCACACCCAGGCTGACGGTGACGCCGGCGATATCGCCTTCCACGGCGCGGTGTGCCTGGGACAGGGCCTCGCCGATGCCGCGCACCGTGCCGATAAAGCCGATCGACGGGATCGCCCAGGTGATATAGCGCACCATCGCCAGCTCGCTGTCGAGGCGATCGCCCTCGGTGTCGCAGACTTCCTTGACCGAGTTGGAGGTGGCGGCGACGTTGCGGGTGGAGCCGAAGCGCTGCAGCGCGGTGAGCAGGGCGCGGGGTAACAGGTAGCTGCGCTCCTCTTCCGGCAACGCCTGGATCGGCCGCGACAGGTCGCGCGCGTCTTCCGGCAGCACCGGTGTGCCCTCGCCGACATTCAGCAGGGCGCGGTCGAGCAACTGGCGTTCGCGCAGGCTGCGGCGCGCCTTCAGGCCCATGATCGCCATGGCCCAGAGCATCAGTACGAAACAGGCTTCCTGCTCGTAGTCGCGCATCACGATATAGAGGGAGCGCTGCTGCACATAGGTTTCGCCGGCGGCTTCCTGCGCCATCTGCTCTTCGATCATGGCGTCCGCATTGGGGCGGATGATCGACACATAGACGGCGTGAACCAGGATGATTGCGCCGAGCAGCGCAAACAGCTGGAAGAGAAAGTCGGAGGATTTGAATTTCATGGTGTCGCTCGCTCTTCTCAGATATCGACCGGGTAGGAGACGGACAGGTCTTCGGAGATTTCCTCCGAGGCTTCGTAGTCGTCTGCGTCGGTCGAGGCTTTCTTGTCTTCATCCCCGGCTTTTGCCTGGGCCACTTTTACCGGTTCCGTTGTTTCCCCGGTATCTTCTTTTTCGCTTTCCCCGCTCTCATCCTGTGCCACTGTCGGGGCGGAGATCGCCGCGACGCAGAGCAGGGTGAATAGCCAGTGTTTTGCTGGGTGTCGCATCAGTAGGCTCCGGTGTTTGTCAGCATTTTCAAATCAGTTCACCCACCGCGCCACGCGGAAACCCACGTCGTTGCGGGGATCGGCGCCGTAGTCGCGGAAGGACAGGCGCAGTTCGGTCAGCCCGGCGTGGCGCCAGCTTGAGCCGCGGATCACATGGTAGTCGCCGTCCTGGGGGCCCACCGGGTTTTCCTCGCGGCGCATGGAAAGGCCGGTGCCGATGGTGTACAGGTCGTGAATCCACTCCGAGACGTTGCCGCCCAGGTCGTGCAGGCCCAGGCCATTGGCACTGTAAGTGGCGACGGGTGCGGTGGCGGCGTAGCGGTCGCTGTAGCTGCGCAGCACTGCCGGGACCAGCTCCGCGGCGTTGTTGTCGGCGTAGTTGCCGGAATCTTTTCGCACCGGCAGCTCGTCTCCCCAGGGGAATTTGCGCATGTCGCCGTTCTGGAAACGCGCCGCCCAGGCCCACTCCGCTTCTGTGGGCAGGCGGTAGCCGTTGGCGCCGCCGTCGAAGCCGGTAACGCGGTCGCGCTCGGTGCGGTAGACGGGGGTGAGCCCGTCGCGTTCACTGAGCCAGTTGCAGAAGAGCGCCGCGTCGGTCCAGGAAATGTTGACCACCGGCAGGTTGTCGTTGTCGAGACTGACACCGTCGACGTGGCTGGAACTGTGCATGCGCCTGAAGCGTCGGAACTCGCGGTTGGTGACCTCGGTGACGCCGATATAGAAAGCGCGGTTGAGGTAGATCTCGCGCATCACTTCGTTGGCGCGGCGGCCCTGTTCGCGGCGGGAGGAGCCCATGGTGAACTTGGCGTCCGGGCGCATCAGCTTCATGCGGCCGCCGGCGGGGTGGCTGATCTCCGCCGGTACATCGCTCCAGCGCGCCTCCTCGGCGGTCAGCAGTACGGCGCGAATGCTCTGCTCGAGCTTGGCACTGGGGACCACGGTGGTGCGGTAGTCTTCGTAGCCTTCCTTGCGCACCAGGATTTCGTGGCTGCGGGTGGGCAGCCTGAAGGTCTCGCCGGCGTTGCCGGCCAGCTCTCCGTCGATATAGACGCGGGCGCTTTCCGGGCTGCTGGTGATGCGCACGCGACCGAAGACGGCGTTCAGGTCGATGGTCATATCGCGCTCGGCGCCGGCGCCCATCTGCACGGTGCGTTCCACCGAGGAGAAGCCGTCCTTGAAAAAGCGCAACTGGTGTTCCGTGCCGGAGGTGAGTGCCAGCTCCATGGGCGTGCGGCCGCGGAATTCGCCGTCCACTGTCACGCTGGCGCCGACCGGCGTACTCGCCACCTGGAGTATGCCGTCCGCCGCGCCCAGGTCCACCGGTGCCAGCCGCTGTTCGACGCCGGCGGTCACCGCTACCGGGATTTCCGCGGTCTTGTGGTCGGGCATGGAGATTTCCACCACGCGGTCGCCTTGTATCAGTTCCGCTTCCAGGGGTGTCCTGCCCAGCACTTCGCCCTCGACGGTGACGGTGGCACCGGGCGGGTTGCTGCTGATATGGATATCGGCCCAGGCGGGGCGCAATTGCGCCTCGAGGCGCTGGGTGTTGTCCAGGCCCTCGACGTCCACTTCCTGGGTGAAGGGCAGGTAGCGGTCGGTGAGCACGGTGATGCGCTTGCGCCCGGCGGGTACGTCTTTCACCAGACCCTGTTCGCTGGTGACTTCCTCGCCGTCTATCTCCACACGCACCGGCACCGGGGGATCCGCGACGATCTGCAGGTGGCCCGGCAGCTTTTCCAGCGTGACGGCGTGGCGGCTGTGGTCGTCGCTGGATATTTCCACCTCGCCGTTTTTCGGCAGGTAGCCGGTAGCACTGACGGTGTAGCTGTAGGTGCCGGGGAGCACCAGGTGGCCGTCGCCCAGGGGCAGGGCGAGGCCGCTGACACTGACGTCCGCGTCGGCGGGTTGGGTCTCGAAGATCAGCGAGCGAGCAACCAGCAGGTAGACCAGCACCAGGGTGCCGAGCAGCAGGCAGCCGGCGACAGTGAGGGCCCGCGGCGACAGGAGCAGTTTGCCGCCGCCGGCCTGCTCTTCAACCGGCGTGAAACCGACGGGCTGGATTACTGAAAAGTCGTCGTCGGCGGGGCTGTCGCCGCGAACGGGTACCGCTTCCTTCGCTGTCATTTATGGCTTCCTGTTACTGCGCACTTATCGATTTATCGCATTTGCAGAGTGGCGCCGGAATCCGGGGGCGCTTTCTGCCGGAACAGATATGCAAGTCTTCTTCGGTGCAGTACAGCTTAGTCTGCAACCGTCAACTCCATGGACCCGGCGATACCGTTTGTCGTAACAATCATCGTTTCAAGCATACCGGGACGGCGTTTTTGTTCAACGCGATAATTCTGTGCGTTTTGATTTTTATACAGGTCCCGGGTTCAGCTACAGGCCTCGGCTTCAGCTATTATTGGCACCGTTTATTTTTTCGGCACACTGGATCACCACCGTGGGCGGTTCTTCGCCGGGCTCCACGGTAAATTCGCGCCGAACGTCGCGGTAGCCGGCGCGCGTACCCACCGCGGTATAGCGGCCGGGCTTGAGGGTGATTTCCCGCTCGGCAAAGTTGCCCAGCCGCCCCACGTGGTAGATGGTGACGTTGGTGCTGCTGTCGGATTGCAGCACCACCGGCAGCGGGATCAGTGCCTGGGTGAGGGCGGTTTCCAGGTTTTCTATCTGCTGTTGCAGGCGCTCCGTGCGGGCGCTGCTGCCGCTGATGGTGCGGGCGTCGGCGAGTACGCTGCGGGCGTGCTGGTTGCGTTTGCTGTCGCCCAGGCTGAGCGGGTCGTCCAGCAGCGCCTGCAGGCGGTCGTCCAGTTCGGCGCGCGCCTCGGCGCGGGCCTTGCCGGTGATGGCGGATACCAGGCTGCCGTCTTTTTCCAGGAGGCTTGTGTAGCTTTCGACCGCGCCGTGCCAGTCCTCGGATTCCTCCTGTTGCTGCGCGCGGGCGAGCAGTTGGTCGATGCTCGACTGTTCGGCGCCGTTGCGGGCCTGCCGCAGGCCGATGGCCGGGTCTTCGGCTTCGGGTTTCAGTTTTTTGGCGCGGAGGAAGGCTTTTTCCGCGGCGGTGAAATCCCGCTCGGCAATGGCGGCGTAGCCGGTGGACATGGATTCGCTGTAATCCCGCTCGGTGATCGCCGCCAGTACTTTCGGCAGCAGTTCTTTCGCCGGGCGCGTTTGCGGATCCACCTCCAGCGACTGGCGGAGGGCGTCGCGCGCGCCGTCCAGTTGGCCGTCGGCGAAGGCCTGTTGGCCGTCGGTGAAATGTTTCCAGGCCTGCGGCAGTTTTTCCGCGCGGGCCTTGCCCTTTACACCGCGGGGGTGGTCTTCGGAAATGGTCAGTACCAGGTCGAAGGCGGCGTGGGCGGCCTCGGCGTCGCCGCGGTCCAGCGCCTCGTTGCCGTCGGCGATATGTTTTTCCAGGCGATCGGGAATGCTGTCGCGCAGTTGCTGGAAGGCGGCGAGGGATTCGCGGTACTTGTCCAGGGCGCGCTTGAATTGGCGCTGTCGGTAGATGCCGTCCGCCTCTTCGGCGAGGGATTTGGCCGCGGCGAAATCCTCCGCCGCCCAGACTTCGATATCCCTTTCTTCCAGTTCTTCCTGCAGTACCAGTATGTCCTGCAGTACCTTTTGCACAGCGCGGCGCTGCTGGGCGATTTCCGCATCGCTGTAGGGGGAGGCCTGTATTTTTTTCGCGCCGGATTCCTGTTCGCCGGTGTCGGTGGTGGCGGGCTCAATCCGGGGTTCGGGTTTTTCCACCGCCTGCGGCAGCAGCCAGAATACGCCCACGAGACCCGCCAGCAGCAGGCCGCCGAGGGCGAGGGGCCGCCACTGGGCCCTGTCGCCTTTCCCGGCCCCGGGTGTCTTCGCAGCCGGCCCGGGTTTTTGCGGCCTGTTGCCGCCCGCGCCGTCGCGGTCGAAGCTGAAATCGGCGGGCTGGATTGTGGTGTCGTCGTCGGAGGACGGATCGCGGTGTTGCATGGTGATTCCGCTCGGCTGTGTTTATTCTGCGCTGAGGTCGGGGCGTTCCCGAATGGCACTGAGTTAAGGCTTTGGGGCGGGCCTGCTACCGGGGGTTCTTTGCGGGACACGCCGTGTATACGTCCCTGTAGGCTTGTCTGCGAGGTGTCCCGGCCGCTCCAGGTATTCACGGCGCCTTCGGCCCCTCTCGCAGACAGTCCCGCAAAGAACCCCCGGCATCAGGCCCTTCGCATCGAGCTTCTGGCTTATCATAGCCATGCGGGGTAGTTCCGAGTACTGCACCGCCCCCTATGCCGCTTCAGATCTGCTCTTCCAGGTTGCCGGTTTCGGCTTCGTAGATTTCCTTGAGCAGTTCGCGCCACTGGCGGTACTGGTTTTCCACCGAGCCGGTCAGGGTCACGGTGCGGTCTTCCAGTTCCACGATGCGCGGTTCCACTTCCGCCTGCATCGAATCGCCCAGCTCCTGCAGGGCCTCGATATGCATCTTGGCCTCGCTGCGGCGGTCGAAACCGCTCTTGATCAGGTAGCCGCCCCCGGCGATCCCCACCTGGCCGGCGGCGCGGGCGCTGCCGGCTCCGGCACCGGCGGCGGCGATACCGCCGACGATGGCGGCGACGCCCATGATGGTGTGGTTGCGGGCCTTGCGTTTCAGCTCCTGCATCTGCTGGACTTCTTCATAGCTCATGGCCCGCCACTCCTGGTAGGGGGTTTCCATGGATTTGACGAAGGTGCCGTAGTAGCCCTGCAGGGTGTCGACGAACAGGTAGTCGCGTTCGCGGATCCTGCGCACCCGTTGCAGCATGGGATCATCTTCCGCCGGCAGTGCATTGAGCTGGTAGAGGCCGTCTTCGGTTTTGCTGAGGTAGCGGTCGAAGGCTTCCGGGGCGAAGCTTTGGGCAAATTTCAGTTCGGAGATGCTGCGCAGCTCGGCGATATACTGGTCCGACAGTTTCCGGCGGTAGACCAGCATGTCGTTGGCGACGCGATTGTAGATACCCTGGAAGGCGTCGCCCTTGGTGGGATGCTTGCTGTCGTAGGCGTAGTGGGATGCCTGCTCGGTGTACTGCCTGGTAAACCAGCGCTGGCCGCGGGAGTCGGTGACGGTGATATCCATGGTCAGGGTCTCGCCGTCGGACTGCACGATACGGCCGGTGACGGTGACGTCGATATTGGTGCGCTCGCTGGGAATCACCCGCACCGCGCCCCAGCCCTGGCTGGATTGCAGGGAGTCCGCCAGGGTGACGGCCACGTAGCGGGATTCCGCCCGCCGCAGCTCGGGGAACACCAGTTGGTCCTCGTCCACCTCGGCGGTGTCCAGGCCCGGGTTGAACTGCACTACGCCCACATCCAGCAGCCGGCCTTCGGGAATGGTGGCGTCCTCGACGGTGAGGGGGGTAAAGGCGGTGGTGCGCACATCGGTGGTGGTACAGGCACCGAGCGTGAACACCGCCACCAGCGGCAGTATGCGTATCAGCCTGCCGCCGATACTGGAGAGGGAAAAAAACATACCGATAGCCTCCGCTTTCAATTCTGCGCTTTTTTGTATTTCCGATACTCTTCCCAGAGCTTTTCCCGCAGTTCGGGGTCCGACTCACGCGTGGCGGCCTCGCGAATCTGCCGCGCTACCACGTCGTCGTCATCGCCGTCGGGAATATCCGCAGGTACCACCGGGGTGGTGCCGGTGTGGTTGTACTCGCCCTTGCGCCCTTTGGTGGGCATGCCGGGGCCGGTGGCCTGGCCGCTGGAGTTGTTCTGCTCCGCGCCCGGTCCCTCGCCACCGCCACCTCCCGGGGGCGCGGGGATTTCCGCTTCCGCCGATTCGATCAGGTCTTCGAGGGACTCGCCGGGTGGCGGTGCCTCCTCGCCCTCGGCGCCTTCGTCTTCGGCGGAGGCGGGGCGGTTGCGCACATACTCGCGCTCGCGCAGGATCATGCCGTCGTAGCTGGCCATGGTCGAGTCGAACTCGCCCTCGAGTTCCGCCACGCGCTCCGAGGATGACTGCGGGGCCTCATCGGGCGCGCTGTTGTCGCCGGAGGCCGGGCCGCCGGCGCTGGTGCGGGCGCCGCCCGCCGCCGGT